>JBIKYT010000002.1:0-104145 GCA_044355095.1 Ilumatobacteraceae bacterium
CGTGTGAGGTCTGTCATTGGAGAGGTCCTATGGGTTCGTTAATTAAAAAGCGACGTAAGCGCATGCGTAAGAAGAAGCACAAGAAGATGCTTCGCCGTACTCGCCATCAGCGTCAACGCAAGTAATTTCACACATCCCGATTTATTTGAATCACTGCCCGGTTCTGGTTTCAACGACCTGAGCTTCGGGCAGTGCTTCGCGTAATCGCTGAGCCACATTGGCCGCCCCGTCGGCGATGAACCAGGTGGCACCACTGCCCGCAAGGGTCGGTATCTGACCCGTTGCTTCGATAATGCGGTCGCGCCACGTCACCAGTTTTGGTTCAACAACGAGGGCGGCTGGTTCAAGATCGTTCGGTCCGTCGGCCTGAGGATGGCCGAGAGCATCCCAAGCTTTGTAGACGGCCGGAGTGCTGACATGAAGTGGCGGAATAATCAGCGTGATGTTTTGACTCTTTACCGCCATCGGCTGGACAATTTCGCCGATGCCCGACACCCGCGCTTGACCGCCGACAATACAAAACGGAACATCGGCACCGATAGCGGCACTCGCAACAACGTCCGTTGCTGATGTGCGCTGTGCCCATCGGAAAATTGCTGCAGCATTAGCTGAGCCTCCGCCAAGTCCGCCGCCGTGCGGAATGTTCTTGGTAACAACAACATGCGCGACGCGATCAACGAAAGTAAGAGCACGGGACACCAGATTGTCGGAGTCGGTTGTTATTCCTGCTGAGTATGGGCCGCGGAATTCAAGGCCACTGTGATCATCAGAGATGTGCAACTCATCATGTAGATCAAGCGTGGTCATGACGGCGTCAATGAGGTGGTAGCCATCGTCGCGAACTCCGGTGACGCGCAAACTGAGAGTGAGTTTTGCAGGGGCAAGAATTAACTGGGAAGCCGAAGTCACGGACATATGTCTAGTCGTTACGAACGGTGATTCTTTTGAATCTCGGTAGCAAGGCGGCCCCATTGCTCAACGTTTAATTCTTCGGGGCGGGCTTCGGGTGACACACCGGCATTCTCGAAATTTTCTGGTGTGGCGATTGCAGCCAATGATCGTCGCAACATTTTGCGGCGTTGCCCGAAACCCGTGCGGATCACCTTGAAAAGTTGCTGGGGTTCAATGTGTGGTCCAACTGCTGGCGTTTCACGTCGAGTGATTTCAATGATGCTCGACGTGACTTTGGGTCGGGGAATGAAAACGCTCGGCGGAACATCGCCTAAAACGCGTGCTGTCGCCCAATACGCAACTTTGACGCTGATTGCGCCGTAGTCGGACGAGCCGACACTTGACGCCAAACGCAACGCGACTTCTTTTTGCACCATGACGACAAAGCGTGAAATTTGCGGGATCGCATCAAGTAGATCTGCGACCAGTGGCGTGGCGACGTTGTACGGCAGGTTGGCGACAACGACTGCTGAACTTCCAGGAGGAATGATTTCGTTCCAATCAAGTTCAAGGGCGTCACCCACAACCACAGAAACATTGGGTAAGTCTTTGACAACATCGCGCAGAACAGGGGCGATGCCGTGATCAATTTCGATTGCGGTGATGCGAGCGCCAGTTTCGGCAAGAGCAAGAGTGAGCGACCCGAGCCCTGCACCAATTTCTACGACATGATCAGTCGCGTTGACATTGGCCATGCGCGCAATGCGTCGAACTGTGTTGGGGTCGGAAACAAAGTTTTGTCCAAATGCTCGACGCGGAGCGAGACCATGAGCAGCCAGTAACTCGGTGATATCGCGATGCGAGTGAGTCACGAAAGATCTCAGAAACTGATTTGCACGGGCATGGGTGCATCAATGAGATCGGCGATATCTAAAAAGACATCGGTATGAATCAAGATGATATGACCACCAGGCAAAGCCTGAATTGACACATTGTTGCACTCGAGGCTGCGACCATTATTGAGATTGGTCACGGTGATGATGGCGCCGATGAGAGCGTGCGGCGTTGCGCACGGGCGTAAACCAAGTAGGTCGCCGCGCCAGCGAATGAATGAGGCCGTGCCTTTTACGTTTGATCCCGACGGAGGTGCCGGCACATTCACGGTGATGATTTCGGGAGCCTGAGAACCATTGTTCTCCGGAAGAAAAGCTGGCTCGGCTGGTTCGGAATCGTTGGGGGCAACCGAAACTACCGTGGGGGCAGTGCTCGTGGTGTTGACGGATGAAGAAGAATCATTGCCCGAGAGCAGCAAAGCAGGAACAGCAATCAAAGTGATTGCAGCAGCAACCACAAGGCGACGGCGTTCGGCGAAGGTCAACATCAGTGAATGCAGGTTATGAAGTCAGCAGGGGGAACGCAATGCAGGCGTTGTGTGTGGTGACACGGGCCATCTCGGCTGGATGAAGGTGCTTTAAATCAGCGATGTGGGTGCCCACAATCGCAACATTGGCTGGTTGATTGGTCCGACCCCGAAGAGGGATGGGGGCGAGATATGGGCTGTCGGTCTCAACCAAGATGCGGTCGAGCGGGCACAGAGTTGCAGCTTCAGCGACATCTTGGGCGGACTTAAAGGTGACGATTCCTGAGAAACTGAGAAATGCTCCGACCTCAAGGCATCGTCGAGCCTCATCAGGGCCGCCAGTAAAGCAATGAAAAATTGTTTGTGCAGGAACACCTTCGGCGCGCAAGACATCGAACGTGTCATCCCACGCGTCTCGCGTGTGAATGATCAGCGGCAATTGATGTTGATGAGCCAATTGAATTTGCGCGGCGAAGGCGACCTTTTGTTCATCGCGTGCCGAATGCTCGTAGTAATAATCAAGTCCCGCTTCGCCGATAGCGATGACGCGGGGTGACGAGATGAGTTCAACGATGGTGTCGACTCCGTGAACCGCTTCATGTGGGTGCAAGCCGACGCTGGCCCAGACATCGTCAAACTGATGTGCACATTCAATAGCTGCCCGCGATGAATCAGCATCGCAGCCAACGGTGATGAATCGTGAAACTTGGGCAGCGCGCGCATTTTCAAGAACACCAATCGTGCCGCCGAGATTCTTGTTACCTTCGCCGCGGTAGCGGTCTTCATCAAGATGGCAGTGAGTGTCGGTCCACATAGAAAGTCGTCGCAGTTTTTAGTCGAGTTTGCGGCGGGGGAAAAGTGGTTCGCCCTTATCGATGGTTGCGCCACCGGGATAGCCGCCCCATGTCACTGAAGTTGGCACCCGTTGATCGCTCACTAGTCCGGGCATGCCGATTCGTTCCCAAATTATTTGCATGGTGTCAGGTATCGCCGGCGAAGCGAGAATGCACACGATCCGTAATGCTTCAAGGGCATCGCCCATGACGGCGTCAACATCGGGTCCGGGTTCGGCCTTCCACGGCTCATTATTTTCAAGGTGAGCATTAGTTGCGCGAATGAGTTGCCATGTTGCTTCAAGTGCTCGACTGGGTTGAACATCGGCCCAGCGCGCCATGGTTTCGGCAACAGCCTCGGCAGCGGCAGTTGCAAGTGGGCTGTCGGCACGGGGTGCTGGAGCGACGCCATTGCACTTCTTGCCGACAACAGTTGCGACGCGACTTAAAAGGTTGCCCAGGTTGTTCGCCAGATCAGAGTTGTAACGCCCAACGAGTCCTTCGTAGGTGAAGTCTCCATCGGCACCGTAAGGAGTCTCGGCAAGTACGTAATAGCGGAAGCCATCAAGTCCGATGTCATCAATGAGTTCCAAAGGATTCACGACGTTGCCAGTGGTCTTTGACATTTTTTCGCCGCCGACCAATAGCCATCCGCCAACAGCCCAACCTTTAGGGGGTTCGATGCCTGCCGACATCAACATTGCCGGCCAATAGACGCAGTGAAAACGAATGATGTCTTTGCCAATGAGGTGATAGTCAACGGGCCAATGCTTGTTGAAGTTCACATCATCGGTTCCGTAACCAATGGCGGTGATGTAGTTAGCGAGAGCATCAAACCAGACATACGTGATGTGCTTGTCATCCCAAGGGAGCGGAATGCCCCATGAGAAACTGGTGCGACTCACGCTGAAGTCAAGTAATCCTTGTTTGATGAAACCAATGACTTCGTTCATGCGGTAGTCGGGAACGATGCTGCTGGGATGATCGGCATACCACTGCAAAAGACGGTCGCCGTAGCGTGACAAGCGGAAGAAGTAGTTCTCTTCTTCAACATGTTCAACGGGCTTTTTGTGAATCGGGCAGTTGCCCTCGACCAAATCGTCTTCGGTGAAGTACGCCTCGCACGGTACGCAATAGAGGCCGCTGTACTTATCGAGCTCAATGTCGCCATTGTCGTAACACGCTTGTAAAAGTTTTTGCACGCCGGCGCGGTGGCGAGGTTCGGTGGTGCGAATGAAATCGTCGTTGCTGATGTTGAGTTTTTTCCACGCATCAGCAAAAAGTGGAGCAATCGAATCAGCGAATTCCTGTGGTGCCATACCTGCGGCATCGGCGGCTTGTTGAATTTTGAGACCGTGTTCGTCGGTGCCCGTTAAGAAGTGCACCTGCTCGCCTATGAGTCGATGCCAACGCACCAAAGCATCACCAACAATGGTGGTGTAGGCATGACCGAGGTGCGGCTTGGCGTTGACGTAATAAATCGGCGTCGTGGCGTAAAAGCCTTGTGACGAATTTTCAGAGGGTGAGACCACGTCCTTGAGGCTACGACCTCACTAGCGTGACTGGCATGTCAATTGGGGATCTAGGCAATGTTGTCGGGGAATTGAATGTGGCCGAGCCTCGTTATGAGTTTGATCGCGCGACCCAGATTTTTCGCGAACAATCACCAGACGGTTCGGTGGTGTACTCAACCAAAGTGCATCCGGGCTGGGACATTATGGGTAACGCCAACGGGGGATACCTGCTGGCTTTGGTGGGTCATGCGTTAACCGATGCAACTGGACGACCCGATTGCATCACCATCAGTTCGCATTACTTAGCTCCGTGCCCGGCTGGCGATGCGCGGATCGTCGTGACGCCAGTGCGGTCTGGCCGACGGTTCGCGACGGCAACAGCATCATTGTTTTTGTTGACAGATACTGGCGAGAAGGAAATCATTCGGGTGCTTGCCACCTTGGGTGATCTCGCAAATGACCCTGGCGGACCGTCGCATATGGATGAACATGCATCGTTCCCTCCAAAAGGTTTGCTGCCATTTTCCGAATGCGTGGGAATTGCCCAATCGGCCACCAACAATTTTGCGTATATCCATGGGCGGTTGGGTACCCGTGTCCAGCCTGGCGATGTGCATTTTCGCGATGGTGTGAAATCTGGTCAAGCTTTGATTCGGGGATGGTTTGCTTTTAACGATGATCGCCCGATTGACACACGAGCCTTGCTGTTAGCGAGCGATGCTTTTCCTCCGTCGGTTTTCAATCTTGATTTGCCAACGGCATGGGTTCCCACCATTGAACTCACTGTGCATACTCGAGCGATTCCAGCAGCTGGCCCAGTGGCATGCATTTTTTCAACGCGCTTTGTGCAAAACGGTTTGCTTGAAGAAGATGGCGAAATGTGGGATTCAAACGGAGTTTTGGTTGCACAAAGTCGCCAGCTTGCACTAGCTCCGCGTCAATAACTGTTTTCGTTTACTGAGCGGCCTTGTTGAGTTCGACGGCGCGGTTGTACACCGATTTTTTTGGTACGCCCAAAATGTGAGAGACCGCAGTTGATGCATCTCGTGTTGACGCTCCGCCGGCTAATTCTGCGATTAACAGTCGATCAATGTCGTCGGCAGTTGGCGGCGGAGCGTCGGGGGCGCCATGCAGGACCAGAACAAACTCGCCCTGCGGTTCATTGGTGCCATAATGGTCAACTGCTTCGCCCAAAGTTCCGCGCCACACTTCTTCGTGAATCTTGGTGAGTTCGCGACACAAAGCAACTGGGCGTTCGGGGCCGCACGCAACTGAAAGATCAACAAGTGTGCGATGCAAGCGATGCGGTGCTTCGTACAAGATGACAGTGCGTCGTTGCAGTGCAAGTTCGTTGATGTGGGCGACGCGCTCTTGACCGCTGCGGGCAATGAAGCCATCAAAGATGAATCGATCGGTGGGTAGTCCGCTGATGATGAGTGCCATGATGAGTGCTGCAGGGCCAGGAATGGCACTCACGTTGTGGGCGGCATCAATGGCGGCGCGTACGAGTCGCGAACCCGGATCGCTGATTCCGGGTGTGCCGGCATCAGTGACCAAGCAAACGTCACGCCCCTCGTTGAGAGCATCAAGCACTCGCGGAATCGATGCATGCTCAGTGTGATCATCAACACGCATCAGTGTGGCGGAAATGCCGAGATTGTGAAGGAGCAGTCCGGTGCGACGGGTGTCTTCGCAACACACCAGACCAGCGTTGGTGAGTGCCTCGATGGCGCGAGGCGAAATATCGCCCATATTGCCGAGCGGCGTGGCCACGAGAATGAGATTGCTCATTGTGGTGCTGCCTTGTTTGTGTTGTCGCGTACTTCAATTTTGTTGCCGACTTGAATACCCCAGCGCGCAAAGGCCCCCTTTTCGGCTTCGATCACAGTGCGGGCCTGCCACACCGGCGCACCAAGACGAAATTTGTGCATCAGCACTGTTTTGAGGACATTGCCGTTTGCATCGAGATAGGCGACGTCAATAGGTATGCGCATGCCGAAGGTGTGAACCCATCGACAATGTGGGATAACGAATGCGCCGTCAATTCGGGTTTGACCACATAGACCTTTGCGTCGCGATGAGCGGTCGTTCGCTACTTCGGCGCTAGCCAAAACGCGACCTTCGGTGACAAGCCATGCTGAATGAGATGTCATGACTCGCCTCCTTGATTTCTGAAGTCGTCACTCAACAAGGTTGAGCGCAAGACCAATTTAGACGTTGAAGCGGAACTCCATCACGTCACCGTCTTCGGGGTGATATTCCTTGCCTTCAATGCGGATTTTGCCGACTTCTTTGGCTTTGTTCCAGGCGCCAATTTCGAGCAATTCGTCCCAGTGAATGACTTCAGCCTTGATGAAGCCTCGTTGGAAGTCGGTGTGAATTCGACCAGCACATTCGGGAGCACTTGAACCAGCGTAGAAAGTCCAGGCGCGGGTTTCTTTCTCACCTGTTGTGAAATAGGTGCGCAATCCAAGTAGGTGATACGCACTGCGCACCATGCGGAACAGTGCGCCCTCACCAAGACCGAACCCTTCAAGCATTTCGGCGCGTTCAACGGGATCAACAATCGTTGCCGCTTCTGCTTCAAGTTGCACGCACATACCGATGACTTCAACATTGGCACCAGCGGTTGAAAATTCATCGCGAACGATTTTTTCGACAGCCGGAATTTTGTCGAGTTCGTTTTCGCCGACATTCACCACTGCAAGCACGGAGCGATTGGTCAATAAGAAATATGGCTTGAGCGTTTCGCGCCATTCTTCTTTGAGTCCGGCGCGGTACAAGGGGAGTCCTTGACTAAGTGCGTCGTACGCAGCTTGCAGTGCCTCAAGTTCGCCAGCCGCAGACTTATCAAGTTTGGCTTGGCGAGTTGCCTGAGTGAGTCGCTTCTCGACAGTTTCAAGGTCGGCCAATGCAAGTTCAATTTCAACAACGCGTAAATGTTCAAGCGGATCAGATGGTCCGGGCACGTCGTCGTCTTCGAAAGCGCGCAACACCAGAACGATGGCATCAACTTCGCGGATGTTGGCCAAGAACTTGTTGCCGAGGCCTTCACCCTTGCTGGCACCTTCAACGAGCCCACCAATGTCAACCACTTGAACCGAAGCGTGGATCAGCGATTTTGTCTTTGACATCACTGCAATGCGATCAAGGCGATCGTCGGGAACTTTGGCGACTCCGATATTGGGGTCTTTGGTCGCAAAGGCGTATGGGGCAGCAAGTGCACCTCCACCAGTGAGAGCGTTGTACAGCGAGCTTTTGCCCGCGTTGGGGAGACCGACTAATCCGAAGCGTTCCATGACGCTAGGCAGGCTACCGACCACCGCGCACGGTCAAGTCATTCACACACTCGATCATGCAACTCAGATACATCTCAAAAACGAAATACGTACTTCTCACAACGATTGCTGCTCTGATCGGACTGGTTTCACCGGCACATGTGGGTTCGGCACGGCCGGTTAGCGCCGAACCAAAACCGTGTGCGACCTACGAAATTGAAGGCACGATCGAACCAGGGCTTGATTTGATGCCTGATTCTGTGACTGGCCCAGTAACTGACGCAGGCGATCAAGTACTGGTGCGTGAAGCCGAGGTGTACTTACATCTCGGCGACGTGGCTTTGGAGAGGCACCAGGTATTCGCGACATTTACGGGTGCCTTGAACGAAATGATCGGCGATCCCGTCCTGTTGGTCACTAACGGCGAGGGTCGAGCCTCAGTTGATGTGCCGCCGGGGGCGGTCAATGTGGCCTTCATGACCGAAAGTCCCGGTTCGGGGAATTGCGCAGACCGCCCTGAGATCGGGGACGAACCGGTCATCGTGGCGTTGGATGTTCCCGTTCAGCCAACAATTGATGGGCCGATCGGCGGTAGCCAAGGAGTTACTTACGACGACATTTTTGACCCGATCGTCGTTGGCGATGTCGAGGCCAACAATGCGCAGGGTGATCTTGCGCTGGCCTCAGAGGCGACGAGTGCTCCGACCAAACTTGCTCACACAGGGCCCATCTCGCCGGGGGTTTTGGCGCTGACGGTCGTTGTCTTGGGGGCTGGGATTGGGCTCGGTCTCGGCCGAGGGCGACGGGTGACATGGGGGACGAGTGAAAATCCCTGAGTAAAAAATCTGGTTTCATGTCCGCCCGAGTTCGTTCTGGCGACTCGGGCTGTAGGCTCACATACCTATGTCAAAGAAGACCAAGAAGCGCAAGGCCCGGCTCCGCCGCTCAAAGGCGAACCACGGTAAGCGCCCCAACATGGGTCGCGGCTGAGGTCAGTCTTTCTCGTTTCACCTGAATGTCCGGTTGCCCGGTACCAAGGTACGGGGTAGCAGTCTCACCGAGTCTCATTCGGACTCAATCAATCGAACCACTTGAACAATCCCACTCAATCTGGGGGTGTCATCCCATGACAACGATCTCCGATGTGTGGATGTCATCTTCTATTGACCCGTGGCGTCGTCTTGGCTTTGTTGATTTTCCAATATCTCAGCCCGATGGCTCAACAGTTCCTTGTCTGTCAATCGCTGGCTTAGGTTTTCGTTTCTTGCCAGAACTTTCTGATCCTTCGGCTTTGGGAAGTTGTGTGAGCGGTTGGACATTGGTTTCAGACCTTGGGTCTGGCGATCGTGACTTGTTGTCAGTTGACGGCATCGCGACACGTGTGATTGCCGAGCCTGTCGCCGCACCGCAATTGACTCATGCGCTAAACGTTGCATCAATCGATCACCTCGTGATCACCACAGGTTCGCTTGATCGAACGTGCGGAGCGATTACTGAACAACTTGGCTTGCCACTCAAACGTATTCGTGACGCCGGGCATGGAGTGCGCCAAGGATTTCATCGAGCGGGTTCGCTGATTTTGGAAACCGTGGAGCGGCCCGATTTAGCACCCGAGACACCAGCAGAAATTTGGGGCGTTGTTTTTGTCGTTGAAGATCTTGACGCCACAGTTACTTGGCTCGGTCCCGATGCGATCGGCGCACCACGCGATGCGGTACAAAGCGGTCGCCGTATTGCCTCGGTTAAAAAAGACGTGGGGCTTGGTTTACCGGTGGCGTTGATGTCACCGCACATGCGCTGACATTTTACCAGCCGTCTTCTTCGTGTTTTTTCGCTAGGTACTCAAGACCTGTTGAACAATCGTTGTTTTTTGCACACCAATTGCAATGCCCGGCTGGGCGTAAAATAGGTTCGGCGTTTCCGAGTTTCAACTCAATGGCGCGAACGAGCCCGTCTTGTAAACGACGAGCAGTTGAGCGAAGGACGGCTTCAGAAATATCTTCCTGATGAACCTCGGCGGAATCAAGGTAATAACTGGCAACTTTTCTCGGTGCATTGCCGATCGCCAAGAAATCAATGAGCGCGTACAAACGTAAATCGTCGTAATGCGCGGGGGACCAACGGCCAGTTTTGAGATCAATGATGACTTTGTCGGGTGGTTTGCCAAGTGCAAGATCGACTTTGCCACCAATACGAATTCGATTGTTGGAAAGGTTGAGTGCAAGAGAACTTTCGACTTGAGGAATCCAAGAACTTTTGATGGGTGGGAAACATTCGGTGAACCGCGTGAAGAGCGCGCTGCATTCGCCAACTAATTCAGCTCGGGCAAATTCGTCGAGCGTGATCAAGAACTCGCTGATTGATTTTCCGGCGTCGTTGCCGAGCCGGGAAATTGATTCTTCAACAAGATCGGTAGGGGGCATGGGGTGACGCAAGTTGATGGAGACTTCGATGGCCTTATGAACGATGGTGCCTTTGCAATTGGCATTGGTCCACTCGAAGGGTCCTTGGCCATCCAGAAAAAAGCCTTCACACGAGAGCGCATTCGTGAGGCTTTGTTTGCTGAGATAAAAGCGGTTCTCGTAGGTGGCAATGTCGGGAAGAAGATGGACTACGGGCAGCAGGGCTTGTTCGAGATCGGTCCGAATTTCGTCGGCGAGTGAGGGTGGAACCTCGGGCCGGGGCTCGGACTTACCGAGCATGTCAATGACCTTTTGTTGGGCGGGGTTATAGACCTCAGACACTCGTGTACCTCATGGCCAAACCTTAGGTCGGGGGTGGGGCATCGTGAGTTGATCGGCTGTCTCGAGTCGCCCGAGTTCTGTGCCATACCCCTTTGTCAAAGTGTTCTTTCTGATGGAAGCCACGACCGTTCACTTCGCCACCGCTGCCCGCACATTGGGGCGAGAGGCCCGCTCGCGAGGTTTGATCGTGCCCGGATTTCGTTGTCCACCCCGAGTTTTGGGTGCCGATCGCACGATTCGTCGATTTGAAAGTGGAATCACGGTGGCAGTTCGCGTGAAGGGTCGACCATGGGTAGCCGTGCTGGCCGACATGATCGAAGGGGTTGTCGTGGCGAATCAACTCACTGCGCCACTAGCCGATCGGTTGCGAGGCGAAATGTGGTTGGCCCTCGGATTTACTTGTGAAGCATCGCCAATCGACCGACCGTCTCAGGTCGCTTAACCCCTATCCTGTAGGGCAGTGCCCGGGTGGCGGAATAGGCAGACGCGGGGGGCTTAAACCCCCCTTCTCTAACAAGGGAGTATGGGTTCAAGTCCCATCCCGGGCACCAACACAACGTAAACAAAGGAACCATCGTGACCAATGCACCCAAACTGACCCCATTGCAAGCAGCTGAAGCCCGTCGACTGGCTGCTGAACAGGCAAAAGCAAACAAGGTTCCCCAGGCCCGTTCCGAAGAGGAGAAAGCCGCTCGCAAAGAACGCGTTACTAAGGCCAAAGATGCGCTCAGCCGTTCAGTCGGCATCAAGGGTGATCATGTTGCTGGTGCTCGTGCGGCAATCAAGACCTACTTGCAGCGTCTCAACGAACCCAATCAGCCCGATGATGCCCGCTTTGAAATGTTGATCGAAGCTCCGTTCAAGGCCCCCGAAAAGAAGAAGACCAACGGCCCACGTTTCTAACGTGACGTTCGGCGAGCCGCGATGCATCTTTCGTCGTTCGTTGAAATGGTCGAATCTGGGTTTGACGATCGCGTTCTCTTAGGCGATCAAAAATCTCGAATCACCGGAACTGAATTTGGTTTTCTGGTTCGTCTTGGCGCCACCCAGGTTCACAATCAGTACGCCTCAGTTATTTACGTTGGCGAAAATCACTCGCTACTTCCCGTCGCCTTGTTTGCTGCGGCCTGGGCGGGCGTTCCATTTGTGCCAGTGAACTATCGACTCGAAGATCGTCAGTTGCATTCTCTGATCGAGCGTTATCCAAATTCATTGGTGTTGACCGACCCTTTAACGTCCGATCGATTGGCGGGATTTTCGCCGAAGGTTTTTGATGAGTGGCTCGACGAATTATCCACCATTGATCTCGAAGAAGTTGGGCCAACCGAACCGGCCGAAGATGACGATGACGTCGCCGTGGTTCTCTTTACGAGTGGCACAACATCAGAACCAAAGTCGGCATTATTGCGACACCGACATTTGATGGCCTACCTATTGGGTTCAGTTGAATTCGGTAGTGCCGAAAGTTCGGAAGCAGTTTTGGTTTCGGTGCCGCCGTATCACGTGGCAGGCGTCGCCAACATGTTGTCCAATCTTTTCTCTGGCCGACGTTTGGTGTATTTGCAATCGTTCTCGGCTCAAGAATGGCTGACGCGCGTTGACGACGAAAAGATCACTCATGCGATGGTGGTGCCAACAATGTTGTCGCGCATCGTTGAGCATCTTGATGGTGGTGTGCTTTCAACATCGACATTGCGTACTTTGTCGTATGGTGGCGCAAAGGTTTCTGAGCGAGTGATTCGTCAGGCGTTGCAGGCATTTCCGAATACTGGTTTTGTCAATGCTTATGGGCTCACCGAAACTGCATCAACAATTGCGGTGCTGGGTCCGGACGATCATCGTGACGCATTGTCTTCTGATGATCCAATGATTCAACGACGACTGTCATCGGTCGGTCAAGTGTTGCCGATGATCGAGATTGAAATTCGTGATGAGCATGAACAAGTGGTTGCTGCGGGTGAGTCGGGGTTGATCTACCTGCGCGGCGAACAAGTTTCAGGTGAATACGCCGGAGTGAGTTTGCTTGACGATGATGGTTGGTTCTGCACGCGCGATCAAGGTTTAATCGACGCAGACGGATATCTCTACATCGAGGGTCGTGTTGACGACACGATTATTCGCGGCGGTGAAAACATTGCACCTGCTGAAATTGAATCAGTACTGCTTGCACAACCTGGCATCGCCGAAGCCTGTGTTGTGGGTTTGCCCGATGATGAGTGGGGTCAACGAATTGTCGCGGTCGTGGTGTGTAGCGAAGGTCATGTTATTGACCCGAAAATTCTGCAGGATTCAGTTCGTGACGTCTTACGTGGATCAAAAACTCCTGAAGAGATCATCGTCAGAGACTCGTTGCCGCATACCGAAACTGGCAAGATGTTGAGACGTGTTGTGCTGAGCGAACTCGTGGCACGTCAAGGAGGAACTGCATCATGATTCTCAAACCCGGAGCCCGTTTGATCAGTGCTGTATGTACTGCTGAATTGATGACTGTCAAAGCGCCCAAGACCGATCTTGAAGTGACGATTGGCGGGGTCGCGACAATTGCCTCGGCGGCGGCACGCGATGGTTCGGTCTCGGCCGTGGCAGGTCATGGCGGCGGAACATTGATGGGGAAGCGTTACGTCGACGAAGCCGACACGATCGAGTTACTGTGCACCAAAGCGGGTTCGGGTGCTGTGGCCGTTAATGGCGAGTTGCTGCAGTTGAAAGAAGCAAAGGCCCTGCCAGCAAGCGACTGATACGCCGTTTCGCACAGCGGCACCTGTATCCACGTCGCAATGTGCCACGATAGGGATATGAAAACTTCTCGTTACCCAGTAGTGATCTCGGCAGTTGTTTTACTCGGAGTTGCAGGTTTGTCGTCGTGTTCAAGCGATGATGCTGCAACATCGGTGTCGCTTGCACCAACGACCGAAGCAATGTCGGCGACGCCGACCGATCCCGTGAGTACTGCCGCCCCGACGAGTACGGCGAGTAAGGAAACCCCCGAATCGGGAACTCCTGCTACCGAATCAGTCACGATTGATCTTGATGCCGACTCTGGAGTCCCCGAGGAAGCATCGGTTGTTTTAGGAACACCGGTCACGATTCATGTCATTGCCGAAGTTGAAGATGAGTTCCATCTTCATGGATACGACATTGAACTTTCAGGTGATGACGTCACATTTGAATTCGTTGCCGACAAGTTGGGCGAATTCGAACTTGAGGGTCATGATTCTGGCGAAGTGTTGCTGAATTTGTCAGTCATTGCTGGCTGACAAATTCAGAACTTCTTCAACTCGTTGCCTACTGCTGACGGCATGGCTGGCCGCGGAGCGAACCACATGCCGCAACACCAGCAGGCACGTTCAGGCCAGGGACAATTGAAAGTGCAATCGATGACGGGTGTTCGGCATCGTGCAGAATCGTTACCTTTTCACCAGCGTTGAGAGTTGCAAACTTCCATTCGCCACGGTTGCCGCCTGGTGTGTCGATGGTGATACGAATTTTTGATCCTGCTCGGAATGGGTGAGCAACCGGGAAAATTTCGACTCGTGCGAGGAATGGTTCGCCAGGTGTCACTGACATGACGTCTGATTCAAAGAAGTCATGCACGGGACGAAGTTCGGTACTGTCCGACTCGTTGAGCGCACGGAGGCTGGCACGGAGCCAACCACTTTGAACATATGTCTCTGAACCGTCGGGGCGAATTTCGCTGATGGTGACTTCGAGGTCAGTGTCGGCGGCTTCTGTTGAAATCCATAGGTCAGCAGATCCTGGTCCGATGATGACAGTGTCCTCCGTTAGAGCAGCCGTCGTGAAAACTGCGGCGGTGCCTTCGGGGTTGCGCACCCAGTTCCATTTAATATTGGCATCCCAAATACTTCCTTCGCCTCCGAAGAATGTCTCAGGAGTTGCCGTGGGATCGGCGGTGTAGTCGGTGCTGCTGGTTTGTGCGACGTCAGAACCAAGGGTTCCGTTATCGCCCAAGTTGAAGCGAACTGCTTGTGCTTCTGGAATTGGCCACGCCGAGAAATCGGCACGCCAACGGTTGAGAGGTGTGCCTGGTGCTTGACCATCTGCAGCGCCTTCTTCAAAGAGGATGCGTACCGAGGGTTCGCTTTCGAAAATCTCAAGAGCTTCTTCGAAGGTCATTCCGGCGAAACGATTCTCTTGCACGATAGGCGTGACAACTCCGAAAATTCCTGGTGTCAAAACCGTGGCGATCAGGCCGGCAGCAGTGAGATCAGGAGTCTTCTTGGCAACATACAAACTCAAGAACTCGGCGTAACGAGGAAATACAGCCGGTCCAAGTGATTCGGTGTGTAAACCGTTCACCAAAGTGGTGTACATGTGTGGCGTGCCAGTGAACTTGTCAATGAAAGCGGGGAAGTGTCCGCCAGTTTGTTCGTCTTGCCAAGCGCCAGACAAGAAAACAGGAACATTGATTTTGTCAACAAACATTGACGGGTTGATGATGTCAGCAACTGAAGGTTCGTAGAACACGTTGTCATTGATTTCACTAATGAGGTCGGGGTTTTGCAAACGCAGTTTCTGGTTGTCGGCGCATTCCTTGTCGCCCGAGTCAGCCATTTTCTTTGACCACTCTTGGCCATAGATAGCAGCGCTGTCCATGCGTTCTTTGGTCCACTTCACTGCAAAGCCGGTGTTCAAAATTCCGCCGGGACGAAGCGTGCTGCGAGCACTGTCATCAATGACCGACAGTGGGGTGATGGCAGCCAAGCTGGGTGGCTGTGTGGCTGCCACGAACAATTGGCTAATGCCTGGGTAACTAATACCCACCATTCCAACTTCGTTGTCTTGCACCCACGGTTGAGCAGCGATGGCTTCAATCGCGTCGTAACCATCGAGTGATTGTGACTCTTCGAAGTAACGGAAAGAACCGCCGGAGCAACCAGTGCCGCGCATGTTGACGGCAACGTAGGCATATCCGAGAGTCGTGAAGAGTTGACCAAATGTGGTGTCATCGGGGTTGCTCGGTGAGTAGCCCGAGTATTCAACAACGGTCGGGTACGGACCGTCTTCAACCTTGCCAGGGAACATGACGTTGATGGAAAGAGTGGTTCCGTCACGAGCGGTTAGATATCCGAAGCCCGGGGCTGGGAGTTCTTGTTCGGAATAGAAACTTTGCTCGGGAATGAATGTGGCGTCATAAACCACCACTTCTGCGCTGGCAGCCGACATGTCGGTATTGACGACTTTGTACAAACCAACTTCAAGATTGCGGGCCAAAAATGAACCCTGTTCATCGGTGGTTCCTTCGGCAGCGATCGTGCCGTCTTCGGCTTGAATCTGCAGACCTGTGCCTGGTTCGGCGTCAATGACCGCAATCTGATGGGCGCCTGGACGAACCGTGTATGTCGCCAGCGGAAGTGGGGCCAACGTGGTGTTGGCCTCAGTTGTTGGCGCATCAGTGGTGCTTGAATCGCTATCGCTTGAGCAAGCGGCGAGTGTGACAATCGATGCAAAAGCGACGGTGACACCCAAAATACGACGAGTGGTAAATGACATTGGTTCCTCCCCAGGTAACTCATTCGACTGTAGAGCCTCGATATCGGGCACAATGGTGTCGTGAGTCAAGAAAAGATCGAGAACCCAGACCGTGAGTTGATGATTGGCGACGTCGGTCGACTTGTCAACATTGAGTCGCCGTCTCTAGATATTGAAGCCGTCACGCAGAGCGCGCATGAATTGGCATCATTAATGCAGCAACGTCTGGGCTCTTCGGCAACATTGATCGATTCGGTCGCCGGCCCACATGTGCATTGGGTTGGTGGCGGCGAACCAAAAGTTTTGATTGTTGGGCACCACGACACCGTTTTCCCGAAAGGCGCGCTTGCAGCTCGTCCATTTAAGATTGAAGGCAACAAAGCGACCGGTCCCGGAATCTTCGACATGAAGGCCGGCATTGTTCAAGCGATACATGGTGTTGCCGCTTTAGCCGATAAATCTGGCATCGAGATTTTGATCACCTCCGATGAAGAAGTTGGATCAGTGCACTCGCGCGATCTGATTATTGAACGTGCCAAAGCATGTGGTGCGGTGTTGGTTTTAGAGCCAAGCGCGGATGGTGGTGCGTTGAAGACGGCGCGCAAGGGCACCGGCACATTTGAATTGCATGTTCATGGCCGAGCATCGCACGCGGGTCTTGAACCAGAAAAAGGTGTCAACGCGCTTGTTGAGGCTTCATCGCAAGTTTTGCGAATCAACACATTTGGAAATGCTGATGCAGGTACGACGGTGACACCGACTGTTGCGGTCATTGGAACAGCCGACAACGTGGTACCAGCACTGGCGAAAATTTCGATCGATGTGCGAGTTGTTGAAGCCGCTGAACGTGAACGCGTCGAAGCACTGATGAATTCATTAAGTGTTGAACATCCTGAAGCGCGACTTGAAATCAAAGGTGGCTTTAATCGTCCGCCTATGCCGCCGACAGCTTCAACGTGGTTGTTTCCGTTGGCCGTTGAGGTAGCCCGTGATTTGGGGATGCCCGAGCTACAGGGCGTTGCGGTAGGCGGGGGATCTGATGGAAACTTCACGGCTGCGGCTGGTGTGGCGACGTTGGACGGTCTTGGAGCTGTGGGCGGTGGCGCCCATGCCGATCACGAATGGGTCGATGTGAGTCAAATGCCAAGTCGGGCACTACTCATCGCCGGCCTCGTCTCCCGCCTCCAACAAAACCGCAATTAACTCGCCACTTTGGAAGATAGTTACCGCTTAGCGGCAGGCAAACTCCAAAGTGGGGAAAATGGGGCTATTCGAGTTCGAGGAGATTGGTTCCAGCGGCCAGGGTTCCGGCTTCACGGTAAATCTCGAGTTTGCTGCGGCTGTCCTCAATATCAAGGTTGCGCATTGTCAACTGACCGATTCGATCAAGCGGACCAAACGGCTGATCTTCGACCCGCTCCATGCTCAAGCGTTCGGGCGAATAGGTGAGGTGTGGGCCAGTTGTATCGAGCACTGTGTAATCATCGCCACGACGCAACCGCAAAGTCACTTCACCAGTAATCGCTGAACCGACCCAGCGCATAATTGGCTCGCGCAACATGAGGCTCTGCGGATCAAACCAACGACCCTCATAGAGCAGTCGACCTAAACGACGTCCCATGGTGCGGTAATTCTCAATCGTTCCTTCGTTATGAATTGCCGTGACAAGACGTTCATAAGCAATGTGCAACAAAGCCAAACCAGGAGCTTCGTAGATACCACGACTCTTGGCTTCGATGATGCGATTTTCAATTTGGTCGCTCATGCCGAGACCATGGCGTCCACCAATGCGGTTTGCTTCGTGAACAAGTTCAACCTGATCGGCAAATTCTTGGTCGTTGATTGCAACTGGCCAACCTTCATGGAAACGAACCTTCACAGTTTCGGAAGCAATCGCAACATCTTCTCGATAGTGCGCAACACCCATAATGGGCTCAACGATTTCCATTGAAGTTGAAAGTTCTTCAAGCAACTTCGCTTCGTGCGTTGCGCCCCAAATATTGGCGTCAGTGCTGTAGGCCTTCTCGGTGCTGGCGCGGTACGGCAAATTGTTCGCCAACAAGAACTGACTCATTTCGGTGCGGCCACCGAGTTCGGAAACAAAGGCTTCATCAAGCCACGGCTTATACACGCGTAGTTTTGGATTGACCATGAGTCCGTAACGGTAGAACCGTTCGATGTCATTGCCCTTGTACGTGGATCCGTCACCCCAGATATCAACGCCATCTTCATGCATTGCTCGGACTAACAAAGTTCCGGTCACCGCACGACCAAGTGGAGTGGTGTTGAAATAGGTCTTACCGGCAGTCGTGATATGGAACGCTCCGCACTGCAACGCCATGAGGCCTTCGCGGACCAATTCGGAGCGACAATCAATGAGGCGAGCTTCTTGGGCGCCGTATTCTTTGGCGCGACCTGGAATTCCTGGCAGGTCGGGCTCGTCGGGTTGGCCTAAGTCGGCGGTGTAGCAATAGGGGATTGCTCCCTTGGCGCGCATCCAGGCCACGGCGGCAGACGTATCAAGACCACCTGAGAACGCAATACCGACTCGTTCGCCGATGGGGAGAGATGTAAGTACCTTGGCCGACATAGGGTTTGACGCTATCGGTTCAGCCCACCCGAGTCAGGTGACTATGAGGCGGCATATTGTAGGTAGTGCATGAATAAAGCCATGAATATGGATGGAGGCATTCACGAGATACCGATGCCGACGCTGTCTGGCCAGTTGTGGCTATGCGGCAAGCATTTCATTGGTCCCGACCCTGAGGTCGCGGTTCGGCGCGTGAATGCTGATCATGTTGTATGTCTCGTTCAAGAACATGAACTACGGGGACGTTATGACGACTACATCACGTGGCTTCGGCTCAATGAACGGGCTACCTGGTTCCCGATTCATGACTTGTCGTCACCGGTGTTGCCGGATGTCTTACCGCTGTATCAACAAGTGAAAGATCGTTTGGCTCGTGGAGAATCGATCGTTGCACATTGTGCGGCTGGAATAGGTCGCGCGGGCACCTTGGCCGTTGCGGTCTGTCAACTTGCTGGGATGCCGTTGGATGAAGCGCTGACTCACGTACGTCACCACCGACCAGGGGCCGGGCCCGAAGTGGGGAGTCAGTTAGATGCAGTGGTTGCGCTTGACAAATTGCTGAGTCGGTAACGCCCAGCAAAAGCGCCAACCATTAATAACAAGCCCGAAATCGCGAGGACAAAAGTCACGACTGCACTCCCGGGCGACGAGTCGCGATCAAGGACGGCAAGCAACATGAGGATGCTGGTAGGCACTGCCGAAACTAGAAATACTTGGGGACCGTGGAAGATCGACCACAAAGCCGTGGCCATTAACGGAAAACAGGTTGCGACGACCAAAATAGTCAACATCACCGAACCCCATCGTTGATCGTCGAGCCAAATGACGGGCCGACCAATGATTTGTGACGACGCCCCAACGCAAATGAAGGCGAACAATTCTAAGAGCCATCCAAGGGCGATGATTCGGCTCCAAGCGGGTGCAAGTCGGGTTTGCTGACGAGCGCCAGGAAAAAAGTTGAATTCGGGCGGGGTTGTCAACGGCGGATTGAGATGCGGAGCTTTCCAGTCGGGGGAATCGGTCACGCTCACAAAAGCCAAGTTACCTGAAGTCCATGCCGCAGAGTCAGCCGATAACTTGCAGATGTGGCTACAGAAACGGCGAGTCCGCATTTCCAGAAACTTTCTTTCTTTTTTCCCATGTGGAATGAGCAGGAGTACATCGGGCGGACCTTGTCGGCTGCTCACGAGGCTGGTCGCTCACTCATCAATGTCGGAGAAATTGCCGACTATGAGATTTTGATTATTGACGACGCTTCAACTGATTCGACACCCCAACTTGCTGATGAGGCCGCTGCTAATGATTCGCGCGTTCGAGTCGTACATCATCCGAAGAACCGCAAGCTCGGTGGTTCAATCAAAACCGGATTTGCGAACGTCACTGGTGACTTAGTTCTTTACACCGATGCAGACTTGCCCTTTGACATGGTTGAACTGCAAAAGGCCTGTCGTTTGATGCGTCAGTACGAGGCCGACATCATTAGTGCCTATCGGCTTGATCGAACGGGTGAGGGCTATGTGCGGACCGTTTATTCCTTTTTCTACAACGCGCTGGTTCGGATTTTCTTTGGGCTCAAAATTCGCGATGTGAACTTCGCCTTCAAAATGTGCCGTGGACGAATCTTCGAACATATCTCCCTCAAGAGCGAGGGTTCATTTATCGACGCTGAATTAGTGATTCGGGCGAACAAGCTTGGGTATCACATTGTGCAGTTTGGTGTTGACTATTTTCCGCGAACCCGAGGCGTTTCCACGTTGTCTTCACCGAGTGTCATCGTCAAGATTCTCAGAGAAATGCGTGAATTGCGTCATGAACTTCGCGCTATTGAGCCCATCGTCACTCGGTCATGAGTCGCCCTTCGTCCTCGAGAGATAAACTTCATATCCGTGTCTAGTCCCCAGCGCCCCCGACGATTGAAATCGAGTCGTATGCGTTCGTCGGCGTTGCAACAATGGACACCAGCGGTCGCGGCTGGCGCAATTTTGTCAGCAGTCGTTTTGATCGGGGTCGTCTCCTCTGATGGGTCTTCGTCAGATAACGGCGCGACAGAATCAACGACAACAATTGCGCAAATAGTCACCCCCTCATCAACGGCCCCCGTCAATAAATTGCCGTTAACTCAAACATACGGTCGTGGTGCGGCTGGTCCCGAAATCAAGTTGATTCAAGACCGATTAATTGAGTTGAACTTTGATCCAGGTATCGCCGACGGCGCATTTGGCGAACGTACTCAACAAGCAGTGTGGGCTTTTGAGAAACTCGTGATGGGTGTGCCGCGTGATCAAGTGACTGGGAAGGTGACGCCCGAAATGTGGAGTCGCATGCAAGACCCTTTGCAAATTTTGCCACGCCGTCCCGACTCAACCCCTGACCACACCGAGATCTACTTGCCAGAGCAAGTTCTCATTGTTTTTAACGCTGACGTTCCCGTACTTGTCACTCACATTTCTTCCGGTGATAACGAAGAATGGTGCGAGGAAGTCACGATTTCTCCAGGTGAACAAGATAACGAAAATGGGACGGAAGCCATCAAAAAAGGTGTGTGCGGTTTGTCGTGGACACCTGGTGGCGTGTACAAGTATTACCGAATGGTGGTCGGGCGACGCGAGAGTCAACTTGGCGGGATGTACAACCCGGTGTACTTCAATAAGGGAATTGCAGTTCATGGCGCCCAGGAAGTTCCTGATCATCCGGCTTCGCACGGTTGCATTCGTATTCCAATGCACGTCTCTGATTATTACCAATCACTCGTAGCCAAAGGCGATCAAGTTTTTGTATTTGATGGAGTGAAAGAGCCCGAAGCTTATGGCGCGCAAGTGCCACGCTTTAACTGGAAAGATCCGAATTACACCACGACCACGACATCAACGACTGCTGCTCCAGTGGTGACTGTGCCTCCAACGATTGCTCCGACGACGACGGAAGTGACGACATCGACAACCACGCCGACAACCACGTCGACAACAACGACGTCGACGAGCACTACTACGACAACTGTGGTTATTCCTGCTGCTTAATTGTCCAGAGAGTCAATGACCTTTTGAAGTTCATCAACTTCGGCCTGCTGACCCTTAACCATTGACTTAGCCATATTGATGACATCTCGATTTGAGGCATTTTCAATCGCATAATTGGCCATCGCAATTCCACCATTGTGATGCTTGATCATGAGCGTGGCAAAGATGCGTGCACCTTCGTCACCCGAAGCTGCTGCCAACGAGTCGAGTTCAGATTGGCTCGCAAGCCCATCCATTTCGTCAATGGGCATCGGGTGTCCCATCCATGTCATTGCAGTACCAGTGTCGTTGACCTCACTGGCTGACAATGAGCGAAGCAACTGCACCATGCGTCCATTTTCTAATTGCTGTGTCAACAAGATTTCTTCGGCCAGCATGCTGAGGCGCGGGTGAGGGTCGACGGCAGAGGTGCGGTAGAAATAGGCCATTTCGACTGCTTGATCATGGTGGTATCGCATGTCCTGTAAGAACCCGACATCAACCTTGTTTTTGTCTGGGGTAGCAGCGGCGTCGCCGAAGTAGTAGCCGACACCAATTCCGAGGATCAACATTGAAAGGCCGAGTGCGAGAAAGTTGAGGGGGTTTTGCCACCAAGGGAGAACAATGACTTCGTCGTCAAAATTTACGGAATCATCAACTTGCGTACTCATGTCTTAAGCGTGTCATAGATCTAAGTGCTGGGCGTCACCTTTTGTGATCTTTTTGTTCTGAGAAATATGTACCAATTTGCATTGGTGGTAGTTTTGACTCGTGCTACTTGATGTGCAGGATGTGTCAGTTCGTTTTGGCGGCATTGTTGCGCTCGACGGACTGACCTTTGTCATAAAAGAAGGGGACATTTGCGGTTTGATCGGCCCTAATGGGGCTGGTAAGACGACGATGTTCAATGTCGTGAGCCGGATTTACGATCCCTTCAAGGGCCGAATCTTATTTGATGGTCACGATCTGTTGTCGGTGCCCGCTCATCGCATTGCTGAACTTGGTATTGCTAGAACGTTTCAGAACTTGGCTTTGTTTCCAACGATGACATTGTTGGAAAATGTCATGGTTGGAGCGCATAGTCAAGGTTCGGTTGGTTTCGTCCGAGCGATCACTCGAATCGGCGCTCAAAAAGAGAATCGTCGTATACGTGATGTCTCTTATGACCTGTTACGCGATTTGAATCTGGAAAAACTCGCCCACCACCCGGCAGCGGGATTGCCTTTTGGCACGTTGAAGAGGCTCGAAATTGCGAGAGCTCTTGCTGCTGCTCCGCGATTCTTGCTACTGGACGAACCTGCCGCAGGTTTAACTCATTCAGAAGTAGACGAACTTGGTGACACGATTGTGGCCATTCGCGACAAGTTCAAATTGACGGTGTTATTGGTTGAACATCACATGTCGATGGTCATGAAAATTTCTGATCAAGTAGTTGCTATGGAGTTCGGTCGCAAGATTGCTGAAGGAACTCCGAGCCAAGTTCAAAGTGACGCGAACGTAATTCGTGCCTATTTGGGCGGTGAAGTATGACCATATTGAAGACCGTTGGTTTGCGAGCAAGTTACGGACAAGTTGATGTTTTGCTGGGCATTGATATCGATGTGAACGAAGGTGAAATGGTTGTGGTGCTCGGTGCCAATGGCGCTGGCAAGACCACAACAATGCGTGCGGTGTCTGGAACAATTGCGCGTAGCGGTTCGGTTGTCTTTGATGGCCAGGAAATAGTGTCTCAAAGTGCCGAATCAATAGTTCGGCTCGGGGTTGCTCATGTGCCGCAAGGGCGAGGCACCTTTTCAGAACTGACGGTTGAAGAGAATCTGCGGATTGGTGCATATATTCGCAAGGATTCAATTGAAAGCGATATCGCTCGTTGGTACAAAACATTTCCTCGCCTAGAGGAGCGCCAGAATCAACGTGCCGGAAGTTTGTCGGGTGGCGAACAACAAATGTTGGCCATCGCCCGTGCCCTGATGAGCCGTCCCCGACTTTTGTTGTGTGACGAACCAAGTCTTGGACTCGCTCCGCTTGTTACTCAGGAATTGTTTGAAGTTTTGAAGAATCTCAATGAGCAGGATGGATTGTCGGTTTTGTTGGTCGAACAAAATGCCAATTTGGCATTAAAGGTGGCGAGCAAGGTGTACCTCCTTGAAACTGGTCAAGTCGTTGCTTCGGGAAGCGCAGAAGCAATTGCCGGTGACGAGCGCATCAGGAAGGCGTACCTCGGGGGCTGATATGGAACGACTTCTGCAATACATATTTGACGGTCTGTCGTTCGGAGCGATTTATGCCCTTGTCGCTCTGGGGTTAGTGGTCGTGTTTCGCGGCACCGGACATCTCAACTTTGCACAAGGTGAAATGGCGATGTTTTGCACATTCATCATTTGGCAAATCAACGCATGGGGAGTACCGCTCATTTTGGCGGTCATCATCGGCATGGTTTTTGGTTTTGTGCTTGGTGCCGGAACCGAGGCAACAGTGATTCGAGCAGTTGCGAAGAAATCGCCTGGTGGCGTTTTCGTAGTTTCCATTGCGATGTTTTTGGGTCTGAACTCATTGGCTACCATGATTTGGGATCGCGCCGAGGGTTACACGATGGGAAGTTTGTTCCCGAACCAACCCCTTGATTTTGTGCGTATTTTGGGAGCCGAGTGGCGTTACAAATTCATTGGTGTACTTGTTGTTGGGTTGGTACTCATGGGTCTTTTGTTCTTGCTCTTTTCCAAAACAAAATTCGGATTAGCGATGCGATCAGTTGCCAGCAATCCTGACTCTGCCCGTCTCGTCGGAGTCCCTTCAGGCGTGGTTCTCGCATCGTCCTGGGGAATCGCCGCCGCGATGGGGGCACTGTCGGGAGCATTAGTTGGTGGCATCAACGGCCAACTCACACCCAGTTTGATGTTCTCGGTATTCATCTATGCGTCGGCGGCAGCCACATTGGGTGGGCTCGATAGTCCAGGCGGGGCAGTGATTGCGGGATTGTCCATCGGTGTTGGTGAGCAACTGGTCGCGGGGTATATCCCAGGTTGGATTGGGCAAGATCTGAAACTTTCGGTGGCTTTGATTTCGATCTTTGTTGTGCTGTTGGTCAAACCATCTGGCTTGTTCGGTTCGCTCAAAGTGGAACGGGTGTGAACGCAACATGTTGAAGATCAAAGAAGGTTCACTGCAACATTGGGCTATTCGTATTGTTGGCTTTGCATTATTGGCATTGATCGTTGTCTACATTCCGACGCAGTCTGAAACTGCACGCATTGGACAATTCGCCTCGGCATTTACATTGATCATCGCCGCGATGTCGCTCAATATGGTTCTTGGGTTTACCGGGCAAATCTCGTTAGGGCATTCGGCCTTTTTTGGAATTGGTGGTTATACGGCAGCCATATTGATTCGTGATCACGGATGGAGCCCGGGCTATACGTTCTATGCGGCTGCGGTCATCGCTTTCATCGTGGGTTGCTTGATTGGGCTGCCAGTTTTGAGAATTCGTGGTGCTTATTTGGCACTCGTCACATTGGCAGTCGCAGTTTTGTTTCCTACTTTGTTGCGTTGGAAAAAACTTGAGTGGTTGACCGATGGCGCTAAGGGAATCGACAGCGTGAAGTACGACGAACTACCCGTGTGGCCAATTCTTGGAGAATTGAAGGGCCGTGACGGTCGTGCAGTTTTCGCTTATTGGTTGGGTCTTCTGGTGTTGGTCATTGTCTACCTGGTTTGCCGTGGTCTCATCAGGAGTCGCGTCGGTCGTTCGCTCATTGCCATTCGTGACAATGAAACGGCGGCGGCAGTGATGGGTGTCAACGTCACCCGCACCAAGGTGCTCATTTTTGGAATCTCGGCATCGATGTGCTCCCTGGCCGGTGTTTTGGCAACTCTCAATTCGGGCGTTGTCACTCCTGATGGACAGTATGTGACGTTGTTGGGCTCCATTATTTTCTTGCTCATCATGGTGGTCGGTGGTGCCGGAACATTAAGCGGACCGATCATCGGAGGGTTGGTGTACGTCTGGCTTGACAACACCACGCGCGGAATCGGCACCGATTCCTCTGGAGTCTTGGGCTTCATTTTCGGATGGACCGATCAATCACCCGCGACATTAATTCTGGGTCTGGCTCTCATCGTGATTATGTTGTTCGCACCAATTGGTCTCGTAGGTCTCCTACGGAAATTGACGCGTCGAATCATGACAGTCACTCCTCGTGACATAAGTCCCACCCAATGAATATGGGACCTTTGCGCCTAACCCAGTTCGTGCGCCCTCTATAGATTGTTAGGACATCCAATGTGGGATGGATGCTTTCTGTTCATTAGAAAGCAATTCAATGGAGGAGGAAAATAATGGTTCGTAAGACTTTCCGTTTAGGTGGTCTCGTTATGGCAGGTGCGCTGGCAATTTCGGCGTGTGGTGGATCAAGCGATTCAACATCGACCGAAGCGCCCACATCAGAAGCGCCAACAAGCGAAGCACCTACGAGTGAAGCACCAGATACAGGTGCTCCCTCGACTGATGCCCCCGCAACATCGTGGGCAGTAAACACTGACGACTGCGTCGATCCCGAGGCAGCGAATGCTCCGATCACGGGAACAGTCAAGATCGGTACTGTGTTGCCATTGTCGGGAAGCGTTGCAGCAATTGCTTTCGCTCCTGTCAAGGCTGGTTTTGAGTCATACATCAAGTGGGCGAACGAGCAAAAGATGCTTGGCGACACCACAATTGAAGTGGCTTTTGAAGATGATCAGTACAACAAAGACCTCACGCCAGATGCTGTGAACAAGTTGCTCGACGCCGGAGTCAACCTTTTCTCAGGAATCATTGGTACGCCCAACAACGCTGCAGTGCGTGACACTTTGAATGAAGAGTGTGTTCCACAACTGCAGGCTTTGACCGGTTCGCCCGCTTGGGGCGAGGTTGCCGATTACCCATGGACCACTGGAGCTCTCGCCCCCTACGGCATTGAAGCCAAGGTCTATGCCAGCCAAATCAAGGCTCAGTTCCCTGATGGCGCAAAAGTGGCGTTGTTCACGGTGAACAACGAATTCGGCCAGGTCTATCTTGAGGCCTTCAAGGAAGCCGCTGATGCCGCCGATAGCGGCATTGAAATTGTTGACGAGCAGACCATTGAAGCCGATAGCTCAACGCCTCCGACTGCGCAAATCAACGCCATCGCTTCGAAAGCCCCTGATGCAATCGTTGCGGTTCCGCTCGGTGCACAGTGCCCAACTTTCTTGACGGAAGTTGCCAATGCCAAGGCCGCTAACTCTGGTTGGATGCCGAACATTTTCTTGACGAACACCTGCGCATCGGCATTGATCTTGGCTGGTGCCGGAGAAGCTGCCGATGGACTGTTCACCTCAAACAACCTGGTTGACGTAAATGATCCGGCGATTGCTTCAAAGCCAGCAGTTGCTGAGTACATCGCATTCATGACGGCCCAAGGCAACAAAGATATCGTCACCACTGCAAGTGCAGGCTGGCACGTTGCTGAAGTAACTGTGGCAATTTTGAAGCAGGCATCAGAATCAGCAGAAGGTTTGACCCGTGCGTCAATTATGAATGCCGCTCGTAATTACAGCTTGGTTCCTTCACTTGCTCGCGAGGGAGTGGTCTTGACCATGAACGGCGACGTTGATGTTTTCCAAGCAGAGTCGTTGCAAGTTGTGCAGTACGAATTTGCGACTGGAACGTTTAGCGACGTTGGCGTATTGATCGCCGATTACGAAAGCTGAGAAACTCTCAAGTTGTTGAATAAATGCCCGCTCGCAAGGGCGGGCATTTTATTTATTTAACGACTTTTCCTTCAACGACCGTGAGTTCGCGATCTCCGGTTATTTCAATTATGAATTCCCAACTGTTGTCATCGTTGTCGGTGGCGATGCATGCATATTGTGTGCCGACTTGAATCGACTGCGGTTGGTCGCATAGCGCGTACTTGTAGCGATAGCCAGCGCTCTTGGCGAGGTCCTCGCTTTCAAGGAACTTTTCTCCTTCAGATTTGTAGTTCTTCGGAGAGGTTGAACAAGCAGCCAACATGGCAAGACACATGCACGCGGTGAAAGAAACGCGAATTTTTCGGTGACGGGTGATGTTCATGATTTTCATTTTCGTTAAAGCCTGACAGGTAATGAGAGTAGTCGCTTACTTCAATCCAGAAGTTTGACGGGCCCGTTGGATTGAGTCAATAGTGACAATCACCAAGGCAATCCAAACCAGACCAAAACCAACAAATCGGCTTGGAGAAAGCTCTTCGTGGTACACGAGCCAACCGAGTAAGAAGTTGATAGTCGGAACTGAATATTGCATCGGACCTAAGACCGTTAATGGCAATTTGAGAGCGGCAGCAGCAAACAGGAGCAACGGAACCGCGGTCACGACTCCGGACAGTAGAACCAAAACAATGTGCCAGAAGTTTGCTGATTGAATCACCGAATCGTCTTTTTGTGAGAACCAAACGATCAGTGCAAATGCAGGGATGATGAGGAAGATCGTTTCGGACATCAAACTCTCAAGTGGCTGCAAAGGCACCTGTCGTTTGAGTAAGCCGTACACGGCCCATGAAGCAGCCATGGCCAAAGCGAGATACGGCACCCGGCCGTAACTGATCGTCAGCACCACAACTGCGGCCAGACCAAGAAGTGCGCTTGCAAGTTGGATTGGACGAATTTTCTCGTGGAGCACCTTGACGCCGATCAGCATCGTGCCGAGCGGGGCAATGAAATAGCCAAGGGCCGCTTCGATGACTTTGCCGTCGTGGATGACGATGACATACGTCGTCCAGTTAATGGCTAACAGCAATGAGGCACTAGCCACCCGAGTCCAAAGGTGCTCGGTTGAAAGCTTGCGGAACAATGTTGACAATCGGCCCTTGGCGGCAATGATGACAAGCAGCAAGACAACTGAGGTGACGATGCGGTAGCCAATGAGTTCGAGCGGAGCGAAGGCTTTGAGTGCTTTCCAATAGACCGTGATGAAACCCCACAGCAAATACGCCGAGATACCGGCAATGACTCCAGTTCGATCAGGTGTCGGCTGAGACTGAGAGTTCGTTGCGGGAGAGGGATTGGCCCCGATATGTGACTCACGTGTTTCAGAACTCACCCGTTCTTCATATCATCTGCTGAGCCGTCTACTAGCGTTCACCCTGTGGAAGCACTTGAGTCATTGCCAGAATGGTCACAGGTTTTGTCGGGCGTGCCTCTTCGTTCTTTGCGAGAAGAGTTCGCATCTGATCCGGAGCGCACATCGGCGATGACTATTCATGCTGGTGACCTGTTTGTCGATTATTCAAAGCAGCGTGTTGATGAAGGTGCTCTGACCGATTTGCTGAATCTCGCGAAAGTCCGCGACGTCACCACATCATTTCAACGAATGAAGAATGGTGAGCGAGTCAACTCCACTGAGGGTCGGGCAGTTGGCCACATGGCTTTGCGAATTCCAAAAGACGGAACATTTCTGATCGACGGCGTGAATGTCGCGCCAGCAGTGCACACAGTTCTCGATCGCATGGCTGATCTGGCCCTTGGAATCCGATCTGGTGAAATCGTCGGAAGTACCGGCAAACGAATCTGCCATATCGTCAATATCGGAATTGGTGGTAGCGATCTCGGACCGGCCATGGTGTACGAAGCCCTACATGCCAATCGCCACGAGGGCATTTCTTGCCATTTCGTTTCTAATGTTGACCCAGCAGATTTAGCGGCAAACCTCCAGGGACTAAATCCTGAAGAGACGATGTTTGTTATCGCATCGAAGACTTTTACAACCGTCGAAACATTGGCGAATGCCCGCGTGGCTCGCGAGTGGTTAGTGCAAGCACTCGGCCACGATGCAGTCAAAAAACACTTTGTGGCGCTCAGCACTAATTCTGATGCGGTTCGTGCATTCGGAATTGATACGACGAACATGTTTGAGTTTTGGGATTGGGTGGGCGGACGCTTTTCGGTTGCTTCGGCAATTGGACTTTCGGTGATGATCGCGGTTGGTCCAGAAACCTTTGAAGAGTTCCTCAATGGAATGCACTTAATGGATATTCACGCCGCTGAGGCGGTCGGACGTGAGAACGCCCCGCTGATATTGGCTCTGCTCAACATCTGGAACACGGCAGTGTTGTCAACAAAAAGTCGAGCGGTCATCCCGTATTCGTTTGACCTTCGACGCTTTCCGGCTTACTTACAGCAACTCATCATGGAGTCAAATGGCAAGTCCATACGACGTGACGGCTCGCGGGTTCCGTACTCGACCTCTCCTGTGATTTGGGGAGAGCCCGGGACTAATGGCCAGCACGCTTTTATGCAGTTGTTGCATCAAGGGACCGATGTTGTGCCCGTTGATTTCATCGGTTTCGCACGTTCATCGGCCGATGACGCCTCGCGAAACGAATTGCTTTTCACAAATATGGTGGCGCAGAGCCAAGCATTGGCCTTTGGCCGTACGGCGGACGAACTGCCCGAAAGTTCGGTTCGACCGCACCGCACCTTTGAGGGCAATCGACCGAGTACAACGATTGTCGCACCTGAATTGTCGGCTTCGGTACTCGGTCAACTCATCGCCCTTTACGAGCACGTCACATTCTTTGAAGGAGTGATTTGGGATATCAATAGTTTTGATCAATGGGGAGTCGAGCTCGGTAAAGAACTTGCCCAAACGCTCGGATCAAAACTGGAGAACTTTTCGGCGCTTGACCACCTAGATCTTGACTCATCAACCCACACTCTCTTGTCATGGTTCGTGCAACAGCAAAAGAAGTCAAGCTGACTTTGCGTCAGGTCTGAATCATGTCGATCCCGAATTATGCGAGCGAAGTAAAGGTCTAGGTCACTGTGCATCAACTTGAACGAGTCACGAATTTGCTGGCGTTGCTGTTGTCAACTCGGCGTCATCTCACCTTTGACGAAATTCGTAACGAATTAAAAGGTCAGTATCCCGAGAATCTGGTAGCGGCGCGAGCGGCCTTTGAGCGGGATAAAGCAATTCTCCGCGATGAGGGAATCCCCATTAGTTCAGAGGTCCAAGGCGGGGATAAAGCCGGCATCACTGGGTATCTCATTGAACGAGATGCTTACGAATTGGGAGATTTACAGCTGACTGGTCACGAGGCAGCGGCATTGCGCATCGCGGTTTCGGCTTTGCGGATGGGACAGTCATGGGGTGAAGAGGCTTTATGGAAAGTGGATATGGATTCCGGATTTGCGCCGTCGCAAACTCCGGCCGTTCAAGCGACGTTGCCAGTGGATCAAAAATTGCCCACCCTTCATGAAGCAATGAGTCGACAAATAGTGGTGTCGTTTACGTATAACGGCAAACCCCGCGAACTTGAACCCTTTGGATTACTGGCGCGATCGGGATGGTGGTACCTCGTCGGCAACGATCGATCAGTTGACGCAATGCGTACCTTCCGAGTTGATCGAATTTCGAGTGACGTCATGTTGCGTGAAAGTGAGACCTTTGTTCGCCCACATGATTTTGATGTGCGACATTCGTTTCCTGCTGATCTCAAAGAACTGCCCGATGCAATTGACGTCGGGGGAGATGTCGCCAAAGTTCTCATTGATGCAACTGATGTCAATGCCGTGATTGGCCACTACGGAGTTGACTCACTGATTGAACGCCATTCCGATGGGTCAGGCACTTTTGCGATTCCATGTGCAAATGTCCAAGCCTTTGAGCATTGGCTATTGGGTTTTCTTGATCGTGCTGAAGTACTTGAACCACCGCAATTACGACAGCACGTCATTGATTGGCTGAACTCACTAGCAATCGGAGCAGACTCATGATCCGCCGCGGACCACGTCCGGTCAACGTTCGTTTGCGCCGACTCTTAGTGATGTTGCCGTGGTTGATGGAACGTCAAACTGTTTCCACCCAAGAAATGGCGGATCACTTCGGGATGTCAGTTGCCGACCTTGTGGCAGATTTGACTTTGGCATCCATGTGCGGGGTGTCGCAGGATCCTCGCGATCTCATTGATTTATGGGTTGATGATGACGAAGTTCATTTCGGCATTCCGAAGTATTTTGAACGACCGTTGCGTTTAACTGTGCCGGAAGCTTTTTCCTTGATTGCGTCGGCCACGGCCGCTCAGCAACTACCAGGTGTTGACGCGACGGGAGCGCTTTCGCGGGCGATAGCCAAAGTTGCCGAAGCTATTGACCTTGATATCAATAATTCTTTTGTGGTTGAACTGGAAACCCCAGAATCGGTTGAGGCGTTAAGCCACGCAATTCAACAATCAGTTGTCATTGAATTTGAGTATTGGTCAGTTGCGACAGGCGAATCGGCAAAACGTCAGGTTGCGCCTCTCGAAGTTTTTCTCGATCAGGATCATTGGTATTTGCGAGCTCACGATTTAGATGCCCAGGCTGAGCGAACCTTTCGTCTTGATCGGCTTGATCAGTTACTTGTGACGAGTCAGACTCACGATTTAGTAACGACACCTCGCGGGCAATGGTTTGCTGGTTCAGACGAGCAACGCAAAGTTTTGTTGCAAGTTGACCCAGCGTGGTTGTGGGTCCTCGAGCAATATCCAGGGGTATCAATTGGGGTGGCCCCGAGTGGTCAAGTAGTACAACATGCCGATTGGGTGACTGTGGAAGTTGGGGTGAACACCGAGCGTTGGATGCAACGTTTGTTGGTTCGATTAGGCGCTCATGCCACGGTCGTCATGCCGACTGATTGGCAACAACTCGGTCGTGATACTGCACGCCTAATTCTGCAACGTTACGAACGCACGAACGGCTGAAGTTCTTCGAGATTCTGAATTTTGTGGGCGTTCAGTAAATGTGGCAGCAACTCGGCGGTGGCGCGAGCGTCGTATTCGGCGTGGTGAGCATGGTTGAGGGTGACGCCGTATTTCTCGCACAGCGTTGACAGTTTGTGGGTTTGTTGCCGCTGAGGATCAAGTTTGCGTGACAAGTTAAGGGTGCAGACGACGCCGGCCCATTCAAGATCGATGTTGTGCAGATGAGCCGCGGCACGTAGGAACTTGGTGTCAAAGTCGGCGTTATGCGCCACGACGATGTGGCCTTTGGTCTGTTGGGCAAAGGAACGCATGGCCTTTTCGGTGGACGGCGCAAAAATTAATTTCCGTCGAGAAATGCCATGCACATGTTGCGGGCCGAGATCTCGGTTCCACCATTGCGGTGGACGAACGTAGGTTGACCAGACTGATGTCGGCATCACGGTGGTGGTGGCAGGATCAGTCCAGTCTTGAACGACAACCGCAATCTGCAAGATCTGGTCGCGGTCAAATTTCAGACCAGTGGTCTCAATATCAACAATGGCGAACTTTGGAGTTTCTACATCGCGACCATTAAAGATTTTGTTTGACCATTCCACTGACCACACCTTAGATGCGGGGTCAATCACGGATTGTTACAGCACCAATTGGATACCGGTGCTGATCACTCAACTAACAGAGCGCATACCCCGAGCTCGAATACCGATGGGAGCAGCCACAGTAAATCCGTTGAGGTGACGTTCTTCTTCTGATTCGCCTCCCCAAAAACCATATTCGCGATTGTCTCGAGCGAAAACTTGACACTGGTCGTTCACTGGGCAGGTGCGGCAGAGCAAACGAGCCTGGGCCTCGCGACGGACTCGGGCTTGCGGGCGCTCGGCCTTGGGGGCGAAAAACAGTTTGGTGCGACCTTTGCAGACCGCATCGTCCATCCAGTTCGCCGACGGCTGAACGTTGATTTCGAAGGCTTCTAGAGCTGACATGTCACGCTGCCTTTACAAATTGATGGTGTTGGGGGGGGGTACCGGTGGCGAAGCTTGTGACTTCGCCACCGGTATTAGTGAGGCGACGAGATCGTGAGGGGGCAGGACCTCGTCGTACGCATTTAACACTAAAACCGAAAATGGCCAGAGTCAAGCCTTTTTTCAAGTTGGACGAAAGTCACACCTCGAACCGACGGTCGGAGAAATGAGGTCTACAGCAGCTCGGCAGCCAACGAGGCCACTTCGCTGCGTTCACACGATGTCAATGTGATGTGGCCAAAACATTTCTGGCCACGAAATGCCCCGATCAAAACGGCGAGAGCATTGTTGGATTCGCCAAGGTAGGGCGCATCAATTTGACTGGTGTCGCCCGTAAAGATGACTTTGGTTCCTTCGCCGATGCGCGTGAGAATTGTCTTGAGCGTGGTGGGTTCAAGGTTCTGCGCCTCATCAACGACCACGATCTGGCGATGTAATGAACGTCCGCGTAAGAACGTGACCGATTCAAGAGACAATTGGTTGCGCGCAATGAGTTCATCAATCATTGTCCGAGCTTCGCGATTTGAACGCTGATCGGTCAACGCGACGATCGCATCATGGATGGCTGACATCCATGGATCGAGTTTTTCATCGAGACCGCCAGGCAAGAAGCCAACGTCGGCGCGACCTACCGGAACCAATGGTCGATACACCGCCAACTTCTCGTAGCGCCGTTGTTCAACGACCTGGTCAAGGCCAGCGGCAATCGCAAGAACCGTCTTTCCCGTGCCAGCGCGTCCGTCGAGGGCAATCACGCTGACCTCTGGGTCAAGTAACAGTTCAAGAGCAAACCTTTGCTCTTTTGATCGAGATCGAAGACCCCATGCCTCGGGTGATGCTTGGGGAATCAACATGAGCGCATCATCGACGCAACGAGCCATCGCCGATTGCGAACCCGCTCGAAGGATGGCAAAAGAGTTTTCAGCGAGTGATCCAGCTGGTGCGACTTCGGCCACATCGATCGACCGACCGTCGTAGAGGTCATCAACAAGTTCGCTCGGTGAGTCGACTGTGATCCAGCCAAGTGGACGCGACGACGATTGCCGACCGACCAGATGATGTTCATGGGCAGTCAGTCCTAAATGGGCAGCCTTCAGTCTCAGCGCAGCGTCGTTTGACACCATGACTGTCGGAGCGTGGTTGGCCTGACCGAGTGCTGCACCGATGATGCGATTGTCAGCCTTATTGGCATCAAGTCCGTGTTCATTGAGAAGGTGTTTTTGAATACCGTTGATCTCAATGTGGACCGTGGCGTTGTTGCATCCTTCGCCATCGTTCGGATGTATCCGAACGGGATGAGCAAGCGACCCGCCGGCCTTCATGCGGATCTCTTCAAGACCGCGCAATGCGGCGCGAGCGGCGCGACCGACATCGTCTGGTCGACTTTTGAGACCGTCCAATTCTTCAATGACTGTAAGGGGAATGACGATATCGCAATCAGGAAACGCCAGTAAACAATTGGTATCTGCAATCAAAACCGAGGTATCTAAAACGACTCGGGTGGGAGGTGGCGAAGGTTTCTCGTGCTGGGGGGCGACTTCAGTAGATGACTCCATGAGCTGGTCATCGCCCGAGTCGTTTGTGAGTTCATTGGCCCTCAGCAGTTTCGTCACCGAATCTCCTTTTAGTTGGCTTGCTCGCTATGTCTTCCTGACAACATTGTGGTGCAAACCAAGACCCCCATATTGGATTTCCGAGCAAACTTTTTGTGAACGTTGGGTGCGGTTGGCGGTTACTGAAGCCGAGACAAGATCAACCTGCTGTCAAGCAGTTAGGTATCCACCACAGCGTTGGGCCTGCGTGGCAAACTGTCTTTGCTCGTCGGCGAATGGGCTTGTGTCACGACCGTTCACGACGCATTTTTATCGGTTCGATTTCGTCACTCGCACGATGTCCGGCGCGCTTGTTGCATTTGCAATTAAATCAATACTTGTAATAGCTCTCCATTGCTTATCAAATATGGGGAGTTCCACCCGAGAACTGAGAAGGATAAATCCGAATGACCAAGGCAGAGTTGATCGACGCAGTGGCAAAAGTTGCCGACGTGAGCAAGGCGGACGCCGAGCGCACGCTGGGTGCATTTTTTGACCAGCTGGTGGACGCGACCAAAACAGGCGACAAAGTGGCGTGGCCGGGCTTCGGCTCATTCACCACAAAAGTTCGTGCCGCCCGTACGGTTCGTAATCCGCAGACAGGTGCTTCGATGGAGTCTCCTGCGTCACGTCAAATGAAATTCACGGCGAGCTCCACGCTCAAAGCGATTCTTAATCCAAACAAGTAAGCAATAACTAACAGAAAGGGATATTCCCATGGCAGCAAAGAAGAAGGCTCCGGCCAAAAAAGTAGCAGCAAAGAAGGCTCCCGCCCGTAAGAAGGCAGCAGCAAAGAAGGTTGCCAAGAAGGCTCCTGCAAAGAAGAAGGCAGCAGCAAAGAAGGCTCCGGCCAAGAAGGCTCCTGCAAAGAAGAAGGCAGCAGCTAAGAAGGTTGCTAAGAAGGCTCCCGCCCGTAAGAAGGCAGCAGCAAAGAAGGCTCCCGCCCGTAAGAAGGCAGCAGCAAAGAAGGCAGCTCCCGCAAAGAAGAAGGCAGCAGCAAAGCGCGCTCCGGCACGCAAGAAGGCAGCAGCTAAGAAAAAGTGATTTCATCCCGAACTTTTCGGGACTGGAACTGATTGAGCGGGGGGCAACCCCCGCTCAATTCTATTTTCTGGGACAAGTGCGGTTCACAGTGATCTGAATCGCTCGCGAATCAGTTTGATCTGTCACCATGACAGCATGACGTTGAACGCGATGATCGCCGATCTTGAGTCCGAACACGAGTCGTTGGACCAGATCGTCGCCGATCTTGATACTCAAAAATGGTTGGCACCCACCGAATCGCCAGGTTGGACAATCGCAGATCAATTAAGTCACTTGCAGTTCTTCGATGAGCGAGCGGCTTTGGCGATGAATAGCCCCGAAGAATTTGGCGAAGATCGCCAGCGCATTATTTCGGCGGCTCCCCAAGATCTGTCCATTGAGTTGGGTCGCTCAGTTTCACCGGCCGAACTACTTGATTCGTGGCGCCGGTCGCGGCGCGAACTCATCAGCGCGGCACATTCAGTCGATCCAACAGTCAGAGTGCCGTGGTACGGACCCTCAATGGCTGTGAAGTCATTTTTGACCGCTCGACTCATGGAGTGTTGGGCCCATGGTGAAGATATTGCGCAAGCTTTACGGGCGCACCGAGATCCGACGGCGCGTCTGAAGCATGTGGCTCATATCGGAGTCGGGGCGCGGGCGTTCAGTCTGATGATTAATCGACTACCCGAAGATCCATCTTCGATTCGAGTTGAACTGATGTCGCCCGAGGGTGAACTGTGGGTTTGGGGTGACGAATCATCTGATCAGCGGGTAATGGGAGACGCTATTGACTTCTGTCTCGTTGTGACTCAACGTCGAGCGCTCTCGCAGTCACAACTTTTGGTGGTAGGCGAATCTGCAACGACGTGGATGGGCGTGGCTCAGGCTTTTGCCGGAGCCCCAACGAAAAAGAAATAAACGGGGGTTTGTTAGATATCGGAGATCTTCTTAAAGATCTCCGCGGCTGGGCGATCAATGCGTTGCCCAAGGACAATCATTCGTTGACGCATCCGTTCGGAAAAATTGTCGAGAGCAGTCTGATCAATTGCCTTCATTGTGCTTTCAAACTGTGATTCGTGGGCCAAGAGAGCGGCGATTTTTTGCTCAACAAATCCACCGATGTCTTCTCCATGGTCGGGCTCGTCGGCTTCCCAAAGCAACAAATGTTGCGGTCGGTGGTGGGCTATTGCATGTTCCTTAAAGAAATGCGGATCTCGAGAAGCAACCACGGCATCGCAGGTGAGGAATCCGGCGTGGCGGTGATCGGGATGTAAGCGATATCGCTTCCACGGGTCATGGCCGAGCACGACTTGAGGTTTGAGACGCCGAATATGTCGAGCTATCTCGCTACGGAGTTCTCGAGTATCGGCAAGGTCTCCGTCAACTTGCTGAAGAAAAATCACTTCGCCCTGTGAGCCCAAACGACGAGCGGCTTCGCGTTGTTCGACCTCGCGTTGAGCAATCAGTTTTGGGATGTCGGCATTGACGTTCCAGGTGCCTTTTGAACCATCAGTGAGTACGAGGTGATTGATGGAACAGCCAGCTTTGGCCCACTTGGCCAAGGTTCCGCCACAACCGAACTCAATATCGTCAGGATGTGCACCGATTGCTAAGGCCACCAGCGGAACTTCTAGATCAACACTTGCCATCTTCGTCAACGCTGCAGGTACAGGTTGGCCAGGTTCGTTGTTCTGAGTCATGTTTGGATCCAATCGGGGAGAAGCATGGGCAAAATTTCGGCGATCACAGGATGTTGGAGATCTTCGGATGTATCAATGTCAAAACCCAGATGCATGCTTTCAAAGATGTCAACCTGACAGTTCAAGCGGTGTGCTTCATGTTGATGATGTGTAAATGAGTTTTCGCCATAAGCGAACTGCCATTTCCCAATCAGCGACTTAGAAAGGGCGAGCACGTTGGTGCCGTCGCGGTGCCGATCGGGATTGATGAGCACTCGGCCATTGTTGTTGAAGTCGTCGTTGCTGTCGTTGTTGAAATCGCTGTCAAGAGCAGATTGCAGCACCGCGATGACCCGATCTAGTTCGTTCGGAAGCGGAAGGTCGGCGTGGACAATCATGAGCATGTCGGCGGGATACTTCTCAACAATGAGGGGAGTTGCCTCGTGCAGAGAAGCGTTGAGACCTCGAGACTCAACTCGAATCGGAATGGCATCGCAATTCCGCGCCCAGGTTTCAACTTCATCATCGTCGCAAACGACGAACTTGAGGCATGGAACATCACGACGCAAAACACCGGTTGCACAGTTTTGAGCCAAAGTGCGGCGTTGAACCGGCGACAGACTGGCACTGAGGCGACTTTTGGCATCGTCAAATCCTCGAACTGGAACTACGAGTGCGACATGCCGTGATACATCAGAATGGGCCGTCGAATGAGACACGACGTGAGCCTACGACTTTGGTTGAACGCTGAGACGACTCGCTTGAGCTCTGCGCCGTATACGCTCGGCTTATGGTCCTTGCGGTGAACCACCAGTCAATACGGGTTGCTGTTATTGGGGCAGGTTCATGGGGAACGACCGTTGCAAGTCTGGCGGCAGAGAATACTCCAACTGTTTTGTGGGCTAGAAGAACTGAACTCGCTGAGGTGATGACGCGTACCCGAATCAACCCGGATTATCTCGGCGAATTCTCGTTGCCCGAATCTTTGCAATTCACGGCTGATATGTCATGCGCGGTCGGAGACGCCGATGTTGTCGTGATGGCGGTCCCATCGCATGGGTTTCGTGAAGTCGTCGCTGAGGTGGCGCGTTTCATTCGACCGTGGGTCCCTGTTGTGAGTTTGTCAAAAGGTCTCGAGCGCAGTTCGCTAAAGCGAATGAGTGAAGTTGTCGCCGACGAGATTCCAGGGCATCCCGTTGCCGTTCTGACGGGGCCGAACTTGGCGAAAGAGATCATGCAGGGCCAACCGGCGGCCGCTGTTGTCTCGATCAACGACAAAGTGATTGCTGATGAGCTACAGAAGATTTTTTCCCGTCCAACACTTCGGGTGTACACCAACCCCGACATTGTCGGTTGTGAAGTGGCGGGAGTTGTGAAAAATGTGATCGCCATTGCTTCAGGAATGGCAGCGGGAATGGGCTTTGGTGACAACACTCGGGCGACGCTCATTACTCGAGGCCTCGCTGAAATGACGCGTCTTGGCATGGCGATGGGTAGCGATGGCTACACATTCGCAGGGCTTGCCGGAATGGGCGACCTCATCGCCACCTGTGCATCAACTCAAAGTCGCAACAATACGGTGGGCCGACGCCTCGGCGAAGGTGAATCAATTACCGATATTTTGCAATCAATGACGATGGTCGCTGAAGGTGTCAAGAGTTCGCCGGCTGTGCTTGACTTGGCACGGCGTTATTCCGTCGAAATGCCAATCACCGAACAGGTGGTGGCGGTGTGCCACGAAGGACGAAGTGCAGCTGATGCAGTTGCGCAACTCATGCAACGACGACGGAGAAGCGAAATTGGCTGACACATTTTCACAAGAAGTATCCGTGAGCGGTCGAACTGTCGGAATACTCGGTCAACCTTGGCGCGCCACAGTGACGACTGCAGGTGATGTTTATCCGTGGGATGAGGTCGAAGCAATTCGCTGGTATGTCGCGGCCGATGATCGCTGGCATATTCCATCTGACGAAGTGGCAGTTCGGCAGAGGTCTATCGAAGGCGCTCCAGTTTTAGAAACTCGGTTACGCATCCCGGGTGGAGATGTCATCCTACGAATCTGGGTTGCGTCAGGCCGTCAAGGTAGTTCGGCATTGATGATGGAATTCGAAAATGATTCTCCGATGGCAATCGCGATTGCCATTGATCGGCAGAATCTCTTGGTCTCGCGGCCAGTAGCAGTTCGGTCGGCGTCGGGAGAATGGCCCGCTCCAGGTCTTGACATTTCTCGTGAGCCGACGGTCATTCCTGTCGGTCACCGCACCTCAGTGCGGGCAGCACTCGTCACCGCTGGAAACGCGACGGGGCTACAGGTTGCTGACTTTGCCGACTGGTCGGCGGTGGTCCGTGGTTGGGTCGCGTTGAGCGAGCAAGCATCAAATTTTAAGATCGCCGATCTTCGTGACGGTTTGCGTGTCGACGAATTGATCGTTGCCGAACGTACTGAAATTGCTTTGAATCCAACCGAGCGCAGTGATGAGCCTCAAGAGGCAGTCCGTTGGTTGCAGGAACAGCGTGAACTGAAGCGCATGAGATTGAATGAAGAATCCAATGAGAGCGATTTAGTTGAATTGGCTGGAGCAATTGAAGTGATCTCTCGGGCCGTTAAGCGCGACCGGTTGTCAACTGCTCTCGCGCTGAAAGGTATGAATTCGGCACGGTATTTGTTGGGTACTGGGCAAGAACGAGCAGTGGAAGACTTGCGCAAGCTGGTCGCCAAAATGGTCGGAACAAAGAAGGCCACCTTGATGAGCATGCTGTCCCACGACGTGGCTGACTCTTCGTCTGATTCTGTAGAACCCATGGTCGTGAGCGAACTGGAAAGTGAGTTTGCGGTCATGACCGATGACGATTGCATCACTTTGCTGCCGAACGGCATGAAGCCGGAGCGGCTTGGAGTCCAATTCGAAGCTCATGGTCTTGCCCTCGGAGCTGAGTTTCGCGTGTCATTCGCAGTTCGTTGGCATGGGCCGAACGCTGCGGTGATTTGGGAAATTGAAGGTCCACGGGAAATCACGTTGCGATCGGGCGTTGACCTTTCGTGGGTGTCTTCTCACCTTACGGGTGAGGCTCTCTGGCGAGTAGACAATGTCCCAGAAACTGCATTGGCAACATCAGACGGTGTGTCGTTCTCGTAGTGAGTTTCGGACCACTATGTGCGATGTATTAGTTGCGCTTCCACCAGCAACGGGCGGTGCCACGTTATTTGCTAAGAACTCTGATCGCCCTCCGCACGAACGACAAATTCTTGAGTGGATTGAAGCGCGATCGGAGAAGTCAACTCGTGCAACCTATGTTGAAATCAAGGGCCACGAAACTCTGACTCAACGTTGCATTATCTCGCGACCTGAATGGGGTTGGGGTGCCGAGCATGGCGTGAACGAAGCTGGAGTTGCGATCGGTAACGCCACGATTTACACGACGCTTGATCCGCGAAGATTTCCTGATGCGCTCACGGGAATGGACATAGTGCGGTTAGGGCTCGAACGGGCGACGAGCGCTCGACGGGCCATGGAAATCATCATCGAACTCATCACGACGTATGGCCAAGGTGGTTCGGGTCATGCGCCGTCAGCGAGTCCTCGTTCTTATTGGAATAGCTTTTTGGTCGCTGATGGATCATCGGGTTGGGCGATTGAAACAAGTGGACGTGATTATGCAGTTCAAGAAATCGTCGACACGTGGGCAATCTCAAATCGCACCACAATTCCTGAATTTGATGGTCGGCGACATCCTCGCCAGCCGGTTAAAAGGTTGGTTGATCCTCGGCTCAATGCCTCGCGCGACGTACTTGAACGCCGACCAGTAACGACAGAGTTATTGAAATCTCACCTAGCTTCACACGGTCAATCAAACGAGGGATGGAATGTGTGCATGCATGTTGAAGGCATTGAGAAGACCACTGCGTCAATGATTGCAGAATTAAGAATTCAGGGCGGTCCAGGCGTTTGGGTAACCCAAGAGAGTCCTTGTCAGTCTCAGTATGAGTTACTGACCTTTTAAACAGTGGTTATTGACGAGTTGATTGAACAGTTGCGATGAGCGCCTGAAGGCGTTCCTTCACCAACGCTTCAATGGCTGGGTCTGTGGTTGAGCCGTCAGATGCAATGCGTGCGGCACCTTTGGCGATCTGACCATTGGGATCGGTGATCACTGTGTTGCCGAGTAGACCCAAAATTCCGCTGAGTTGTTCAATCATGTGTGCACCTCCAGTTCCTCCTGAAGAGCTAATCAAACTGACCGCCTTTCCCGAGAGCACATGTTGACCCATCGGTCGGCTAGCCCAATCAATGGCATTCTTCAGAACAGCGGTAGGTCCGAAGTTGTATTCAGGGGCGGCGATAAACAACGCGTCTGCTTGACGAACTAGTTCGCGCCATTGCTGCACCACTGCCGGAGTTCGCGATGGATCCTCGAGATCTTCGTTGTAAAACGGGAGTGACCCGATGTCGCTATGAACGGTAAATGTGACATCTGTCGGCGCGAGTTCTTGTGCCAACTTCACGAGTCCACGATTTGATGATTCTTGACGCATGCTTCCGAATATTCCGAGGATCTGAATTGACATGTCTCAATTATGACCCTGAAGTGGTGCGTGAGAGCGACCGAGATCGGGCAAGATAGAGAGGTGCAAGCACCTATTCGCGTGGCCTACACATTTGAACAGTGCTGGCATCGTGTACCTGGTGGGACGGCGTCCTCGGCGATTCGGGCTGCGGTGGCACTCGGAGATATTCCAGGGGTTGAATTAGTTGGGGTCGCCGGCACTCATCGTCAATCGCCCGAACCTTCGTTTATGCCGCCGATACCGATCCATGCTTTGCCTTTTCGACGTCCATTGCTTTATGAAACATGGTTGCGGTTTGGGTGGCCCCAAGTTGAACGGGCGACAGGTCCAGTAGACGTCTTGCACTGCACCGGACTTATTCCTGCTCCTTCAAAGGCTCCGCTCGTCGCAACATTGCATGACGTTGCTTGGCGTCATCGACCCGATCACTTCACGCGTCACGGAGTGCGAATTTTCGAACGCAGTTTGGTTGAAATACGTCGTCGCGCCGAAATTGTCTTATGCCCATCAACCGTCACCATGCTTGATGCCGAGAGAGCAGGCATTAACACCGAACGTCTGCGACTGATTCCGTGGGGAGTTGAATCAAAGCCAGTGACCCCTGCTGATGTTGAAGCAGTGCGGGCGAAGTATTCATTGCCGCAGGAGTTTCTACTTTTTGTCGGAACAGTTGAACCACGTAAGAACCTGCGACGTCTTGTCGACGCAATGGCGGTTTCGAATTGTGCGCTTCCATTAGTTGTGGCGGGCTCGCAGGGTTGGGGAGATACTGGGGTGAGCGCGACAAGTTCGGTGCACTTCATCGGGTTTGTGGCAGATTCTGAATTGCCAGCCTTGTATTCAAGTGCGGCGGCTTTTTGCTATCCGAGCGAACGCGAGGGATTCGGCATGCCCGTACTGGAGGCCATGTCATACGGAACTCCGGTCGTCACGAGCCTCGGAACATCAACTGAAGAAGTTGCAGGTGGTGCTGCGGTCTTGGTTGATCCGTTTGACGTGGAAGATATCGCTCGAGGAATTGACGAGGTACTTTCTCGTCGCCAGGAGTTGTCGATTTGGGGTTTACGTCAAGCCGCACGACGTCAGTGGTCAGAAACGGCCCGACTCACTGTGGCTGCTTATCGCGAGGTCATCGGTTGAGTGCTCCGGCTAAACCACAAGTCACCGCCAATTTGATGTGGTGCGTCCCTGGGGCGGTCGGTGGCAGCGAAGACTATTTAGTGCGCCAACTCCTGGGAATTTCATCAAACGACTTTGATATCACGGTTTGCGCGCCTCAAGGATTCACTGCGGCCCATCCCGATGTCGCCGAGCGACATCGCATTATCGAAACTAATCACGATGGGCGGTCTCGTCCGCGGCGAGTGTTTTCTGAGTCAACATGGCTCTTCGAACGTTCTCGTGGCTCAGCCCTCGTGCATCATGGTGGCGGAACAATTCCACTTCGTCATCGACAACCGACGGTCTTAACAATTCATGACTTGCAGTACCGAGAGTTTCCACAGTACGTGCGACCTCACAAACTTGCCTATTTGAAAACGGTGATGCCACGTTCGGCGCGGCGCGCCGACATCATTGCAGTTCCAACTCAATTTGTGAAACAAACTGTTGTTGATGCTTATGCGATTGACCCCAATCGCATCACTGTTGTGCAACACGGAATTGAGAGTTCGCTCGGAACTGATGCGACGAGCGAAGCAGCTTTGCGCGCAAAGTATTTACTTGGCGATCGGCCCGTAGTCATACTTCCGGCGATGACACACCCGCATAAGGGGCATTTGTTCTTGCTCGATGTCATGGAAAAGTATTGGAATGCGCAGGGGATACAACTCGTTCTGATCGGAGCAGCGGGACTCGCCGAAGATGCGGTGAATCAACGAATTAGTACGGCTGGTTTGAAAAGTTGTGTGAAGAAATTGGGACGAGTCAGCAAAGCCGATCGAGATGGACTCATCAAAATGGCCATGGCATTAGTTTTCCCGAGTGAATACGAGGGTTTTGGCGCTCCAATTATTGAAGCAATGGCGCTCGGAACCCCAGTCATTTCAAGTGATCTCGCGTGCTTGCCTGAAGTGGTCGGTGACGCTGGGCTGGTGTTGCCCTTACTTGTTGAAGCCTGGGCCGATGCAGTTGAGCAGGTTCAGTTTTCGCGGGGTCATTATCTTGAATTGGCGACTCGAAGATTAGAAAATTTCACTGCTGAAGCATCGGGAAGAGCACTTGCCGATGCATATCGAATGGCTCTGCGATGAGTGCTCCCTTGAAATTGCTGGTTCTATGTCCGCACTTCGAACCTGACACGGCACCAACTGGTGTCGTGATGACCAGAATCGTTCACGAGCTTGCTGAGCTAGGTCACGAAATTCATGTTGTGACTGCTCTTCCTTGGTATCGCGAACACAAGGTTGAAAGTGAATGGGTGCAGACAACATGGAAGACTCGAACTTCGGTAACGGCGTGGGGGTCGGTGACCCGTTTAAACCCATTTGCTGGTGACGACAAAAAGAATTTGTGGCGCAGAGCGCTTGGTTTTGTTGGGTTTTCTGTAATTTCAGTGGTTGCTGGTCTGAGGGCAGCGCGCGCTAGTGGAGATAAGAGGCGAGTCGATGCAGTGATTGCAATGTCGCCGCCACTCACTCTTGGTTTGAGCGGTTGGTTGATCGCTCAGGGACGACGGGCTCCCTTGATATTCAATGTTCAAGATGTCTTCCCAGATGCAGCAATTGAAACCGGTGCTATTAAGAACTCGACGGTGATTACTATCGCTCGTTGGCTTGAGAAGATTTCGTATCGTGCCGCGCGGGTTGTGACTGTCTTGTCTGACGATTTGCGGGAGAACATCACTGCAAAATTGCCGGTCGCGCATTCAGAAAAAGTCGTAGTGATTCCAAACTTTGTTGATACCGAAGCGATTCAACCGTTAGGGCGAATGACGCAGTACCGACAAGACCTAGGAATCGACGATCGTCCTGTGGTGATGTACGCCGGCAACGTTGGCTTCTCGCAGTCGTTGAATCTGCTCATTGATGCAGCCCGTGAATTTCCTGGGGTTGCCTTTGTGGTGAACGGTTCAGGAGCAGCGCGGGCCTCGTTAGAACTTGAAGCCAAAGAAGTGGGAAATGTCATCTTTGGCGACTACCAACCGAGTGAGCGTCTAGCCGAAGTTCTGGCCACCGCAGATATTCATGTGGTCCTCCTGAAGAAGGGCCTAGGGAAGGTCAGCGTTCCGTCTAAGACGTATTCAATTATGGCCTCAGGTCGAGCGGTCGTGGCCGCGATCGACCCTGGAACCGAGGTGGTACGGCTGATTGAGGGTGCACAGAGCGGTGTTGCGGTTGCCCCCGATGACCCCGCTGCCCTCATCGGGGCGTTGCGAACGATGTTGGACGACCCCAGTCAAATTCGCCAAATGGGGGAGCGGGCTCGGGAATTCGTTGAACACGTGGCCTCCCCAGCAGCAGTCGCACAGCGCTATGTCGAAGTGCTCCATGGTCTACGTGACGGTCTACGTGACGGTCTACGTGACGGTCCACGTGACGAACATTGATCGGGGCTTTACGACCCAATCGGGGAATGTGCTCGGCATTTGGCAGTTTGTGCAGGTAGCCTTTCTCCCTCGTGGGTAAGGCATCGTCAGCCAAAAAAGTCGCTCGGCTCGCTCAAAAGGGCAAAGGGCGCAAAGTTCGTTTTCAAGGTGGAACTCTGTTCCCCGCTTTGATCGTGGGTATCGCCGTTGTCGGCGCTGCTCTCATCGTGTATTCGCGGGCCTCAATTCCTGATCAAAACGTTCCTCCAACCGTCGAAGATCACTGGCACGCCTCGTATGGCTTCTACGCCTGTGATCAATGGTTGCCCGATCTTCAAGGGAACAAAGAAGAGTTGAGCACCGCTGGTGGCTTACTCAATGAGGGTTTCCGTCGCACCGGAATTCACAGTCACGACGACGGAGTCATTCACTGGCACCCGTACTCGTCTGCTGCGACGGGTCGCAATGCCAAGCTCGGTGTCTTCCTTGACGTGTACGGAATCAAGATCAGTGACACGAAAATCGAGTTCCCCGCCGATCAAGGCGGAGCGGTGTACGAAGAGGGCGTTACGAAGTGCACCGATGCCGATGGCAAATCGGTTGACGGCGAAGTTGTGGTGTATGCGTTTGAGGCCTTTGATTCGCCAGACGACTACACGACTTACATCACCAATTTTGATGACATTCGTTTGAAGCAAGACGGTATGGCGTTCTCCGTTATGTTTGCCCCTGCTGGCACCAAGGCTGAATTGCCACCTTCTGCTGCTGACTTGCCCGCCTTGGGCGCTGTCGATGGTGGAACTACTGGTCAAACCACAACAACTGTTGCTGGAGCGAGCGCTGTTCCTGGCGAGTCGACGACGACTGTCGCTGGTGAGTCAGCAACGACAGTTGCCGGAGCGACCACTGTTCCAGCGACAACTACTGCACCAAGTGCGACAACGTCAGCCGCACCGGCTGGTCCAACAACGACTGCTGGCTGATGCGCGCGGTGGTTCTCGTCGGCGGGTTTGGTACCCGACTGCGACCACTTACGTTCACAACGCCTAAGCCAATGTTGCCCGTTGGGCATCGTCCAATTGTTGAAAACTTGGTTCGTATGCTGGCGGCGGCTGGCATCGATGAAGTAGTCCTTGGTCTTGGCTTCAAGCCCGAACCGTTTATTGAAGCCTTCCCCGACGGAACTTGTGCCGGCGTGCGGTTGCACTATGCCGTCGAGCCCGAACCGCTTGATACGGCAGGGGCAATTCGCTTCGCGGCCGACCATGCCGGCATCGATGACACATTCGTTGTTGTGAACGGTGATGTACTGACCGATCTTGATGTCAGCTCGCTGATTGCATTTCATCGATCCAAGAATGCCGAAGCAACGATTCACCTGACCCCAGTGGAAGATCCGTCTGCTTACGGTGTTGTCGCTATGGATGCCAATGGTCGGGTTGAACGGTTTGTTGAAAAGCCCGCATCCGGAACTGCTCCAAGCAATCTGATTAATGCTGGGACCTACGTGCTTGAACCTTCGGTCTTGCAGCGCATCGAACTTGGACGCAAAGTGTCGATTGAACGCGAAATTTTCCCGTTGATTGTTGAAGATGGCCGATTGTTCGCGATGGCTACCGATGATTACTGGATTGATACGGGCCGACCAGAGCCCTACCGTCGAGCGAACCTTGACATGATTGACGGAGTCCGTCGTCAGATGTCTGCGCCAGGCATAGAAAATGGAGCCAAGGTGCATGCCACGGCTTTGATTGAGCACAGCCTGGTGTCATCTGGAGCAGTCATTGCGCCAGGAGCCAGCATTCATGACTCAGTGATTCTTGCGACCGCGGTTATTCACGAGGGCGCACTGGTGCGTGATTCAATCGTGATGGGAACCGTGGGTGAGCGAGCAACGATCACCGACACAGTGGTGGGCGTAACCGGAGTGGTCGCCGATGGTGCCACACTTGAGCATGCGTTTGTGCCCGACCCCTCAGCGGTTTAGGTTGATTCAATGAATCAGCGCAGTGTTGCCAAGCGACCTGACGCAGTCATGGTTGTGGGCGGTGCCGGATTTTTAGGCTCGCATATTGTCGACCGCTTGCTTGCAGAGAATTCTCGCGTTGATGTCGTCGACGATTTGTCGAGTGGTTCGTTGTCAAATCTCGCGGCTGCACGTTCGTCGTCGACTGAAGGTGCCCTGCGGATAGATACCCTCGATGTCACGATTCCAGAATTTGTTGATGTTGTTCGTCTACGACGACCCGAGGTCATGTATGTGACGTCGTTGCTCACTCCAACGCTGCGTGATTCTGCAGGGTGCACGAAAAGTTACGCGATGGCAGTCGCAGTATTCGAGGCCGCGGTTCAGGCCAAGGTGGGCAAAGTGGTCGTTACCTTGCCGGCCACAGTTTTATACGGAGATGTGCCAACACGTGAGTTGCCGATTAAAGAAGATCGTGAACGTCGCCCTGTTGGTTTGTCTGGGGTAACCGCCAACGCAATTATTGAACTTTGTGAGTCGTATCGCCGCGACCAAGGTATTGAATTTACGGTCTTGGCACTTCCGACCGTGTACGGACCTCGTCAACCGATGAATAACAATGTGGTCTCGGCATTTATGGCGGCTCGCGCGTCCTTGAACGAACCAACGATTTTTGGTGATGGAAAACAAACTCGAGATTTTCTCTTTGTTGACGACGCAGCTGATGCCGCATCTCGAGCGTGTGCCAAAGGTGGGGGATTGGTTTTACATATCGGAACTGGTCAACAGACCAGCATTAAAGATCTATGGCAACTGATTGGCCAAGGTCTAACGGCGACTACAGCAGTAAAGCCTGCGCATAGTTTGCAACGATTTGCTCTCTCGGCATCACGAGCTCGACTGCATCTCGGATGGTCATCGTGGACAACTCTTGCCGATGGTCTTGATCGAATGAGCCCCGAAAAGAATTGAGTTAACGGAATAGGTCTTCTTGTGGTGGACGCACAATTTCGTTGATTGAAGATTCGCGCAGCCACGATGGGTCTAAACCACGTACGACGGCGACAGGAACACCGTTTGATTTGCCCATCACTAACTCGGCTGCTGAGGCAACTTCATCAGCAATGGAAACTTCGGTGACTTGCATCATGCGACCTAAGGCATCGGGGGTGCCGCGAAGATCGAGAACTCCAGCGACACCGGCAACGCCAATAGCAACATCGGTGAGTCCCTTGCGCCAGGGCCGACCAAAAGTGTCAGAAATAATGATTCCTACAGAAACGCCAAGTTTGGCGCGGATGATGTCACGAATTCTTCGAGCCGACCGATCACTGTCAATGGGCAATAGTGCGGCCCATCCCCGTTCAACATTGGACAAATCAATTCCGCTATTTGCACAGATGAAGCCATGTTTGGTTTCGGTGATGATGAGATCTCCGCGACGGCGAACAACGCGCACACCTTCTTCTTCAACAAGAGCCTTGTGTGAGAGGGGATCGTCGGGATCAATCTCGACCATACGACCTTCGGCCTTCGAGACAATTTTTTGGGTGACGACAAGTACATCGCCATCAAGGAGCGGTCCATTAGGTACTGCACGACAGGCATCAACGATGACGTCACCCAACTGATCGCCAGGGACAATCTCGCCGATCCCGGTTACTCCCCAGGCAGTCATTCGTAATTGTGGCTGTTGGTTTTGTTCACTCATGGCTTTCCTGACCTCGCTGCTTGCAAAACTTTACGGGCTAGTTCTTGGGTTATTTCAGGTGTGCGCATAATCGTGTCGGTGATGACACATTTCATTCCTTCACGTTCAACGGCATTCTGCAGGGCTTCGTCTTGTTGGTCAATCACCAATGTTGAACACACAGGCGCATAAATGCGGGCCACTCCGACGACGGATGCCTCATGGCCAAGTTCGGTCAGCATTCGGTCTGCTGGACCTTTCAAGGCTGAACCAGCAACAATCGGTGAGATGGCGACAACTCGATCTCGATTGGTTGCTAGTGCTTGGTCTACCCCTGAGAGAGCGCGAATTGGGCCAAGCGAAACGATTGGATTCGACGGAGCGATGATGATTGCTTCAGACGAGTCAAGTAAGTCAAGGAATATCGGTTGAGCGGTCGATGCACCAACAAACTGGACGCCAGTGACAGGCACACCGTGGCGTCGCTGCACGAAATATTCTTGGAAAGACACTGTTGATGCATGCCCGTCTTCAACGATGTCAACTTTGGTTGAGACGACATCGTTAGACATAGGAATCATGCTGAAGTTGAGACCCCACGCTCGAGTAATTTCCTGAGTGACCGTCGCGAGCGTTGCGCCCTCAGCAATACGGGCGGTTCGATACAAGTGGGTGGCTAGATCGCGATCACCTAAATTGAACCAGGTGCCGGCCGCGCTAGAACTCTGTGGCTTGACATCTTGATAGCGCGCTAGTGACTCCATGACTCGCCAAGATTCATTGGCAAGTCCCCAGCCGCGCCCAGGATCTATGGCGTTGGCGACGGTGTAAGTGACGGTGTCGAGATCTGGCGAAATGTTGAGACCATGCATGATCGTGTCGTCACCCGTATTGACTACGACAGAAATTTCTGATGGGTCAACTTCAAGAACGAGACCGCGTAAAAATCGCGCCGCTCCAACGCCACCTGCGAGGACAGTAATCATGCTCCCATTATTCCTTCTGGTGTTTCGTTTCAATCGCTATTTCACGAGGTCGTTGTAGAGATTGACTAACTGCTGAGCCGTTTTCTCCCACGAGAAGGATTGAAACTGTGTTGCGCCCGCGGACTGAAGTTTGATGCGAAGTTCGGAGTCGGTCACCACATTGGTCAAGGCCTCTGCGAGCGCTGACACGTCGAATGGATCAACCAAAATCGCGGCTGTTCCTGATACTTCGGGGATTGATCCGCGCGTTGACCCAACGATCGGGAGATTTGCCGACATTGCTTCCAACAGTGGAAAACCGAAACCCTCATCAAGTGACGGGTAGGCCATCGCGGTGGCTTGTTGATAAAGCCACTCAATGTTGTCATCGGTGACCCGACCAATGAGATGAACGCGTTGCGCCAGTTTGGGGGACAACGAATCAACTGCTTGTTGAAGCAGAACGCTGTCATCACTAGCAGAACCAGCAATCACCAACTGCAGATCAGAGTTTTCGTGTGCGGCGAGGGCAAAGGCCTCAACGAGGCGCGGATAATTCTTGCGTTTTTCTACGGTTCCTATGGCCAAGATGAACGGGGCGTCACCCATGTCGGACAGGGCATCGGGACGAGTTTTTCGTGAACTAGTGGAGCGATGTTCGGGAGCGCCCAAATAGATCATCTCAATGCGAGCCGTGGGGAATAGCTCGCGCAGAGTTGTGGCCGTCGCGTGTGAAGAAGCATGAACGACGGCTCCGGTTTGAATGGCTCGTCGTAATGCTTTCATTGCGTCATTGGTTATTGAAGAGCATTGTGCAGGATTGAGAAGTGCCCAGCAGTCATACACCGTGACGACTCGCGGCAGTTTTGTGGGCGGGACGACATAGTTCATCCCATGTACAAGTTGGATGCCCTTGAAGAATGGCCCGACTGGTGGAAAATCGCGTTGACCCCAACTTTTGATGGACAGCCCGGCCGGAAATGGGAGTCGTTGCGTGTTTTCGTGAAGTTTGGCGCGAAAACTGACGACATATTCGGTGAGTTCAACCGCTGTTTGCTGGTGCAGTTGTCGAACCATGCCATCAACTGCTCGACCTACACCCGTGATCGGACCATGTAGCGGGCCGACATCGACTCCAACTCTGATCACGAGAAACTCCCAAGATTGCAAGACATCAAGCCGAGCGTAGGTCCTAAAGCGTAAGATAAGACGGTTCAGTAGCGATCCGCCGATTGCCCAATCCAGGAGTCATTTGATGCCCCGAGCGTTTATCACCGGTATTACGGGTCAAGACGGCCAACACATGGCCGAATTCTTGCACAGCAAGGGATACGAGATTTTTGGCATGGTCAAGGGGCAGAACAACCCCAAAGGTGACATGCTGCGCGATGAATTTCCCTATGTCAACATCGTCCCCGGTGACCTTGCGGACTTGCCGTCTTTGGTTAAGGCGATGGAAGTTGCTCAACCAGATGAGATCTACAACTTGGCAGCAATTTCGTTTGTGGCGCTGTCGTGGAACCAGGCTGAATTGACCGCGAACCTCACGGGAACGGGCGTTTTACGCATGCTTGAAGCAATGCGCATGGTCGGCGGTAATACCAATAACAAGATGCGCTTCTATCAAGCCTCTTCATCAGAAATGTTCGGCAAGGTTCGTCAGATTCCACAGACTGAACTCACCCCTTTCCACCCGCGTTCGCCATATGGTTGCGCCAAAGTTTTTGGTCATGACATCACAGTGAATTACCGCGAGAGTTACGACATGTGGGCGTGTTCAGGAATCTTGTTCAATCACGAAGGTCCCCGCCGCGGAGTTGAGTTCGTGACGCGCAAAGTCACCAATGCTGCGGCTCGTATCAAACTTGGATTGCAGACAGAACTCGTCCTCGGCAATCTTGATGCCAAGCGCGACTGGGGTTATGCCGGCGATTATGTGAAGGCAATGTGGATGATGTTGCAACAGGATCAGCCCGATGATTACGTCATTGCGACGGGCGAGACCCACACCATTGAAGAGCTCGTCGAATTAGCGTTCGCTGAGGCCGGTGTTGGAGATTGGCGTCCGTATGTCCGCCAGGATCCGAAATTTTTCCGCCCAGCCGAAGTTGATTTGTTGATCGGTGATTCAAGTAAGGCTCGCGAAAAATTGGGTTGGAAGCCTGAAGTCGATTTCCCAGATCTGGTACGCATGATGGTGCAACACGACCTCAAATTCGAAGCGAAAAAGGCAGGCATCGCCCTCGCTTAAGAATGTTCGTCTTACGTCTCAAAAGGGCGGTCAGACAACGCATCGCTCAATGATTCAGGGGTTATGTTTGCTCCATCTTTGAGCAAGCGAATCAATGAGACTGCAAACACCGCGAGTGCTACAAGCGAGCTGGCAACTAGACCGATCTCAACACGAAGGTACAAGTTGTCAGAAGCAAGCCACGTGCAACCGACGAAAGTAATCATTCCGAGAAGCCAACCCATGCCAACGAGTGCATGACCGTTGAGAGCAATCACTGCTTGCGCTGTTGCGAGCGCCACCATGTACAGAGCGCTACCGAGGGCCAACATGGTGAGGGAACTTCGATTGAGAACATCGTCGTAAACAATCTTTAGCAATGGTGGTCCGAAGGCAAACGAGCCGACGGTTCCGACAACTCCGACGAAGATGACAACTTGCATCAGGCGACGAAATCCGTTGCGGAACTCAACAAGGTCACCTTGTGCCGCCAATAGCGCGAGGCGTGGGAGCAGTGCTGCCTGTACCGCTTGGAAAAGGAATAGCGGAACTCGCGACAGCAGAACTCCGTTACCGAATGCAGTCACCAATTCAGACTGTCCGTCGGTTGCCAAAATATTGATCGCGATGGGGCCAGCATTGACAAGGCCTGCTCCCATTAACGAACCAAGTAATAGCCAGCCAAGATTTGGAGTGACTTCGCTCCATGGCGCAACTGGACCTGGTGTTGTTTTGATGTCGCCGCGTAACCAAACAACAAGCACTCCAGAAAGAGGCGAGAGGGCGATGAGCATCGCGTATGCGCCGACATTGGTGATGCCCATTTGCCAAAACACGATGCATCCAACGATTCGCACGAATCCGTCTGCGCCCATGACAATTCCGTACGATGCAAACCGCCCCTGCCCAGAGCAAATTCCGCGAGCGAGGTGGGTGGGGGCGTACGCAACAAAAGCAATAATGAGCGCCGCGGTGACGAGGGCGTAGCCCTCAAAGAATTCGCGAGTTGCTAGTGAGCTGAGACCCGCCAACACCGCGACGATGATGCCTGCGACGGCAGCACCGAGGGGAACGATACGTGCCACCACGGGACGACCACCTTGATTGAGAGCGCGCCGGTGGGCGAGGGCGCGTCCCATTTCTTGCTCGAGGGGCAAGAAAAATCCGGGGGCCAAAACAAAGGTGGCGAACCACAGGGCCACGATGGGTTTGAAGTCTTCTTTGCCGAGTGCTTCTTGACCGACCTTAAAAAAGGCATAGCTGGAGACGCCGGCCACCAGCAGACCTCCGCCGACCGCCAACGTCCCCTCGGGGAGAGGAATACGGGCCGATGAGGTGGGCTCGGTTCCAGTGGACTCGTGGTTGGTAGTCAAGACCTCTCACCCTACTCAGATCAGGCGTTCGACCCCCGAATCCCTGGCTTCAGCGCGTCTGTGACCTGAGGTCTGAGATGAGGGCGAGTAACCTTCTCACACCGTGGAAAATGAGATGGAAGCAACTCTTTCCGCTGCGACTTCGCCTACTGAAGCCAGCGTGTCGGCCGCCCCAGGAGTCGTGGTGGCGGTCGTTGTTGACCAACCAAACTCGGCAAGCGAAATATTGAAAGAGGTCTTTTCAGCCCTGGCCGCTCAGGATTACCCAAATATCCAGATTTTGGTGCTGTTGACCGGCTCTGATGCCGCCGAATTCGAGTTGATACATGAGATTGCCCAGGCTCAGGGTTCTGACCCGAGCACTCGCGAACCCCATATTTATCAAATTGGCGCCAATCCAGGGTTTGGGCTGGCGGCAAATACGGTGTTGCGATTGGTTGAGGGAGACAGTGGATTTTTCCTACTGATGCACGACGATGTCGTTTTGGCCCCGGACGCAGTTCGGCTGTTGGTCGAAGAGCTGTATCGGTCAAATGCCGGGATGGTTGGCCCAAAGTTCGTTGAGTGGGATGAAACTCGACGGTTGCAGGCGGTGGGCTTTGATTGTGATTGGTTCGGTGAACTCGACAGTGCAGTTGAGCCCCACGAACTTGATCAAGAACAACATGACGCAGTGCGTGACGTGTTTGTTTTGTCTTCATCATGTTTGCTTGTCCGTGCTGACCTCTTTCGCGAACTTGGAGGTTTCGAACCTTCCATCGAGTTTTTTGGTGAAGATCTTGATCTGTGTTGGCGAGCTCATCTTTCGGGTGCTCGTGTCGTTGTTGTTCCTGCCGCGACTGCTCGTCATCGCGCCTTAATTGATGAGCGACTGGCTGATCGCCGCCGCGACTCTGGCTCACTCATGCGACAGGCCGAAAGGCACCGCATGTCAACGGTGCTGTCGCTGACTGGGGCGCGCCGCCTGCCGATCGTAGTGCCGCTGTTGTTTCTCATTACCTGTGTTGAAGCACTTGGCTCAATGGTTCGCGGTCGATGGCAGCGGGCATTCGCTGGGCTGAGCGGATTACTGAACTTGCTGCCCAGTATTGGCAGTATCGCTCGTCGTCGGTCGCGCGTCCGCCTGTTGCGTCAAGTGCCCGACCACGAAGTCGTTGAACTACAGGTTCGCGGCAGTGTGCGCTGGAAACGAATCATTCGTCATCGCCGATTTACACCTTCAGCCAATATTCGAGGCGCTGGAAACGAAGCAAATGTTCGAAGCCCCAAGGCCATTGCATCGTGGGGAGTCCTCGCCGTTTTGCTCTTTCTTGGGGGCCGTCAATTATGGATGAATGGCGTGCATTCGGTGGGCGACTTGTTGCCGCTTCCAGAATCACCGCGCGATTTGCTGCGTCAGTACGTGAGTGGGTGGTGGGCACAAGACCTTGGTAGCACGACTGCTCAACCAACCAGCACAGGTCTTGTTGCGCTCGGTGGAATCATCACGCTTGGGCATATGGGGTTGTTGCACACCCTGATCACCATTGGGCTCATTCCTCTGGGATGGCTCGGTGTTTCGGCGTTGTGTGGAGTAGTTGCTAACGAACGCGCCCGTATCGTCGGAGTCATTGCGTACGCCGCAGTTCCTCTTCCGTATGCCGCGGTCGCAAGTGGCCGACACCAAGTACTGATTGCTTACGCCGTTGTTCCTTGGGCCCTCCACCTGATTCGTTCTTTCGGTGGCATTGGTACATCAATTGTTGATGACGAACCTGGCGATGTCGTTGATCATCCGTCAACGAAACAGCGGATTCGTTTGGCCGCAAAACTTTCGTTACTTTTCGGCGTCACGATGGCCTTTAGTCCAGGAGTTGTTGTTGTCGTTCTGTTGAGTGCATTGTTGTGGCTGTTGACGGCCGCTGTTTCAGGAGGTTCAACTCGGGCCGCTGGATTGGGTTTTGCGGGCGCAATGAGCGCAACGGCAGCAGCGGTTGTTCTCAACATGCCGTGGATCACGCGCTATTTGTCTAATGGTGGGTGGGACGCAATCGTTGGTTCGCCGGCTCGCTCTCCGGAAAATCTCGGATTGTGGGAGGTCTTACGTTTCGGTATCGGTCCAGCAGCACTTGGTGGGCTGATCGTGTTGCTCTACGTTCCGCTCCTTGTCGCGCCTTTGGTGTCCAAGAACTCGCGTTTTATTTGGGCTTCGCGAGCCGCGATTTTGTCCATTGTTTTGCTTGCATTGGCACTGCTGAACTCAAGTGATGATTTGCCTATTCGCCTTCCTGAAACCGGCATTTTGCTGGCTCCTGTTGCGAGTTGTTTGGCAATTGGCGCAGCCATCATTGTGATGGCTTTCGGAATTGACGTTCGAGGCGGTCGCTTCGGATGGCGACAGCCATTGGCGCTTTTGTCGCTCGTCACTCTTCCTCTTGGACTTTTGCCTGTCGTCGCTGCTGCATCAAATGGTCAATGGGAACAACCTTCAGTTACTTTGGCTCAACAAATGCGCGAACTATTGGGTGATTCAAGTCAGGGCGACTATCGCATTTTGCTCGTCGGTGACTCGCGACTGATCCCATCCGATCAGCACACGTATCGCGATGGTCTGGCCTATTCGTTGGTGCAAAACGGTGATGCATCAATGTTGAATCAAGTGTCGTCGGCCTCGCGAGACGCCAAGATTTTCATTGAACCGCTCCTTGATGCAGTGGCCTCTGGAACAACTGGTCGTGTCGGGCGACTGATGGCTCCACTTGGTATTCGGTACATCGTCATTCCGGTCATTGATCGAGTGCACTCCTCAAGCGAATCTCCGTTACCCATACCGCTCGGTTTGCGCGAAGCGTTCGCTGAACAATTGGATTTGCAAAATGTCTATGGGCCTTCGAGCATGACGATCTTCGAAAACTCGCAGTGGATTCCCTTAACCGGAATGTTGAGCACCGTGGCGTCCGAACAAAGTAGTGAAGGTGGCGCTGAGGCTCTCGTAGCGACTGAATTGACCGGCTCGCTTGCTGCTTTGAACGGTACGACAAGTTGGGCAAGTCCAACCCAAGAACTTCCAGCGGGACGTTTTCATATGGGCGTTCCCTTCGACCCGCGATGGACACTGACAATTGATGGGCAAATCATCAAACCTGAAGCTTCGTTCGGAACCGTGATGCATTTTGAAACGGGCGATGGTGGATTGGCGCGTTTGTCTTACTCAAACCCTCTCAGTCGTTACGTGTGGGTGTTGTTGCAAGTGTTCTTGTGGTTGGTGGTAGTACTCGGAATTTTGCAACCGAATCTTCGCCGTGGTTCTCGCCGTCAACAATTTGAATTGCCAGAAACGACTCCAGTTGTTTCACTCTCAGCGAACCCCATTTCAGGTGATCAGACATGAATCGTCGGGTGAGCCTCTATCTCGTTTTGTTAGTGGTTATTGGTTTGGCTTTTAACTTTTCAGACCGAGACGAAACTCAATTTGCTGCAGTGTTTTCGCTCGGAACTCGGCCTGGTACGCCGGCAATTGTTCGTAACGATCAAGCAGTCACGAGCACTTGGTTTTGTGCTGGAACATCGGCGGCTGGAGAAAGTGACAGCGGTACCTACGGAGGCGAGATCGTGATCTCGAATCCTTTAGAGACACCGGTGACTGGTCTGTTAACGATTCTGACGAGCGAACAAACTCCGGTGACTCAGGCGATCAATTCTGATCCACGTTCGCAACTCGTGATTGAGATCAATTCGTTAGTGACAGCACCATATGCGAGTGCACTGGTTGAACTCACTGATTCGGCGGCAAGTGTTGAGCAGCGTGCGTTGCATCCTGCCGGTGCTGCAGTGTCTCCTTGTTCAAATCGAACTTCAAGTGAGTGGTATTTCGCTGACGGCTTTTCTGCAGAGTCATCAGATTTTCGTTTAGTCCTAACGAATCCGTATTTGTCACCAGCGATCGTCAATATTGAAATCGCGACGAAGAATGGTCAGCGCACTCCAACAAATCTTCAAGGGTTTGTTATTCCGGCTCAATCAATACGTGTTCTGAACATTCCAGAGTCTGGTTTTCGTGATGAAAAGATTCTGGCGCTCAGTGTCGTGGCCTCGGCGGGACGAATTGTCGCGGCTAAAGATCAGCATTTCCTAGGTGCGGGTCGACTAGGTCATGTGTTGTCGCTGGGAAGCCCTTCAACTTCTGATCAGTGGTGGTTCGCTGATGGAGAAAAGGGCGCCGGTATTTCTGAGACCTACATGATTTTCAACCCCAACGATCAAGACGTTTTGGCTGATGTCGTGATGCTCGGCCTTGATCCGACTGTGGCGACGGTGCTGCCGACAACTTTGACCATCCCCGCGAATGATGTTGTGCCCTTTGATGTATCGGCGATTGTCGGTTTGCCTGATGGATTGCACGGCGGTGTTGTGAGTGGGCAAGCCGGGGCCCAGCTTGTGGTGGAGCGGGTGCTCACGAAACCAGCGGGTTCAAGCGTTGCGACCACCGTTGTGCTCGGTGCTCAGCGAGGTTTCCAATCAACGCGTTGGAGCGTTCCAACTTCGACAACGATTGCGATCGAAGATGTATTGACGATTCTCAACACATCACCAAATAGCGGAGTCGTGACGATCTATTCGGTTGGTCCTGGGGGAGAAGAGCCAGTTCCCGGCCTCAGCGATATTCCGATCGCGGCCAATGGTTTGGTTTCAATTGATTTGGTTGACCCACTGTCGTTCGGACGTGCGCTCGAAGTGGTGAGTGACCAATCGATTTTGGTTGAGCGTCGTCTTGAACGTACGCCGACTTTGCGAGGTCGCAGTGGATCGCTCGCTTTTCCAGAGAAGTTGTTGCCATGATGAGCGTGCTCGTCGCTCTCATCATTGGTGCAGTTGTCGCAACAGTTGCAGTGGTGGTTCGGCGACGTCAAGTTGTTGATGCGCCAACGCAAAAGGTCTTTGCCGCACCAACACAGATCGACCGAGTTGACTTTCCCGCCGCTCAGCAGGAATGGTTGGTGGCAGTATTTACATCCGCGTCATGTCATGTGTGTGCCGACATGTTGGCGAAGGCACAAGTTGTTGCCAGTAAGCAAGTGGCGGTTTTAGATGTTGAATACTCTGAAAACAAAGAGTTGCATCGCAAATACAACATTGAGGCTGTTCCGACTGTTGTGGTGAGTGATGCGCACGGAGTCGTGCATAAGTCATTTCTCGGGCCGGTCAGCGCAACAGATTTATGGGCAGGCGTGGCATCGGCTCGCGATCCGCAACTACAAACGTCAGCGGATGGCCACTGTCAAGATCACGAATAGTGTTTTGAATTAGGAGCTAGGTCAGTCGATGACGCTGATCGGTGACTGCGTGTTGCCGTCGAGGCCCTGTTGCACAAGTGCATTGACAAGGTCTCCATCGATGGTCTCTTTTTCGAGAAGTGCTTGGGCAACTAGATCAAGACCGATGCGATGCTTAGAGAGAAGTTCGATCGCACGAGTTTCCTGCTGGCGCAAGATGGTGTTGATCTCTTCGTCCATGAGTCGTGCGGTGTCATCGCTGTATTCGCGTCCACCAGTCATCAAGTCTTCACCCAGGAAGACATTTTGCTGATTATGCCAAGCCATGGGGCCGACCTTGTCGCTCATGCCCCATTCGCGCACCATGCGGCGCGCCAAACCGGTGACTACTTCAAGGTCATTTGAAGCACCAGTGGTCTGCTGTTGGAACACCAATTCTTCGGCGACGCGACCACCAAGAGCCATGCAGATTCGGTCAAGGATGTAATCCTTCGAAAAACTATGGCGTTCTTCAGGGAGTGTTTGCGTGACACCAAGGGCCATGCCTCGCGGAAGAATGGTGACCTTATGTAATGCATCACCATGCGGCAAGACAGTTGCCAAAATTGCGTGGCCACCTTCGTGGTAAGCAGTGACACGCTTTTCTTCTGCGGACAAGATGAGTGAGTCTCGGCGGGCTCCCATCATGATGCGATCGCGAGCTGACTCAAAGTCGATGCGCTCAATCTGTGCACTGGCGCGACGTACGGCGAAGAGTGCTGCTTCATTCACCAAGTTGGCGAGGTCGGCACCGCTCATACCAGGAGTGCCCTTGGCCATGGTGTCGAGATCAACATCGGGTCCCATGCGCTTGTCGCGACTGTGAACTCGCAAAATGGCCGCCCGCTCTTCAAACTCGGGTAACGGAACAACGATCTGGCGGTCAAAGCGACCTGGGCGGAGCAACGCAGGGTCAAGAACATCGGGACGGTTTGTCGCCGCCAAAATCACGATGCCTTCCGATGTTTCGAACCCGTCCATTTCGGACAACATTTGGTTCAAGGTTTGTTCACGTTCATCGTGACCTCCACCGAGACCAGCGCCACGCTTACGACCGATTGAGTCGATTTCATCAATGAAAATAATGGCTTTACCCATTTTGCGGGCCTGCTGGAACAAGTCGCGTACTCGGCTTGCACCAACGCCAACGAACATTTCCATGAAGTCAGAACCAGTGACTGACAAGAAACCAACGCCAGCTTCACCTGCAACTGCGCGTGCAAAAAGAGTCTTACCCGTTCCCGGAGGGCCGACCAGCAACATTCCCTTAGGAACCTTGGCGCCAATTTCCTTGAAACGTTCGGGCATACGCAAGAAATCAACAACCTCTTTGATTTCAGTTTTGACACCCTCGTATCCGGCGATGTCGGCGAACGTAGTTGAGGGACGGTCAGCGTTGTAAGCCTTGGCGCGACTGCGACCAATTGACATCATGTTGCCCATTTGTCCCGATGCACGTTTGTTCATCCACACCAAGAATCCAATGATCAAAATGAATGGCAGCAACAGCGGAATGAGATTCATGACCCAATTTGTTTGGGGAGTATTGGGTTTGAAATCAACACCTTGTCCACGGAGAAGTTCGCGATCTTTTTCGTTCGGAAATCCGGGGGGAGCAGTTGTCGAGAATGAACTGCCATCCGTGAATGTTCCAGTGATCGTCAGCGTTGCGTTATTTAGTTTGACTTCGTCAACTTTTCCGTTCGTGACTTGAGTAATGAATTCTTCAAAGCCCAATTTTTCACGGTCGGGACCGGGAAGTAGTTGAGGTCCGAAAATGAGGACCAAAATCAGACCGAGGAGCAGCCAGGGTGACCACTTAGGCATTGAAGGACGGCCAGCGGGTTTGCCATCGGGCGATGATGATTCTTTGTTCGCCTGCGAGCGACCCATCTTGCGCGGTGGTTGACCACCAGCCGAGGGTGGCGTAGGTGACGGGGGCGGAGGGGGAGGAGTGGACTCGCTCATGTCGCCATGATACGACCGCTTGGTCACACTGTGTGGGTCGGGCGCAGTTCAGTATGGGTGTCTGAGTACTACAGAAGTCACAGTTGACTCAACGGACCATGGCATAACCCGTTCAGCCGATCCACCAAAGACCGATCCACCAAAGACCGATCCACCAAAGATGGCCTATCCACCAAAGATGCCCTGAAATCTCATAACTTTTCGCCATGCGTTCGTGCACTCGTAGTGGTTGTCGGGAGACCGCCCACATTTCGTTGACCTTTCAGTACAACACCTCAGTCGTTTGGATTAACCACATCGAAGAAGAGCGCGATTTGCACATGTACGAGTTGTGTGACAAGCACTGGCAGCGTTTTGCGCCACCGAATGGCTGGACCCTTGATGATCGGCGTCGAGCCGAAGTCCTTCCTTTCGTACATCGCCTGGCCGGCTAGGTCAGTTCATGACCCGTCCTCATCCGGCGACGAACGCCACGCGGTTTACCGTCGGCGTGGCCGTCATGGCTTGGCTTTTGGCGTACATGGCGGCACTTCCATTGCAAGGCGTGTTGATCGCGGCCACCGGTCACAGCGGCGAAAAGTCAGACCAGTGGCCGATTTCAATGACGGTGCTATCCATTTTTTGCTTGTGGATTCCTTTCGTCGTTGCACTGATGGTCGCGAGTCGCCGCTGGGGTCAGGGACGGTTTGTCAACGATTACAAGGTTCGAGCACGGTGGGTTGATCTGGCCGGACTGCCCCTTGGCGTGGCCTGCCAGTTGTTGCTTGTTCCGGCGATTTATTGGCCATTGCAACAGATGTGGCCCGATGCCTTTTCGAGCGACGAAATTGAGCAGCGTGCCCGAGATTTGTGGGATAAGGCAAACGGGGGTTGGATCATCGTTTTGATCATTGTTGTGGCCCTCGGAGCGCCCTTGATTGAAGAACTGGTGTACCGCGGGCTGATTTTGCAAGCTTTGCAAAGTCGACTGAACGACTGGTTGGCATTACTGATCTCGTCGGCTTGGTTTGCCCTGATTCACTTGCAACCCGTGGAATTGCCAGGTCTCTTTGCTTTTGCGTTGGTGCTCGGCATCTGTTTTCAACGCACGGGGCGGTTAGGGATGGCGATTTTTGCCCACATTGGGTTCAATGCGGCTGGGTTGTTGCTCGCGTCTCAGTAGTGCGAAGGTGGCAAGATGGATGCCTATATGGATGATCTTGAGAATAAGTCCGCCGTGTCTGTCGCCGGTCCTGACGACGAAGTTGACGAATCAACGCAGACGGGAATCAAATATGGTTGGAATCCCTTTCGGGGCTCGGAGCGCGAGCGACTCATCATCTTGTGGATCCGCATTGCATTAATCGGAATCAGCACGATTATTGCCATCAAAGTCATTCAGCCGTCTTTAGTTTTCAAAGACACCACACCTACCGGCGGAGACATGGGCGCCCATGTCTGGGGTCCGGCTTACCTTCGCGATCATCTGCTTCCGTGGAAACTCAATGGTTGGTCGATGGATTGGTATTCGGGACTTCCGGTGTATCGCTTCTATATGGTCGTGCCGGCTTTATTTGTCGTGATTTTGAACTTCATATTTCCGTACGGTGTTGCGCTCAAGATCGTTGCGGTTGCTGGCATCGTGACGTTGCCGATTTGTTGTTGGGCGTTTGGTCGGCTCGCACGTTTCGCATTTCCGATTCCTGAAATATTTGCGATGGTGGGATTGGTGTATCTCCTTGATGAGAGTTACACCATTTATGGCGGCAACGTTGCCTCAACGATGGCGGGTGAATTCTCGTTCTCAATTTCACTTTCGTTTGCAATGTTGGCCTTTGGATTTTTCGCTAATGGCATGCAGACAGGTAAACATCGCGTCAAGGCGGCCGTCTTCATGGCACTTGCCGTTTTGTGTCATGGAATTGTGGCCATTTATGTTGCGGTCGGTCTCTTGCTCATGGCGCTTTTGTGGCTTGATAAATCAAAGCTTCGTTGGTTTGTGACAACTGCTGGATCAGGTGCACTGCTGTCGGCTTTTTGGATTGGGCCATTTTTGTTGAACCACGCCTACATGACTGACATGAAATACAAGGGTGAACCAGGCAATGGTTCATTTACTTCATATTGGGGAATGTTTTTCGCCTTGCCGCCATTTTGGAATGTCTTCATTATGACTTTCGCGATCATTGGATTTGTAGCCATGATTGTGAAGCGGAATGTGGCAGGAATTTGGCTTGGAGTGACAGCGCTTGTCTTCGCTGCATTCGTTTATCTCTTCAATGACAGTTTGCCGATTATTGGTTTGCTATGGAACCCGCGACTGTTGCCGATGTTCAACATGTGTCGTTACCTGCTCGCAGGTATCGGTGTCATTGAACTCGTTGCTTTCATCGTGCGTTACGCGCAACAAGAACGATCAGCTCGAAACTCTGAGGTTTTTGTTGAAAACACGCAAACCAAGACACAAATGTTTAATGCTCGAACGATCACGGCAATTGCCTCGTCACTTGTTGTGCTCATTGTTTTAGGTTTCCGTTTTCAGGTATTGCCTTTTGGAAACGTTAAGGATGAGGGCCAAGGCGCCGAGTACACGTGGGGTCCTTTTGAAGGTGACGCGTCAAGCAAAGGATTTGTTGATGGTTGGGCCCGTTGGAACTTTGCGGGTTACGAGGGCAAGTCATCGTACGGTGAGTACTACGGAGTAGTGCAAACTATGAAAACTATTGGTGAGACCCGCGGGTGTGGACGCGCGTTGTGGGAAAACTTTGGGGGGAATGACAAGTACGGAACCACCATGGCGTTGATGTTGCTGCCGTTCTGGACTGATGGCTGCATTGGATCAAGCGAAGGATTGTTCTTTGAAGCAGCCGGTACGACGCCGTATCACTTTTTGGCGGCAGGTGCGATGTCAAAGCAATCTTCGAATCCAGTTCGCGAATTGCGATATGTCAATAACGATGCCGAAATCGGAGTGTCATATTTGCAAGAACTCGGAATCAACTACTACTTGGCAGTGACCCCAGAGGCAATTGCAAAGGCCGACGAGCTAGCCGCGAATGGCGGTGGCCTCTCACCTCTTGAAACCAGCGGTCCGTGGCACATTTATTCTGTTGGAAATTCCGACATCGTGGTCCCTCTTGACACTTTGCCAGTTGTTGTAAACGAGCGATCTGGTGACTTGCGAGAACGTTGGCTTGAACTTGGTACGAGTTGGTTGCAGAACCGAACCGAGTGGGATGCACTTCCCGCGGCGGGCGGACCCAAGGAATGGCAACGTATTGATGTGTCCGTTGATGCGACACGACGCGAGGGTGAACCTGGTTCTGACTCGCGAAAAGTTGATGTGGTCAAGCCAGTTCAAGCAATCGTGCCGACCAAAGTTGAACCAGCAGTTGTGTCCGATGTGGAAATCGGCGACGACACTGTGTCATTTTCGGTTGACAAAATTGGTGTTCCCGTTCTGGTTCGGGTGAGTTATTTCCCGAACTGGAAAGTGTCTGGAGCGGAAGGTCCGTACCGAGTTGCGCCGAACATGATGGTTGTCGTGCCGACATCGACCGATGTTTCCATGCATTTCCAAGCCGGTTTTGTCGACCGCTTTGCGTACCTATTGACGATTGTCGGGTTTGTGGCTCTGTTCGTGATGTGGCGTCGAGATCGGCGTCCACAAGAAGTCCCCACCGACCTCTGAGCAGGCTAAACCCTGAAATCGCTACGGGGTCTGAACTCTCAGCGATAAGGTTCAGAACGTCATGACCTCACAATTTTCTCTTGATCAGATCGTCAAAGCGTATGACGTTCGGGGCACCGTCCCCGATCAATTCGATGCCGAAGTCGCATACGCCTTGGGCGTTGGATTTGCGCAATTCACTCAGACCAGTGTGGCGATCGTGGCACGAGATATGCGACCAACCGGACCTGAATTGGTGGCGGCGTTTGCTCAAGGTTTGATGGAACAAGGCGTTGATGTCATCGATATCGGCCTTGCATCAACCGACCTGTTGTATTTCGCAGCTGGCAAACTTGACGCACCTGGTGCGATGTTTACTGCATCGCATAATCCGGCCCAATACAACGGAATCAAGTTGTGTTTGTCTGGAGCTCGACCCGTTGGCGTCGATACTGGTCTGGCCGAAGTCAAAGACATCGCCCAGAAAATTCTTGATGGGCTCAAGCCGGTCAAGGCGGCGCGTGCAGGCCGAACCACCGAACGTGATTTGTTGTCGGCGTTTGTCGATCATGTGGTGTCATTCATTGACCCAGCAACGATTCGTCCAATGCGAGTTGTTGCCGATACTGCCAACGGCATGGGTGGACTCGTTGTGCCTGCAGTATTTGAACGCTTGCCGCGTCTCGAACTCGAGGTCATGTATGGCGAACTCGATGGAACTTTCCCCAATCACCCTGCCGATCCATTGCAGGCTGCAAATCAGCGCGATCTTCAGGCTCGCGTTGCGTCTGGCGGATTCGATATCGGTTTAGCTTTTGACGGAGATGCTGACCGAGTATTCGTGACTGATGAACTTGGTCGTGGGCTGTCGGGCTCAACAACTACCGGAGTTTTGGCGACAAGCATGTTGCGGAAAAGCCCTGGTGCCACCATCTTGCACAACCTCATTTGCAGTCGCGCTGTCCCCGAAGTCATTCGTGAACACGGTGGAGTACCAGTGCGCACCAAAGTTGGTCACTCATTTATCAAGCAAATGATGGCCGAAACGGGAGCAGTGTTTGGTGGTGAGCATTCAGCGCACTATTACTTTAAAGACAACTACCGTGCCGACAGCGGGCTCATCGCCACAATGTTGATGCTCGAAGAAATGAGTCGAGTCGGAGAACCACTGAGTGAAATTCGTCGTTCGTACGAGCGCTACTCGTCAAGTGGTGAAATCAACACTCAAGTGGATGACCCAGCGATTGTCATCGAGTCGGTCTCTCAGAAATTCGGTGCATTCCCGCAAGATCGTCTTGATGGGCTCACCGTTGATTGCGGACCGTGGTGGTTTAACTTGCGTCCGTCGAATACCGAACCACTTTTGCGCCTCAACCTTGAAGCTCCCGATCGTGATGAATGCGATAATCGTGTGGCCGAGCTACTTGCGGCAATAACCTCAGTCTGAAACAAGGAGTTCGTATGCCCATCGATCCAGAACTAGCAAATGTCTTAGCGTGCCCCGTTGATAAGGGTGTTTTATACATGCTTGATGACGAAGACGCCTTGTACAACCCGCGTTTGCAGCGGCGCTACAGCATCCGCGAAGGTATCGCTGTGATGTTGGTTGATGAGTCTGAGGTGGTTTCATCGGCTGAACATGAGCGCATCATGGCCAAGATCGCCGCTGGCGGAATCAAGACCACCGGACGCTGAATCTGGGCGTGTCATTGGCGACAGTGTCACAAAGGCTGACTTTGAGCGGTCTACACTCGTGACATCGGGCTGACAGATCGGTGCCAGCAGGCCCCGGCCCGGGATAGTGCAAGACAAGATGCAACCTTCGGTTGACATCGTTGTTTGCGCAACCCCGTGTAATGCACATCATGTCAATGACCTCATAAGGAGCCCAACCATGTCCACGTCTTTTGCTGATCGTAAAGACTTCCGCGTCGCCGATCTTTCAATGGCCCCATTTGGCCGCAAAGAAATTCATCTCGCCGAGCATGAAATGCCCGGTCTGCGCGCGTTGCGCAAAGAGTACGGCGTCACCAAGCCGCTGAAAGGTGCACGAATCTCTGGTTCGTTGCATATGACCATTCAGACTGCAGTTCTGATCGAGACGTTGGTTGAACTTGGTGCTGAAGTTCGTTGGGCATCGTGCAATATTTTCTCGACACAAGATCATGCGGCGGCAGCAATTGCTGTTGGCCCGAACGGAACTGTTGACAACCCATCGGGTGTTCCGGTGTTCGCTTGGAAGGGCGAGACACTTGAAGAGTACTGGTGGTGCACCGAGCAGATGATGACGTGGCCTGACGGCGACGGCCCGAACATGATTCTTGACGACGGTGGCGACGCCACGTTGTTGTTGCACAAGGGTGTTGAGTACGAGAAGTCGGGAGAAGTTCCCGATCCCACAACGGCATCTAACGCCGAACTGGCAATCGTGCTTGGTCTTTTGCAGCGCGGTCTCAAGACTGATCCAACTAAGTGGACACGTATGGCCGCAGGTATCAAGGGTGTTACTGAAGAAACAACTACTGGTGTGATGCGCTTGTACAAGATGTTTGAGCGCAACGAGTTGTTGTTCCCTGCGATCAACGTGAATGACTCAGTGACCAAGTCAAAGTTCGACAACTTGTACGGATGCCGTCACTCGTTGATCGACGCAATCTGTCGTGCAACTGACGTCATGATCGCCGGCAAAGTTGCCGTTGTATGTGGCTACGGCGATGTTGGTAAGGGTTGCGTGCAGGCATTGCGCGGCCAAGGTGCGCGAGTCATTGTGACAGAAGCCGACCCCATCAATGCTTTGCAGGCAGCAATGGAGGGTTACCAAGTCACCACTCTCGAAGACATCATTGGTGAAGTTGACATTTTCGTTTCGGCTACTGGCAACGATCACATCATCACGATTGATCACATGCTCAAGATGAAGCACAACGCAATTGTGTGCAACATCGGCCACTTCGACTCCGAAATTGATATGGCTGGATTGGCTCGAAGCGGCGCGACACGTGATGAATTGAAGCCCGGAACCGACTTGTGGTCTTTCCCCGATGGACATGCAATCATCGTGTTGGCTGAAGGCCGTTTGGTCAACCTCGGTTGCGCAACTGGTCACCCAAGTTTCGTGATGAGCTGTTCATTTTCTAACCAAGTCATTGCGCAAATTGAGTTGTTCACGAACCTCGCGGCGTACCCACTTGGTGTGTATGTATTGCCAAAGCATCTTGATGAAAAGGTTGCTTCGCTTCACTTAGGTGCACTCGGAGTCAAGTTGACGAAGTTGACCGATGAGCAAGCCGAATACTTGGGAGTAGCTCCTTCGGGACCATTCAAACCCGAGCGTTACCGCTACTAATGTCCAAGTTGTACGCAGAAAAGCTAGCCCGGTGTATTGCCGGGCTAGCTTTTTTCGGTTTTGGAATCACTCTCTTTATACGAGCTAATCTCGGGCTCGCACCATGGGATATTTTCCATAAGGGACTTTCTGAGAAGTTAGATGTTTCCATCGGTCTAGTTATTGTGGGCGTCGGCCTTTTGCTCTTGTTGTTATGGATTCCTTTGCGGCAAAAACCGGGAGTAGGCACAGTTTTAAACGCGCTAGAAATTGGTTTCGTTGTCAACCTCACCAAGCCATTGATTGGTGAACCTGATCAACTCGTGATGCGCACCTTCATGGTGATCGCCGGTGTTTTGGTGATTGCACTCGGATCAGCTTTGTATATTGGCGCAGGCCTAGGCTCGGGGCCTCGTGATGGTTTGATGTTGGGCTTATCTCAGAGTTCAATTGGTGGACGTCGCATCAGTATTCGCGTTGCTCGAACAACGATTGAATTGACCGTCATGATTGCGGGACTTTTCTTGGGTGGTTCAATTGGAATCGGAACATTGATTTTTATGTTCGGAATTGGTCCGTTGGTGCAACTTGTTTTGCCGCGATTTGAGATGCGCCTTGCGCGCGCCAAACAAATCGCTTAGATGCCGGTAATGAGTCGGGCTGCGGCGGCAGTCTTTTCGCCCATGACTTTGTAGCAGCTGGGGGCGACGCGTTCGTTCGGTCCAACAATCGAAATTGAAGCGATTGGTTGAGCTGGACCGTCGTAAATCACGCTGCCAATAGCGACGGAGTTTGGGTGTCCCGGAGTGATTCTGTAATAACGCGGTCGGTCATCATTGGCTGCCCCCAGCCAGGCGCTCTCACCTGTAGGAAACTGATTAATCAAGGTTTGTAAGTCGGCTGTATTTGGTGTATCCAATTGAATGAGAACGCGTTTGCCGACTTCCATCGTGATCTTTATGTTGTGTTTGCTATCAACTTTGTCGAGCAATGTGGCGTACAAATCGCTACCCACATGGGTGAACTGCCATAAGAGTGCAGTTTCACCGATGGTTTCCGAAAGTTCCTCGAGTTGCTCGCGGGAAGTCTTTCGTAAATCAACCGCAACCCGATTTGACAACGTGAGCACTCGGGGAGTCAAGACCCAGGCGGTGCCATGATTTTGCTTTTGAATGTAGCCACTTGCGCCAAGGGTGATCAAGATCCGCTGGGCTGTGTTCTTGTCCATATTCATGTGGCGGGCCAAGGCCGAGACGCCAATGGGTTGCAATTCGGCAACGACTTCAAGCACAGCGAGGGCGTTTTCTACTGTTTGCAAAGTCTTCACAGCCATTGCAGAACTCTACACAACTAGTGACATCTGTATTCAATAAAAATACACTAGGTCAGATTGTGACACAGCAATTTCTCAACTCTGCCATACCCATTTGATTTGATGACCTCATGTTTAGTGCTTTGCGTTGTACCCAATGTCAACAGATATTCCGCCCGCGTGCGGCCGATGGCGAGGTTGAATCTCCAATGGGTCGTGTCTGCAGATCATGTGATCCAGTAGGCGGCGCTACTTCACGAACGATTAGGGCAACTGATCAGTTGCACGGCGACACTCAAGAATTGATTCGCGGATTGAAATACCGCAATCAAAGGGGTGCCGTGGCCGAATTAGCCGACCAGCTGGTGCAGTCAATCATTGCTGATCCCGAATCTCCGCAGTACGAGATTGTGACCTGGGCGCCAACGTCAAGTGTGCGTCAGCGGCAGCGTGGATACGACCAATCCGAGTTATTGGCACGGGCTGTCGCAACACGTTTGGGTATTAAATGTCGGCGCTTGCTCTATCGCGATCGCAGCGCACCTCAGACCGGTCGCAATCGTGAACAACGGCTACATGGTCCCATCTTCAGGGCCCGTCCGATGCGGCGGCCTTATCGAGTTCTCGTGATCGATGATGTGGTCACGACGGGAAGTACTTTGCGGGCGGCCGCACATGCGCTCGACTTGGCTGGGGCTAAAGAGGTGTGCCTGCTGGCGGTAGCGGCCACACCACGTGACCGTTCTACAAATTCGCGAGTTGCCTGACCCGTTGCACCGCATCGGTCGGATCAACGTCCACCCAAATGCCATGCATTCCTACGGCGGTGGCGGCATTGACATTGCTTTGGGCATCGTCAAGAAATGCCGTTCGATGAGCCTCAACTCCAAGCCGACTCAACGAGAGTTCGTAGATGGCGTGGTTGGGTTTGCGCATACCGACTTCGTGGCTGTCAACAACATCATCAAAAATGTTGGCGAAATCAAGCATCGGCCACCAGGCTTGCCGCAATTCGCGGACGTTGTTGGTTAAGACTCCCAAGCGAAATCCGCAAGATTTGAGTTCGTGAACGAGGTTGACGACCAAATGATTGGGTTCGAAGGCAAAGCCGACGATCGACGGATTCTTGGAATCGGCGGTCTTTGCTGCAGGCGTTTCTAATGAGTTCGCGGATAGTTGTAAGCCGGCTTCCAGAACCAGTGGACCAAGTTGCTCGCGATATTCGACCATGCTGATCTCGCCACGCTCTAGGCGATGCCACGGGTGGTCAGTATCTTGGCCATAATCGCCCATCATGACCTTCATCACCTTGTCGACGGGGTCATTGGGGAAACGTTTGGCCACGTCGGATGGGCGTCCATTGCTGGCTAAAACCCCACCAAAATCGAAGATGACTGCGTCGATATGCCGAGATGACGAAGGGGTCTGTTGTGACGAGGAAGGCGCTGAGTCGGACACACATCAATTCTGCCCGTCGGCCTGCTTTCTTACATCATTGTTGCATGTGAACTTTCGGTGACCCCCGAGGCTCGTAGATACCGCCTGTAGGCTCTATCTCTGCATGGGAATCCTCGATCGCATCCTGCGGGCCGGTGAAGGCAAGAAACTGAAGGCCCTCGAGGGTCTCGTTCCTGACATCAACGCCCTTGAGTCATCTATTCAGTCTTTGTCCGACGACGCACTGCGTGGCAAGACCGCTGAATTCCGTACCCGTCTTGAGCGGGGTGAATCGCTTGACGATCTACTAGTTGAAGCATTCGCCGTCGTGCGTGAAGGAGCCCACCGTGTAATCGGGCAACGGCACTACGACGTGCAGTTAATGGGTGGCGCGGCGCTGCACTTTGGTTGGGTTGCTGAAATGAAGACGGGTGAAGGTAAGACCTTGGTCTCAACCTTGCCGGCCTATCTCAATGGTCTGTCCGGTAACGGCGTACACCTCATCACGGTCAACGACTACTTGGCTCGTCGTGACTCCGAATGGATGGGTCGCGTTCACCGTTGGCTGGGTTTGAGCGTCGGACTCGTGGTTCCGGGTTCTCGCGAACGTCCCGAACAAAAGCGGGCTGACTATGCCGCTGACATTACATACGGAACCAATAACGAATTTGGTTTTGATTACTTGCGCGACAATATGGCGGCAACGAAACTCAATAAGGTCCAACGCGGACACGCCTTCGCCATCGTTGACGAAGTTGACTCAATTTTGATCGACGAAGCGCGTACGCCGCTGATCATTTCTGGACGAGTGGCTGATGCAGCCAATCTGTATTACCGATTCGCTTCAATCGTGCGTGCGCTTAAGCGCGATGTTGATTATGAGGTAGAAGAAGACAAGCGCATTGTCATGCCGACCGAGGCCGGTATTGAACGAGTTGAAGCCGAACTCGGTCTCGAAAACTTGTACGACGAAGTCCAGCGAAATCTGGTCCATCAATTGCAGGTGGCTCTCAAGGCTAAAGAGTTGTACCGCCGCGACAAGGACTACATCATTCAAGGTGGCGAGGTAAAAATCGTCGACGAATTTACTGGTCGTATTCTGGAAGGCCGTCGCTGGAGTGAAGGTATCCACCAAGCGGTTGAAGCCAAAGAAGGCGTCAAGATCAAAGAAGAAAACCAGACGCTGGCGACGATTACATTGCAGAACTATTTCCGCATGTACGACAAACTCGCGGGTATGACCGGAACGGCGCAAACCGAAGCTGCTGAACTGATGAATACGTACGATTTGCAAGTTGTGCCGATCCCGACGAACCGTGCCGTGGCGCGTATTGATTCACCCGATCAGATTTTCAAGACAGAAGATGCCAAGTTCAACGCAGTTGTCACTGACATCATCGAACGACATGCCAACGGACAACCCGTCTTGGTGGGTACAGTCAGCGTTGAAAAGAGCGAACACCTCTCGCGACTTCTCGCCAAAAATGGCGTGAAGCACGAAGTCTTGAACGCCAAACAACACACTCGTGAAGCCGAAATCGTGACGCAGGCTGGTCGGTTGGGAGCAGTCACTGTCGCAACCAATATGGCTGGTCGCGGAGTAGACATTTTGCTCGGCGGTAATCCAGAAGGTCTTGCCCATCGCGCAGTACTCGCCGAAGGCCACGCTGCTGACACGCTGACCGATGAATTCACTTTGCCGCTTCCGCTTGATCAGATGCCCGATGAATATCGCGCCGCGCGAGTCGTTGCACAAGCTCGGTATGCCGAACTCCTCACTGCAATTACAGCGAAGTGCAAGGCAGAGGGCGACAAAGTTCGTGAGGTAGGCGGCCTATATGTCATTGGCTCAGAGCGTCATGAGAGTCGGCGTATCGACAATCAGTTGCGTGGACGCGCCGGACGTCAAGGTGATCCTGGTTCAAGCCGTTTCTATTTGAGTCTTGAAGACGAATTGATGCGCTTATTCGCTACCGGCGCGTTGAGTTGGGTGATGGGCCGAGCGTTGCCCGATGACGAAGCAATTGAACACAAGATGGTGACCAAGGCCATTGAACGGGCACAAAGCACTGTTGAAACTCGTAACGCCGAGATTCGTAAGAACGTCTTGAAATACGACGAAGTGATGAATGAGCAGCGCAAAGTTATTTACAAGCGCCGCGACCAGATTCTTGATGGGGCCGACCTGAAGGTTGCTGCTCTTGAGTACATGGCTGAAGCCGTTGATTCACTGATCGAAACCCATTGTGTGAGTGAAGCCGATGATGAATGGGATCTCGAGGGTCTGACCAAAGAGCTAAAAACGTATTGGCCAAATGATCTGACGCCAGATGGTTTGGGTCAATCGTCTAATACCAACAAGATGTACGACGTCGTGATGGCGAATGCGACTGCCTATTACGATCAGCGTGAAACTGAATTGACCCCAGAAGTTATGCGTGATGTTGAACGTCAAGTCATGCTTCGCATTATTGATCAACGTTGGCGCGAACATCTTGAAGAGATGGATTATTTGCAAGAGGGCATCAATCTTCGTGCCATGGGTCAAAAAGATCCGCTATCTGAATGGCAGCGCGAAGGTTACGAAATGTTTGGTTCCATGATGAAAGGAATCGCTCAAGATTTTGTGAAGTACGTGATGCATGTGCAACTAGTTCGCAATGAAGAGCCAGCGCCAGTAGTGCAAAACCTTCAACAGACAAAATCTGATGCGCCGTCGGCAGTTAGCCAAGCATCAGCACAGGGCGCAAGTGAAATGCCTCAGCAGGCTGCGCCGGTCAAGCAACAGCCCATCGTGAACGACGAGTGGTCAAAGACCCCTCGTAATGCGCCGTGCCCATGTGGCTCGGGCAAGAAGTTCAAGATGTGCCACGGCACCAACTGAGTTCGTCATGCGCGATTTCACAGATGATTTGAAAGATGTGAGTCGACGACTCAGTGAGGCCAAGGTCTATCTCAAGATCGAAGCTCAACGAGATCGTTTCCGTGAACTTGAGATTGAGGTCTCGAAGCCGGGTCTTTGGGATGACCAAGAGTTTGCCAAAAAACTCAATGCTGAATACGCGAACACCAAAGGTGACATTGACATTTTTGATGGGCTGGCTCGTCAGTTAGAAGATGCTGAGGTGCTCCATGAATTGGCCCGCGAAATTGATGATGCCTCTCAAGAAACTGAAATTGAATCAAGTATCAAAGTTATTGCGCAGTCACTAAATGGTCTTGAAATGCGCAGTTTGTTTACTGGTGAACATGATGAGGCAGATTGCATCGTGCACATCAATACCAAAGACGGTGGAGTCGACGCCCAAGATTGGAGCGAACTTCTGCTGCGTATGTACCAGCGTTGGGCTGAGCGTCGTGGACTCGAGTTTGAAATTAACGATATTTCGCCGGGTGCAGAAGCAGGAATTATGTCAGTTGAATTCACGTTGAAGGGTCGCTATGCCTACGGGCTCATGACTTCTGAACGTGGCACTCATCGTTTAGTTCGGATTAGTCCCTTTGATAACCAGGGCCGCCGCCAAACAAGTTTTTCCAATGTGCAGGTGTGGCCGGCAATGGAAAACCCCGATATTGAGATTGATGAAACGGATGTGCGGATGGAAGTATTCCGTGCCTCTGGAGCCGGTGGTCAGCACGTGAATAAAACTTCATCGGCGGTTCGTTTGATTCACGAACCTACTGGTCTTGTCTCGTCGTCTCAGGAAGAACGCAGTCAATTGCAAAACCGCGAAAGGGCGATGAATCGTTTGAAGGCAATGGTTGCGGCGAAGATTGAAGAAGAACACCAGGCTGAACTTGATCGCATCGCTGGTAAACAAGCCACCGTCGGTTGGGGTAGTCAAATCCGAAGTTATGTTTTACAGCCTTATCAAATGGTGAAAGATTTGCGTACAAATATTGAATCAAGCAGCGTCGAATCGGTGCTAGACGGCGATATTGAAGAATTTATGGTCGGTTATTTGCAATGGCGTCGTGCTGGCGACGATTCCTGACGAAGTACCACTGATATCCTGACGGCTTGACTTCATGTGGTCGGCCAGCTGGTCGGTCTCTTGCCCGAGGAGCAACATGATTCGCCTCGAAAACGTGACAAAAACTTATGGCACCGAGATACCTGCGGTGCGCGACGCTTCTTTCGAGATCGCTAAGGGCGAGTTCGTCTTTATGGTCGGTCCGTCGGGTTCTGGTAAGTCGACATTGTTGCGGCTCATGAATCGTCAAGAACAGCCCGAACGTGGCGAAGTGTGGGTGGCAGGTAAGGACATCAATGCCATGCCTGATTCAAAAGTTCCGTATCTACGACGAAATATCGGAAATATTTTTCAGGATTACAAACTGTTGCTCAACAAAACAGTTTTTGAAAACGTGGCGTTTGCTCTTGAAGTGATTGGACGACCTAAGCATGTGATTCGCCAACAAGTACCAGCAGTACTTGATCTGGTGGGTCTTTCCGATAAAGAAGATCGCTTTCCTCATCAACTTTCTGGTGGAGAACAGCAGCGTGTTTCAATCGCCCGAGCCTTCGTGAACCGTCCATTGATTTTGCTGGCGGACGAACCCACCGGAAACCTCGACCCCGCAACGGGCGAGGGAATTATGCGTTTGCTAGATCGCATCAATAACACCGGAACAACAGTCGTCATGGCGACTCACGACCAGCGAATCGTGAATATGATGCGCCGCCGTGTTGTGCAACTTGACCGAGGCGTCATAGTGCGCGACCAAGAACGAGGAGTGTACGACTGATGATTGCACGAATCAGTTACGCGTTCCGCGAAACGTGGGCGAGCTTTAAACGCAATGTCACTTTGACGATGGCCGCTGTCATTACCTCGGCGGTCTCTTTGCTGCTGGTTGGTTCAACTTTTTTGATTCAGCGAGCTTTTGACAATCTGCTGACCCGATGGAAGGGCGACGTCGAACTGATTGTGTATGTGCGCTCGGACGCTGACCCGAATCAGATTCAAGTAATCGAAGACGCGCTTAAGTCTCAGCCTTCAATTATTGATGTCACAAAATTGCGCTATCTAGATCAGGCCGAAAGTTATGCCGAGGCCCAGAAGTTGTTTGCTGGTGATCCCGGAACCTTGCGACTTCTCACACCCGAGAATATTCCTTCGCAATTTAAGGTTGTTCCTATTTCGCAGGACTCAAACTTAATTCGTGAACTTGGCGAACAGTTCCGAGGTCTGGCCGGAGTACGAGAAGTGGCTTACGCGCAAGATGTTTTTGATGTCGTGGCACGAGTCTCGCAATTTATTCGAATAGCGACGACAGCGATGTCCATTGTTCTCCTCGTCGTGGCGGTTGGACTCATCTGGAACACCATCCGCACGGCTATGTTCGCCCGTCGTCGTGAAATTGAAGTGATGAAACTAGTTGGAGCTACCAATTGGTTTATTCGAATTCCGTTCATGCTTGAAGGACTGTTACAGGGTCTCATCGGTGGAGTCCTGTCATGTTTAGGTTTGTGGGGACTCAACTCGGCATGGTCGGGTGCAGTCGCCGATTTCAACGACACTGAACTCGCGGCTCTCGTGGTGACTGATGGCTATATGCGTTTCGTGATGATCATTTTGCTGGGTATTGGTGCAATTGCCGGAGCCGTTGGTTCGGGTATCGCTGCTTCACGTTTCTTAGACGTCTGACCTTCCATTAGGGTCTGTATATGGCCTACGAAGAAATCATCTACGAAGTATCCGAGCAGATCGCGACGATTACTTTGAATCGCCCCGACAAGTTGAATTCGTTCACGAATCGCATGCTCAAAGAAATCATCGCGGCGTTTGACGAGAGTGATGCTGACGACAATGTTCGTGCGGTCATCGTGACCGGTTCGGGTCGGGCATTTTGTGCTGGTGCCGATTTATCGGGTGGTGGAGAGACCTTCGCCAAGGGTGGAAGCGATGTGAAGGCCAAGACTGGCGTGATGCGTGATGGTGGTGGCTTGGTGTCACTACGAATTTTTGAAAGCAAAAAGCCGGTCATCGGTGCGATCAATGGAGCGGCAGTTGGCGTGGGTGTCACGATGACATTGCCGATGGACATTCGCCTTGCGAGTACCGCGTCAAAGTTTGGCTTTGTCTTCGCTAAGCGAGGAATCATTCCTGAGGCGGCGAGTAGTTGGTTCTTGCCCCGAATTGTCGGAATCTCACAAGCGACCGAATGGTGTTTCACGGGTCGCATGATCAGTGCTGATGAAGCCAAAGACGGACGCCTCGTTCGAAGCGTTCATGCGCCAGAAGATCTCCTGCCAGCCGCTCGGGCCATCGCTCGTGAGATTGCGGAAAACACTGCACCAGTTTCGGTGGCCTTGTCTAGGCAGATGTTGTGGCGCATGCTTGGTGCCGATCACCCGATGCAGGCGCACCGAGTTGACTCTCGGGCCATCAATTCACGTGGGGCGAGTGACGATGCCCGCGAGGGCGTGATGAGTTTTCTCGAAAAGCGACCAGCGAACTTTCCAGTCAAGGTCAGTGATGGATTGCCCGAAGTATTTCCTGATTGGCAGGATCCGCAGTTCTCGTGAGTGATGAAAATGTGAGAGAAATCTCAATGTACGAACGAGTGGGTGGAATGCCCTTTTTTGAAACACTCGTTGATCACTTTTATTTGGGAGTCGTGACCGATGAAGTGTTGTGGCCCTTGTATCCCGATCACAGCGACTTAGAGGGTGCCAAGCGTCGATTCACTCTTTTCTTGGGGCAGTACTGGGGCGGGCCACAGACATACATGGAAGAGCGCGGTCACCCAAAACTACGCTTACGGCACATGCCATTTCATGTCGGACCACTTGAACGTGATCGTTGGCTGGTGCATATGGCAGCGGCTATTGAGGTGACAACAACCGATGAGTCCATTCGTCAAGAGTTGCTGGCGTACTTTGTTCCGGCTGCTGAGCACTTACGTAATGACACCGGATTGCCAATTAGTTCGTCGAAGCCCAGCTAAAAATTGCGTGTCAACTGAAGACAACAGTCTTGCGGCCGTATACCAAGACGCGATGTTCAAGATGAGCGCGAACGGCGCGTGCCAGCACAATCGTTTCAAGATCGCGGCCCTTGCGTGTGAGGTCGGCAACTGAATCGCGGTGCGAAACCCGAGCAACTTCTTGATCAAGGATGGGACCTTCATCAAGTTCTTCGGTGACATAGTGCGCAGTCGCGCCGATGATTTTGACACCACGATCGTGGGCTTGTCGATAGGGGTTGGCGCCAATAAAAGCCGGGAGGAATGAGTGATGGATATTGATGATTCGCGACTGATATGCATCAACTAGAAGTGGCGAAAGTATTTGCATGTATCGCGCCAAGATGACCAGATCAACTTGGTTGTTATTGAGCGTCTCAAGCACGGCAAGTTCTTGACGTGATTTGGTCTCTGGGGTAACAGGTAAATGCACGTAGGGGACGCCCATATGTTGCACAAGGTCGGCATGATCGGGATGATTGTCAATGACCGTCACAATGTCTGCGGGAAGTTCGCCTGATCGCCAGCGACTGAGTAAGTCAAAAAGGCAATGTGACTGCTTGCTGGCGAGTATTGCGACCCGTGGTAGATGGTCAGTGAAACGCAATTGTGCGTTCATCGAGAATTTTTCGGAGACCTGAGAGAAGGCTGAAAGAATTTCGTGGCGCCCAAGTGAAAAGCCATCTAGTTCGAATTCGACTCGCTGAAAAAAGACTCGCTCAACATCGTCGGTATGTTGCTCGGCGTGCACGATATTTCCGCCATGTGCTGCGATGAATTCCGCGACCGCAGCAACGACACCACGTTGGTCGGGGCAAGAAAGTAAAAGGACGCCAGTTGCAGACACGTCCACAAGTTTGCCTGCCGAACAAGTCAATTGCGACTCGGCGACGATTCAAGTGTTGAAAGAATTAGGGCTGAGGGATGAGGGCATGGCAGGCCACCGCAGCGGCGGCTGCCACATTGAGGGAATCGATGCCCGACGCCATTGGGATTTTCACCATATGGCTCACTGCCAACAGGGCCTCTGCGGATAGACCGGCTCGCTCGGATCCGAGAACGATGGCAACTTTCGCATCGACGGGAATTGATAAGCCAACATCGCGAATATTGCGGGCGTCCTCGCGAGGGGTGAGCCCACACACGATGTAGCCGGCATCGCGTAAAGCGATGAGTGTTGCTGAAGCATCGGTCACTCGGCTGTAGCGCATCGAAAATGCGGTTCCCATGGACACTCGAAGGGCGCGCCTGGCGAGTGGATCTGCGCTGTTGCGATCAAGGATGACGCCATCGATTCCGAGTGCTGCAGCACTACGCACAATGGCCCCGATATTGGTGGGATTATCAACATCTTCAACAACGAGCAAGTGACGCGCTGATGCTAGGAGTTCATCAAGTTTGAGTGGGGCTGGTCGTTCAAAGAGTCCCATGATGTCCAGTGCGACGCCCATGCCAGTGAGTGTTTTTCGAACATCAGCGTGGGCGGCGTAGACAGGAATTGACGGATCAAGGCTGTGAACGATTGTGCTCGGTGAGAGCGCGTCGGTCAATACTTCAACGAGTCGGCAGCCAGCCGACAAGGCGCGTTCAACAACTAAATCGCCTTCAGCGATGAACATACCGAGTGTGATCTTTTCTGCCTCGCCGGTTTGCATCGTTTTGAAAACACGAGCAGGAATATTGCGCGGACGCAGTTCTCGCTCCCGCAGTCGGAATCGATCAAGGCGTTGATCATCTAACGAATCAACGTAGATCAGCTCACGAGACATGTTTGCGGCGTCAGAAATCAGTAGTACCAGGGGTACGGCGCCCAGTCGGGATCGCGCTTTTCAAGAAATGACATGCGACCTTCTTGAGCTTCGTCGGTCATATACGCCAAGCGAGTTGCCTCTCCGGCAAATACCTGTTGACCGACCAAACCATCGTCAATGAGGTTGAAAGAAAACTTCAGCATGCGCTGAGCCGTAGGACTTTTGCCGTTGATTTCTTTGGCCCATTGCAATGCAGTTGCTTCAAGTTCGGCATGAGGGACGACGGCATTCACCATGCCCATACGCTGGGCATCTTCGGCACTGTATTCGCGACCGAGGAAGAATATTTCGCGAGCAAATTTTTGCCCAACTTGACGAGCGAGGTAAGCCGAACCAAAGCCGCCGTCGAAGCTTGCGACATCGGCATCGGTTTGCTTGAAGCGAGCATGCTCTTGGCTGGCAATGGTGAGGTCGCTGACAACATGCAAACTGTGTCCGCCACCAGCAGCCCAACCAGGAACCACGCAGATGACAATCTTGGGCATAAAGCGAATCAGACGTTGCACTTCGAGAATATGTAGACGTCCGCTCTTGCCTGGATTAATGGTCTCAGCGGTTTCGCCTTCGGCGTAGCGGTATCCGTCGCGACCACGAATACGTTGATCGCCACCACTACAAAATGCCCAACCACCATCTTTGGCCGATGGACCATTGCCGGTTAGAAGGACGCACCCAACATCGGTGCTTTGGCGCGCATGTTCGAGAGCCGTGAAAAGTTCATCGACTGTGTGGGGCCGAAACGCATTGCGGATCTCGGGCCGATTGAAGGCCACGCGTACCGTGCCATGTTCGACCGAGCGGTGATAGGTGATATCGGTGAAATTGAAACCCGGCACGATCCGCCAAGCGGTGGGGTCGAAGATGTCAGAAACTTTGTTCTCGCTCACGGCTTTATTCTCTCAGACGAGAACGTGATTCGCCCCTTTTTTTACTGAATGTGCCTTCTTGCGAAGCGATGAAGGGACTGCCAACACTTTGTCCTGCGTAATGGGTACTTTGATTGGATGTCTAGATTGCGTCATATCGGCGTTGTTGCCGGGTCGTTGGCCCTGCTGCTGTTGATGGCTGCGTGTTCATCGGGTTCGGCCCAAGGGGCGACGAGTATCTCTGCCAGCACTACCGACCCAGTGACGACGACTATTGCTGCGTCGACGACTTCGACGAGTACCACTATTCCGCCGACGACCACTATGCCACCGACGACTTTGACCACCACTACGACGACCAGTGTCGCTCCGACGACACTGCCTGAAGTGACTCCTTTGTTGACTCCGCTGGTGGCAGTTGGTCGCAGCGATGGACCTGAAACTGCGCGCATTCAAGAGCGCTTGCTTGAACTTGGATTCTGGTTGCAGTTAGTCGATGGTGACTTCGGTGGAACTACGAAGCAAGCAGTGATGGCGTTCCAGAAATACATGGGGCTTGAGGCCACAGCGCGAGTCGACCAAGTAACTGCCGATGCCTTAACGCTTGCCACGACTCGAGCAGTTGGTTTATCAAACGAACCCGGAACTTTGGTTGAAGTTGATAAAGACAAGCAAGTGTTGTTCATTATGAACTCGGGGAAACTGTTGTGGGCGATGAATATTTCAACGGGTAGTGGACAGTATTACTTAGAGACGAATCAAAAGGATTTAGTGACGTGGGAGACCGGACGTTCATTGACTCCCTCGGGCCGCTACAAGATTGATCGTGAAAAGCCAGATGGCTGGTGGGATGGAGACTTGGGTCAGATCTATCGACCAAAGTATTTCAAGGGCGGCATCGCGATTCATGGTTCGATGAGTATTCCGAATTATCCGGCGTCGCATGGGTGTGTGCGGGTCAGCACTGCGGCGATGGACATGATTTGGGCTTCGGGTTTGTTGCCGAAGAAAACCCCGGTGTGGGTGTACGGAAATGACGTTGAGGCCGAAGGTGAACCTCCGGTCATTCCTACAACCACAACGACGACGACAACACTGCCACTTGATCCAAACCTCACAACGACGATTGCACCCGCCTGAATCAGTGCGGTGTGAGTAACAAGTCTTCAATCCGCGTTGACGACCCCCAGTGATCAATCAACGTTTCTGCGGTTGTTGCAACGGTTTCAAAAGAACCTTTATTGATCACAGCAATCTCGTAACCAAGACCTTCGATCCATTCGAGCGCGCTTCGCGGTTCAACGCCTGAGACCCTGCGAACCATTTCGCAACTAAATTCCATAATGATCGATGGACGATCGCGCCGAATTGTCACTAGCCCAGAACGCAGAACCGAAATTTCGGCACCTTCAACATCAATCTTGATCAACTTCGTGCCTATTGGGGCGATGTCATCAAGTCGACGAATTGGAACAATGGAACCAAATCCTTGAGAAAGTGTGTCGTCATGTGTCGGTAACACGCCACCGTTTGAACCGATATGAGTTCCGAACCAAGTCCACTCGCCGGTGTCGCTGAGAGCACTCGGAATCAGTGTGACATTGCCAAAATGATTCTTTTCCGCTGTCAAAAGCAGGAGTCGACAATTCTCGGTGTTTGGTTCAACTGCAATGACGCGACCTGATGCGCCGACAAGTCGCGCAGCTCGTGCAACATGGACGCCGATGTTTGCTCCGACGTCAATAAAAGTGTCGCCAGGTTTGAGAGTCGTCTGCATGGTGTGCGTGACATGGGGTTCGTACCCCGTGGCCACTTGTGGTGAAACCGACCCTTCTGACTTATCGATTGCAATGTGTAAGCCGTCAACGGTCAAATATTCGATATCTGCTGGGCCGAACCGGGCCACAATTCGACTAGCGAGCAGTTGTTGATCGGTGTGCAAAATCAGTGACCGAAGTGGATCGCGACCAGACGCAATCGCCTCTTTGGCAATGTGATGAAGGATGTGATTTTGTTCGGGAGTTACTTCGCCAAACACGAGCGAAATCATGCTATTGATCGTTGGTTGTTCGCTTCGCTTGCGGTTAAACACAGAAATAACCGTACTCGTCGTACGCGACTTTGCCCATACGCGACTTTGTTTGGTGTTCAGTCAACTACGACCGCAAACTTGGCAGAATGTGGATGTGGCTCATCAATCTCAACCAACCCTCGGCGCTCGACTCTTAGCCGAAGGCATTGGCACGGCCTTTTTAGTGGCGGTCGTTGTTGGCTCGGGCATCATGGCGCAACGCCTGTCGCCCAATGACGTCGGTTTGCAATTACTTGAAAATGCTGCGGCGACAACCGGTGGACTGATTGCTTTGATCTTGGCCCTGGGACCAGTTTCGGGGGCCCACTTCAACCCAGTCGTTTCCCTGGTCACGCGATTGTTTGGTGGGTTGACAAATCGCGAATTGGCGCTGTACTCGATCGTGCAGATCGTTGGTGGATGTGTGGGCGCAATGATTGCGAACATCATGTTTGAACTCGATGCGGTGAATTGGTCAACGAAGGATCGGTCGTCGGGGGCTTTGTGGTTCTCTGAGGTGATTGCCACGATCGGACTTATTCTGGTGATTTTCTGCATCGTGCGCAGCGGCCGTGCCTCGGCAGTTCCTTATGCCGTAGGCGTTTGGATTGGGGGCGCGTATTGGTTCACCTCGTCCACCAGTTTTGCGAATCCAGCCGTTGACTTTGCCCGTTCAATGTCAGATTCATTTGCCGGAATTAAACCATCATCAATTCCAGGGTTTTTGATTGCGCAGTTTGTCGGCGGGGTTATTGCCTTCTTTTTGGTGAAGACGTTGTATCCAGTCGCCAAAGAAGAAAACTGACGTCAGCACATCGCACTGAAACTTTGATCTATAGCTTCCCGTCAACCATCAATTGAATGGTCCGACGGCAGGTGCGATTGAAAGCATCGACTGCCATGAACAAATGTTCGTCCGATGTGTCTTCTTCTTTAGTGTGACTGAGTCCAGCGATTGACGATGAAAAAATCATCACGGTCGGAATACTGCGGGCCATTTCGCTGGCATCGTGTAGTGCGCCACTTGGCAACTCGACATCATGCCCTTCTACTTCGCGAACGCTCATTCGCGCTGCTTCAAGGAGTTCGGGGTGAAATGGCATTGGGGGAATACGGAAAATGTGTTCGAACTCAACGGTGCAACCTTCGGCCTCGGCAGCAGCATGAGCGGCGGCAATACTTTCGGAATACATCGCTGCTAATTCGCCGGCATCAATATGGCGCATGTCAAGGGTGATTGTGGTTTCGCCAGCGACTGCAGTAACAACGCCAGGTTTGCAGGCGACGGCGCCAACTGTCGTGACGCCATCGTGGTTTTCTCCGATATCGGCCACTGCTAATGCGAATCGGGCGGCAGCTCGAAAACTGTCGCGACGCATGGGCATGGGCATTGTTCCGGCGTGCGCGGCCTGACCCTTGAAAATGAGTCGCTCACGTTCAATGCCTTTAGTGCCGGTGACTGTGCAAATGCCCAAATTCATTGATTCAAGAATCGGTCCTTGTTCAATGTGGACTTCGACGTAAGCCTTGGCATCAGCAACTCGAGTCTGGGCGCCGTCCATATTGTCGATATCAACGCCATGTTGCGGCAGGACATCAATCAATTTGTTGCCCTCTTTATCGGAGAGTCCACGCATGATGTCAACATCAACTGTGCCCATGACTGCCGCTGAGCCAAAGAGTGAACGGCTAAAGCGAGCACCCTCTTCGTCAGCCCAGTCAACAAGAGCGACCGTCACCGGGGGAGTGCCCTGGGCGGCGAGTGAACGTAGTAATTCAAGGCCGGCCAAAACGCCAAGAGAGCCATCAAGCCAGCCGCCTTTGGGCACGCTGTCAAGATGGCTGCCCACGATGAGTGTGTCGGGTGAAGTGCCCCGAAGGTACGCCCACAGGTTCCCGGCCTCATCCACGTCGACATCAACGGGCAGGCCACTCAGCTCTTCGCGTAGCAGATTGCGAGCATTGACCCATTCAGGGGTCCAGCAGAGGCGGCGGGAGCCTTCTGGGCCTCCGGTGCGGGACGCCAATTCGCGTAAGTCGGCGACCACACGCTGGGGGCTGAAGGTTCCGGTATCAATTGCGGTGCTACTGGACATGCCATAACGGTACCGTGGCAGCCGTGACTGATCACATTCTTATCAATGGGCTTCGAGTCGTCAGCGTGATTGGCGTTCTTGATCACGAGCGTGAGTCGGCCCAACCGCTGCAAATTGATGCCGATATTCATGTTGATTTACGAGAGGCTGGGCAAAGCGACGATCTCACGCAGACCGTGCATTATGGCGAAGTCTGCATGCAACTCGCGGCAGTTGCACGCGCCACATCTGATCAATTGCTTGAGCGTCTGGCTCAACGTATGGCCGATGTTGTGTTGTCATTCCCGCATGTTTTGGCAGTTGACCTAACCCTTACCAAACTTCGACCACCAGTGCCCGAAGACGTGCAATCATCAGCCGTGCGAATTCATCGCGTCGCGCCTGGCACCAACGAGTAAAACGTGCACGAAGCGATTATTGCTCTAGGAAGTAATTTAGGAGATCGAGTTCAATCGTTGAGTTTTGCCATTGAACAACTTGGTGACCGTGTGCTGAAACAATCTCAGGTTTTTGAGACTGACCCAGTCGGTGGCCCAGAAAATCAAGGGGCGTATCTCAACATGGTGGTGACACTGGAAACCGATCTTGATCCCTATGCGTTGATGCGTTGGTTACATCGCATCGAAGCCGAAGCAGGAAGAGTGCGGGAGATTCACTGGGGTCCACGCACGCTCGATTTAGATTTGCTTTTTTACGATGATGTGTCAATCACTGGCGGAGAGTTAACCGTGCCACATCCGCGATACGCCGAACGTCGTTTTGTTTTGGCGCCACTGCAAGAAGTGGATCCACATCGTTGTCCCAAAAATTGGGAAGCAGAACTTCCCGCCGACGCAGTGCACCCACGCGGTGCACTGGGCGATCTCTAGTTTTGTTCTTATCGTTCAGCAGACGGATATGCGCAATCGCGCTGCATCAGAAATTTCAAGGATGCTGCCATCACATGCAACACGGGGTTGGTTGCCCCATCCGTTGATGTCGACGATGACATCAGTAGACGCACTTGAGTAAATACACACCTCGCCGTCGCCTGACACCTGGGTGGTCACCGAGACAGCGACTGTCTGACCGGTGGTGTAGTTGAGGTTTGATGCCAATGGCAAAGTTCCGCACGGATACACCGTGATGAAACCTGAGGTGTTGGGGTTGGTGGCGGTCACTGTCAGCTGGACTGTGCCGATGTCGTTGTTGGGTAGTCCCGCGACACCATTGAGCGGTAGGCGAAGTTCGTCGGTAGCGCCATACTTTTTCTGCTTCACTGAAATCGTGCCTTGAGGTGATGCAGCACGGGTGTCAACGAGTCGAGTTGGGCCGACTGGAGTTACCCCGGAGCCTTGAACAAACCAACCAAAAGCGTCAGCGATGAGGTTGGTCATTGCCGACGAGTAGATGCAGATTTCCCCGTCGACTGATACTGGTGATGTCACCGAAGTTGAAATCGTTTGGTTGGCGACAAAGTTGAGGCTTGACGCCAGCGGGCGGGTACCGCACGGATACACCGTGATGAAACCTTCGGCCTCTGGTTCAGTGACGGTGATGTTGAGTGACACTGAACCGATGCGTGCACCAGGTAATCCGGCTGCTCCAGCGACTTTGACGCGGAGTTCGGTGTCTGATCCATATTTCTTTTTTACGACCGAAATGGCTCCTTGCGGAGACAGTGCTCGGGAGTCAAGTAGTCGTTGAGGTGTTAGTGGCTCATATCCGGCGTTGGTTGCTGACCAACTATTGATGTCAGCGATGAGATTGGTGTTCGCAGATGAATAGATACAGATTTCACCAGCGGGTGAAACGGCGGTCGTTACTGAAGTTGAAACTGTTTGATTTTTCACGAAATTGATATTTGATGCAAGCGAGCGGGTGCCACATGGATGCACCGTGATGTAACCGGTGTCATCGGGGTCGGTGACGGTGAGATTGAAAGTGACTGCACCAATTCCATACTCGGGAAGACCTGATACGCCCGCGACTTTGACGCGCAATTCTTTTGATTTCCCATGTTTGACTTGCTCGATAACAATCGTGCCTTGGGGAGAACCAGTTCGAGTGTCAAACAAACGCGAAGGCGAGAGACCTGTTACTGAAATTGGTTTAGCCGAGTTAAGACGAAGGACAAAGTCGTAAATCTCTGCAACGTCATCGCTGACCTTTGTACCAAAAATCAATAGTTGTCCGTTGGGTTGAACAATTGTCTCTAGTCCAACAAGGTCGGCTTCAAGATCGAATGAAACAAGACCGTCTTCACCGAATGTTGAATCGGGAGTTCCATCACCTCGGAAGCGGTAGATCGCAAGTTCACCAGGGCTTGTGCCGACGATGGTGTTGTTATTTCCGGTCGCAAGAATTTTCCCATCTGGCTGAATGGATAAACCGAGAACGTAGCTATTGGCAACTCCGTCGCCAATAATCAACTCGCCGTTTGTGCCAAATGTCTGATCAAACTCGCCCTTAACTGTGATGCGTGAAAGGACGGTGCTGTAAATGTCATTACTGTAGATGGTGTTAGCGATGACAATCTGGTTATCTGGTTGGATTGCCGCCTCAAACAAATTAAGACTTGAGAGAAGGTTAGGAATCGATACAACTCCATCGGTTCCATACATAGTGTCAACGACACCTGCGGAAGTTAGCCGCGTTAAAAACGCGGAAAGATAACCGTTGTCATCGTAGCCAGATCCGACAATGACGATTTTTCCGTCTGACTGTGTAAAAACTTGATTGATCCAATGATTCGTCAGTTCGACTTCGGAGGTGAAAGTACCGGTGCCGGCAAATGAAGTATCCAGTGAGCCGTCAATGGTGAAGCGGGCTGCGAAAAACTCGCTTGCGAGTCCGATTTGTGCAGTTACGTCAGATGTGGGAGCGACTCGATCGGTGAGGTAGCCAGCGACGATGATTTTTCCGTCGGCTTGCGTCGTGACATCGGTTGCGATTCCAAAGTTGAATTGTTGAGGGTCGATTTCAAAAATCCCATTTATTCCAAACGTGGTGTCGGTAGATCCGTCCTGGTGTAGTCGCATGACAAATGGAAATCCGTCAGGAGTGGAAATGCTGACATCAATTGAGTCACTGGCCTCGTGGTCGGTATTACTCTGCAGGGAACCAACGGCATATTCGCTGTAATCGGTGACGCCAACGACGACTATTTTTCCATCGGTTTGCAAGGTGATGCCAGTGACAAGGGTGCGGGTTCCGGTTGAGTTCTCAATTGAAACCGAACCACCTTGACCAAAAGTCGTGTCGAGTGAGCCATCGTAATTCCGTCGTTGAAGCAGGCTTTCCCAAAGGGGTGGCGCTGCAATGGTGATGTCGCCGTCTTCTCCATGAGGACCTCGGTTGGCATCAAGGTCGTTGAGCGAAGCGATACCGCCATTTTCTGAAGTGGTTGCGACCGTCAAGAATTTGCCATCCGTTTGTTGCTCAACAAGGGCACCAACGATGTTAGAAGCCCAACTTGGTTCCTCGCTCAAGCGGAGAAATCCGTCGATTCCGTCGTTGTCGTTAGTTCCGAAGGTGTGGTCGAGTTCACCGTCTTGACCTTCTGGCACAATGGGTGGAGTCGCCCTGCTCGGAGCGACGAGTGAGGGCTCAGGCGATTGAGCGTTGGCGGTCTCGTTTGCTGTAAGCAGTCCGACCGCAAGCAATCCAGCGACTACGCCAGTACGCGCTAATGAAATGAAACGTTGTGAGATTTTTTCCGCCATAGAGACACTTTACGGCGAGTTCTAAAAATTGTTCTAGAAAGGAATGAAATGCTTGGTGATCTCTACTTAAGGTTGCCCCTTGCTACTTAGATACTGAGTGATTTTTCAACCCGGCGAATCTTTTCGGGGTAGTGGCCGCGACCATATTCGGGTTGTTGGCGCAAAACGATCTCGAGGAGTTCGTCGTGTTGTGCAGTCTCTTTCCAGGGCAATGCGATGTAGAGCGGCAAGTTGAAAATGCGCAATCGATCCAGGTTGGAGTACACCTGCTTTTGGTAGATGTAGCGCTCTTCCCACGGCCAATTTGATGGAGCAAAGCCAGTACCCGGATCAAGGATGCACAGATGTCGCAATCCAAAGCGATCGGCAACTTTGAGCTGTTCAGTAAAGAAGTCGAGCATGACCTGAATCGGGTCTGCCTTCACGAGTTCCATTTGGCGCGGATTTGGTCCTGACAAAAATGGCAACACAATCGGTGCTTGAAAATCGGCAGCCACTTGCCACATCTCATCGTTTTGCATTCCATCGGCAGCATTGATGACCGTTGCTCCATGTTCAAGGGCGAGGCGTGTAACTTGCGGTTTCCACGAGTCGATACTGAGCGGTACCTTGAACTGAGCCAAGGTTTCGACAATCTCTTTAAGGCGGTCCCATTCTTCTTGCCATGGGATCACTGAAGCATTATCGGTTGAGCCCTGGCCGCCGAGGTCAATACCGTCACACCCGTGATTCAGGAGATATTCACCTCTCTGCCTCGCAGAAGTGGCGTCAGTTGCGATTGAATCAAGGTTTAATGAGTCAGGTGAAGCGTTCACCACGCCGTACAAGAACATGTTCCGCAGGCTACGGGATGGAGTTGACATGAGTGCAGTCAAGACATTCGATCCAGCGGGATGGGACTTGGCTTACGCTTTGAGCTTGAAGGGCAACCGCACCATTTCGGTGTGCATCCCTTGTCGTAACGAAGCCCAGACGGTTGGCGACCTCATTCGAATGATTGAACCGACTCTCGTTGGCACATTGGTTGATGAATTGATTGTGCTCGACGATGACTCAACCGATGGCACCGATGAAATTGCGGCCGAGGCCGGAGCAACAGTGGTGCCCGTTGATTTCGTGCATTTCTTTCACGGAGCCGCGCGCGGAAAAGGGAATGCTCTGTGGGCCAGCTTGTTGGCGAGTGCTGGCGACATCGTCGTCTGGATTGATGGTGACATCACAAGCTTTACGACCGATTGGATAGTTCGGTTAGTAGTTCCATTGCTCATTGACGATGAACTGGGACTGGTGAAGGCAAACTACGAACGTCCGTCGCACTTAGGTGGCGGTGGACGAACCACCGAACTGGTCGCGCGACCTTTGTTGTCGATGTACTTTCCAGAAATTGCCGATCTGCAACAGCCACTTGCTGGTGAATTTGCTGGTCGACGAAGCATGCTTGAAGCCATTCCTTTCGCAACAGGTTGGGGCGTTGAGATCGGCATGTTGATCGACCTGGCTGAAAAGTTTGGTATTCAAAGCCTTGGACAAGTTGATCTCGGTGTGCGATTGCATCGGCATCACAAGTTAGAAACTCTTGCCATTCAGGCTGCCGAAGTTGCGGCGACGTTGCTCGTGCGCACTCCTTACCCGCCAGACTTTGCTGAAGATGTACCAATGTTGCATCGTAAAGAACTTGGTCCTCTGCAACTCAATATTGGCGAACGACCGCCAGTGAATTCGCTACCGAAAATGGCTCAGTTGCCTCATTCAGATCGCAAGTAGCGCAAGAAGACAAAACCTGAGTCGTGGCAGATATGCGCAAGCGTCCACGACTCATGGTTGAACCACTCACCTTCGAAAATTCGTGGGGTCGTACCACCGACAAACATCGGAGCGATCGTGAGACAAATTTCGTCAATCAAATTTGCCTGCAACATTTGATTGTTCAGATTTGAGCCACCTTCGAGAACACAGATATTTCCTGAAAGATCGTGCACGATGTTTCGTACATCACCGGTGACGATCTGGGTATTGCCAGCATCAAGTAGCGCCTGAGTATTTGCACCCAAATCGCCGGTGTTAGAGAGAACGACGAGTTTCTGGTGCGCAGGAAGTGGCGAGTACGAATCTTGACGAATGGTTTGGGCTCCGACGAGAACGCAGTCGGCCGAGCGATGAAGATGTAAGAAGACTTCACGGTCGGCTGGTCCGCCCAACTTTGCCGAGTTGCCCTCAATCGCCGTGGCGCCATCAGCGGTACTGATCATCGTGAGCACGACCCATGGTCGGCCCCCAGGATATTCGCCATGTCCTCGACGGCGGGTGCGATGGGCGCTGTCGTAGGCCGCGGCGACCGAAGTCTCTTGGGGTCGCGGGAAGAGCATCTGCACGCCCTCTGTCTAGCGGTATTTCTGCCAATAATTGGCAAAATTTCACAGGGCAGAGTTTCTGACACCCCGTCAGAAGCGGGGTAGGGTGACGACATGTATCTCGCCGAAACCCCCGAACAGCAGGCACTTCGTAAAGAACTCCGTGAGTATTTCGCGGCCATGCTGACTCCTGAAGTGCGCGCCGAATTGGGCGAATCTGGTGAGGGACGACCATTGTTCCGTGAACTGGTCCGCAAGTTAGGCGCCGACGGTTGGCTCGGACTTGGTTGGCCTAAAGAATTTGGCGGTCAGGGACGTCCGGCAACCGATCAGTTCATTATGTTCGATGAGATTCAACGCGCCCACGCGCCGTTCCCTTTCGTGACAGTCAACACCGTTGGGCCCGCCATCATGGCGCACGGAACCCAGGCTCAAAAAGATCAGTACCTCACCGGAATCTTGAAAGGCGAAATCAATTTCGCGATTGGTTACACCGAACCTGAGGCCGGCACCGACTTGGCCGCTTTGCGTTGTTCTGCGGTGCTTGATGGTGATGAATGGGTCATCAACGGCAACAAGGTTTACACCTCGGGCGCCAACCAGTCTGACTATGTCTGGCTGGCTTGCCGTACCGATACCGAAGCGCCTAAGCACCAGGGCATCACGTTGATCATTGTTCCGACAAACACGCCTGGCTTTGAATGGACTCCGATCGTGACAGTCGGCGGCGTGATGACGACCGCCACCTACTACACCGATGTGCGCGTTCCGAAAGAAAATGTCATCGGCGAGATCAACGGCGGATGGAAGCTCATCACCATGCAGCTCAATCACGAGCGTGTTGGTTTGGCGGCGTTGTCGGGTTTGACCGAGCGTTTGTTGGACGATGTGACCACGTGGTGTCGCGTGACTCCAAGTGGCACTGGCAACGATCAAAAGATGATTGATGTGCCGTGGGTGCAGTCCGATCTTGCGAAGAGTCATGCGTTGCTTGACGCCATTCGTCTGATGACCTGGAAGTTGGCCAAAGCAGTTTCCGATAACACGCTCGGACCGGCTGAGGCCTCAGGGGTCAAAGTGTTCGGAACCGAAAAGGCTGTTGAGGTCTATCGAATTCTGCAAGGAATTCTCGGTCCCGTATCGCACTTACGTGAAGGATCTGAAGGCGCAGTCATCCACGGTGAAGTTGAGCGCGCGGCTCGCGCTGCGCAGATCAACACCTTTGGTGGTGGCGTGAATGAGATTCAGCGTGAGTTGGTGGCAACGGCCGGTTTAGGACTCGTGCGCTCAACTCGTTAAATGTGATTCAGCTGATGCGCTGAATGATGGTGCCTGTTGAAACGGCGCCACCGCAACACATGGTGATCAAAGCGAACTCTTTATCGCTGCGCTCAAGTTCATGCAGAGCCGTCGTGATGAGACGGCTTCCGGTTGAACCAACTGGGTGACCCAGCGCAATGGCTCCACCATTCACATTGACCTTTGACATCAAATCGTCACGGCTGACTCCGTGGACCTGAGCCCAACTGAGAACCACACTGGCGAAAGCTTCGTTGATTTCAACGATGTCAATATCTTTCATCGTCATACCAGCATCCTTGAGAACCTTTTCAGTTGCCTGTACTGGGCCATCGAGGTGGTAGAAGGGTTCGGCGCCGACGAGGCACTGCGAGACGATGCGAGCGCGAGCCTTGAGGCCTTCGCCCTTGGCGCGATCGGCATCCATCCACAGAACTGCGGCTGCGCCATCGCTAATCTGGCTGCTGTTTCCGGCGGTGTGGCGGCCACCAGGCATGACTGGATTCAAGCTCGCCAACTTCTCGGCAGTTGTTTCACGCAGTCCACCATCGCGAGTGACGACAGTTGTGTTGCCTTCTGAGTCGGTGACTTCAATCGGAATGATCTCTCGCTCAAAGCGACCTTCTTCGGTTGCGCGAATGGCCTTTTGTTGCGAAATGAGACCGAGGTAATCGACGTCTTCGCGCGTGATTCCACGACGGTCGGCGATGCGCTCGGCTGCACCAAATTGATCGGGCATATCAAGGGCGAAATCGGCAGGCTTGGAACTGCCATTCACAAAAGTGACATCAGCACCCTCGCCGAGACGTGGCACGTTTGCGCCGAGCCACACTTTGCTCATGTGCTCGACTCCGCACGCCATGCCAGAGTCAATGACGCCAGCATGAATCATGTTGTGAATCATGTGGTTGGCTTGCTGGCTTGAACCGCACTGACAATCGATCGTTGTCGCGGCGACTTGCCAGGGGAGTCCTTCATTGAGCCACGCAGTGCGTGACACATTGCTGGCCTGTTCACCGGCTTGGGTGACACAACCACCGACGATTTGACCCAGTGAAATGGGGTCAAGGCCAGCGCGCTGCAACACTCCGTTTTGCACGGCACCGAGCAACTTGACGGCATGGAGATCAGCGAAAGCGCCATTGCGCTTACCGATTGCTGAACGACCAGCTTCGATGATGACGGGATTGGCCATGATGGGACTCCTTGTATTGAAAATTGATGAAGTTATTTAGCGGGCTTGAAGATGTACGGGAAGAGTTTTGATTCCGTGAATGAAGCTTGAGCGCAATTTGCGAACTTCGCCGGTCAGTTCAATGCGATCAATGCGCTTGGCCATTTCTTCAAACAAGATGCGCATTTCAAGGCGAGCCAAGTTTGCACCGAGGCAGAAGTGTGGGCCACCGCCACCAAATGTGACGTGAGGGTTTGGATTGCGCGTGATGTCAAACTTGAACGGATCCTTGAACACCGAATCGTCACGGTTGGCCGATGGATAGAGCATCGCGACTGCTTCGCCTTCTTTGATCTGCACACCGTGCAACTCAACATCGCACACTGCAGTGCGGCGGAAGTTGTTGACGGGTGTTCCCCAACGAAGGATTTCTTCAACCGCAGTTGTGACCAAACTTGGATCGTTCTTCAATAGGTCCCACTGATCGGGATTTTCAATCATGGCGAGAACACCGTGACTGATTCCGTTACGGGTGGTCTCGTTGCCGGCAACTGCGAGCAACAACATGAATAGGTCGAATTCGTGTTCGGTGAGAACATCGCCATCATGTTCGCTGATCAGGGTCGTGATGATGTCGTCTTTGGGTTCAAGCTTGCGTTGTGCCGCGAGTTCGTTTGAGTACATGTACAACTCGCTGGCGGCAATTTGGGAGTCTTCTGGAGCGCCAGCAAAATCGGGGTCGGTGGTGCCGATCATGGTGTTTGACCAGTGAAAAACCTTACGACGGTCTTCAACGGGAATGCCGACAAGTTCGGCAATCGCGATGAGGGGGAGTTCGGCGGACACCTTGTCGACGAAATCAAGCGTTTGCTCTTGTAAGGCTTCATCAATCAATTGAATTGCAACTTCGCGGAAGTGCTCTTCAAGCATGCGCATTGCCTTAGGAGTAAATCCGCGGTTGACCAAACTCTTCAAGCGGGTGTGTTCGGGAGGATCGAGATCAATCATCAAGCGGGCAAGGTCAAGATCGGGACGATCTTGATTCATTAACGAGCCTTTGGCTGCCGAGGAATAGGTCTGAAACTTGCGACTCACTTCAACGATGTCCGCATGACGAGTGAGTGCCCAAAACCATTCGGGGTAACCCTGCTCGATGCCGCGATGGCGCGCAATTGGAGCTTCATTGCGTAGGCGAGTGAGTAACTCGTGGGGCGGACCGTTGCGGTATACCTCATTGGAAATGACATCAAGTGAGTCGAAGCTCAAATCTGAGTTAGTGTCTTGGCTCATCGGTCTACCCCCAGAATTAGCCCGCTTGTGGGCACACCCGTGCCAGCAGTCACGAGAACGTTTTTAACCTTATCTACCTGATTCACACTTGTGCCACGGACCTGTCGAACTGCCTCGGCGATGCCGTTCATGCCGTGAATATACGCCTCGCCAAGCTGCCCGCCATGCGTGTTGATGGGGAGGCGCCCGCCAATTTCGAGGGCGCCAGCCTTGATGAAATCCTTGGCCTCACCGCGGCCACAAAAGCCAAACTCTTCAAGTTGCATCAGAACGTACGGCGTGAAGTGGTCGTACAAAATTGCGGTCTGGATGTCGGCGGGAGTGAGACCCGAAGAGGTCCACAATTCGTCGGCAACAACTTTCATTTCAGGAAGTTGAGCGATGTCGTCACGGAAGAACGAAGTCATGGTCCATTGGTCGACGCCAGCACCTTGAGCACCAGCGACAATCAAGGCAGGAGTATTCGGTAGATCACGAGCACGTTCGGCGCTCGTGACAACGAGTGCTTGACCGCCGTCGCTTTCTTGGCAGCAATCAAGCAAGTGCAATGGATCAACGATCCAACGGCTGGCTTGGTGATCTTCAAGCGTGATGGGATCGTTGTAAAACCATGCGGCGGGGTTGTTCGCGGCATGACGTCGACCAGCAACGGCAACGCGACCAAAGTCAGCTGATGTTGCGCCGTATAGATGCATGTATCGACGAGCCACCATGGCCACCCAACTCGCGGGAGTGAGTTGGCCTGCCGGTGTTGTCCACGAGAACTGGGCGCGCTCAGCAGTTGCGGCATTCGGGAGGTCTTGTACGCCGGCACCGAAACGTCGACCACTGCGTTCGTTGAAAGCGCGGTAACACACAACTGCATCTGCGACTCCGGTGGCAACAGCCATAGCGGCCATCACGATGGTGCCACAGGCAGCGCCACCGCCGTAATGCACGCGACTGAAATGACGCAAACTTCCGATGCCCACATGGCGCGCTATTTCAACATCAGGGTTGTTGTCGGTCGAATATGTGACCATGCCATCAATGTCTGATGGCTTGAGGCCGGCATCGGCGATTGCTGCAGCGACTGCTTCGCTCGCCAAACTCATTTCGCTACGGCCTGATTCTTTGGAAAACTCGGTTGCTCCGATGCCAACGATTGACGCCTTGCCGCCGAGTTGATTGCCAGGACGATTGATGCTCATGGTAGAGCCACCTCGACAGTTGCATTCATGTGATCGCCCATTGAGTTCGAACCTTTGACGGCAACAGTGACGACTTTGTTGGCGTCATCTTTCGCGGTCACTGAGCCAGTAATCAGCATCGCGTCACCGGGGTAGTTGGGGGCTCCCAATCGAACTTTGACTGAACGAATAAACGAGTTAGGTCCGGTCCAATCGGTAACAAAACGACCGACAAAGGCGTTTGACGTCAAGATATTCATGATGATGTCCTTTGATCCGCGCTCAGCGGCAATTGAAGGATCATGATGAACGACTTGATAGTCGCGCGTGGCAATTGCTGTTGAGACAATCAATGTTCGAGTAATCGGCAAATCAAGTGCGGTCAATTCGTCGCCAACATTGACATCGGCAAAGGTTCGAGTTGCGGGAAGTGTTGACATATCAGGCTCGTTTCACGTGCGGGCAATGAGGTTGCCGAGTCGAGCGAGGTGTGCACTCGCGGATCCAAGAACACTGGCCAATTGAATGCCCCACAAAAAGTAGCGATGGACGGGGTAGTCCACATCGGCACCGATACCACCATGAAGGTGTTGGGCTGCGGTCACAACTTGCTGTGCGCCTTCGCTAGCCCAATAGGCAGCGACCGAGACATCGCGGCGAGCATCGAAGCCTTCAGCAAGACGCCACGCAGCATTCAAGGCTGTCACTCGCATCGCTTCAGTAGTGATGTATCCGTCGGCGGCACGTTGAGTTGTTGCCTGAAAAGCAGCAAGTGGCTTACCGAATTGGCGACGCGACGACAAGTGCGTTGAAACGTAGGCCAACGAACCTTCGGCAACACCAACTTGAATCGCGGCAAGGGCAGTGAGTGAGTGTTCGAATACTGAACGCAGTGCCTCACGATTGTCAATGTCGGCTCCGTGACCAAGAATGTCAGCAACCGGAATTGTGCAATCAAATGAGATATGGGCTTGTGGTTCGTGGTTTGTTGTCTTGACTTCGGTCTTCGTCACGCCGCTTGAGGAAAGATCGACAATGACAACTCCGACGTCGTTGCTTGCATTGCCAGCAAAAGCGACCGGCACCAAGACGAAATGTGCGTGCTGAGCAAATGGAACGGCAGGTTTGTATCCCTGCAACTTCACCGAGTCGCCGTTGACAGTGGCAGTCACTGTGGGTCGCATGACATCGTTGGCGCCAGATTCGGCGAGGGCGATCGTAAAGATTGTTTCGCCACTGGCAAGACCGGGCAAGAGATTGCGTTGTTGTTCGGGTGAACCAAAGTCGGTGATTGCAAGTGCACTGACTCCCGTTGTCCATAACGGGACTGGAGCTACGTAGCGACCTTGTCCCATGAGCGCGAGTGACAGTTCGACCCCGCCGAAACCGCTTCCACCAAACTCTTCGGGAACGCACAACGCTTGAATTCCACTGTTGGCAAGTTGTTGCCACATATCGCGATCAAAGCCATCGCCCTTTTCGGCAACCTTGACTCGCTCGACAGTCGACTGACCCTCAAAAATTTGGAGAGCGAGGTCTTTAATGACTTGTTGTTCTTCAGACAGATCGAAATTCATGAGGTTGCTCCGGTGTTGCTAATCGAATCGAGAATGGCGAAAGGAAGTTTCATATCGGGGTCAGTAGCGCGGATCTCGATACGAACGCGGGCACCAACAGCAAGAGCATCAAGGTCGGTGTCAGCAGAGTTCATGATCATGCGCACTTTGTTGTTTCCGAGCTTGCCTGAATGAGAGATTGATGGATCAATGTCAACAAGCAGTACGGGGAGTGGGTAATCAAAACTTGGAACTTGCGGATAATGCGCAATCACAAAACTGTGAATGGTTCCCGATAGTGGCATCTCGACTTTGTCCCACTTCAATGAATGACAGGTGGGGCACATTGGTCCAGTGGGAAAGCGCACTTCTCCACATTCGGCACAAGCTTGCGAATACAAGACACCATCATTAAGGCCGTCAAAGTACCACTGGTTGTCATGAGTTGTTGCGGGGCGCGGGCGAAGAGCCTTGGGCTTGGGTGCTGGCGCTTTCGCTTTGGGTTGGAAACGGAAAATGCGAAAGAGCATTGATCCGACGAGTTCATTTTTCGCGTCGTAATAATCTTGTCGGGTGCTCACGAAATGGCCAGTGCCAAGACCAGTGGTTTTCTCGTCGCTAATTGAATCAATCACTGTGCGCATCGTGAGTTGATCTCCGGGGTGAAGATAACGCACATACGTCTGCTCGCTATTTGTTCCAACAACGCTGGTGAAACCACGCGAGAACAACAGTTGATTCATTTTTTCGTAGGGTCCGTCACCAGTTCGCGGTGGGCCATCTATTCCATTCATGACCCACGCCTGCAACATGGTGGGAGGAGCAACGATGCCACCATGAATTGATTGCTTCGCGAGTTCAGCGTTTGAATAAATGGGGTTTTTATCGCCAACTGCTTCGACAAGGTGTCGAATCATGGGGGCGTTGATTTCGTCAGGTGCTGGAGTCGGCGCGCCAATTTCAAGTCCCACATAAGTTTGCAGTTCGCTAAAGAATGCAGCCTTCGCTTCGGGCGTTGCGTCAACGATGATGTCAGAAGTTGTGTTGCTCATAATGATTCTCTTTTTGATTCTCTTTCATCCAACTTTGTTTGAGACACGCCATGGCATGTCTTTGTCAAGTTGAGGTTCGCGAGGCAAGCCAAGTCCACGCTCGGCAATGATGTTGTGCTGAATTTCGTCGGTGCCGCCACCAATACGAATGGCAAATTGACCCAGCAAGTGCTGGCCCCATTGATTGTCTTCGGGAGCGTCATCGGCCCAGAGCATTGCGCCAGCTCCAAGAATTTCGGTAGCTAGTTCGGCGGTGAGACGCCAATGGTTGGCGTAGGCCAATTTGAGCGTGAGTGCTTCAGGCCCAGGCATGCGCATTTGACTCATCGCGGTACGCATGCGGAAACCCATGTAGCGAAGAGTTTCGGCGCGAGCATGCGCTTGAGCAAGTCCTTGGCGAATGTTGAGATCATGAGATAGCCCGCGTTGTTGAGCAAGTTGAATCAACTGGTCAACTGACCAAGTTCCGCCTGAACCAATGTGGCTACGTTCGTTCATCAACGTGGTCTGAGCGCCCTTCCAGCCAGCGTTGATTTCGCCGATGATGTTCGTATGTGGGATACGAACATCAGTGAGGAAGGTTTCATTGAAGTGCTGCACGCCTGTGATCTGGGTAATGGGGCGGACATCAATGCCTGGACTCTTCATGTCCAAGATGAAGTAGGTGATACCAGCATGTTTTGGAAGATCAACATCGGTGCGAGCGAGCAGAATTGCGTAATCGGCAAACTGGCCAAAGCTGGTCCAAACTTTTTGACCGTTAACGATCCAGTCGTCGCCGTCGCGCACTGCGCGAGTGCCGAGTGACGCCAAGTCGCTGCCCGAACCAGGTTCGCTGAAGAGCTGGCACCAGACTTCCTCGCCCTTCAAGATGGGGGCGAGGTGATGCTGTTGTTGTTCTGGTGTTCCATGGGCGATGAGAGTTGGCCCGACCATGCCGATCGACACTGCGAAGGCACCTGTCGCGACGTCAAACTGCGACATCTCTTCGGCGAAGATGGCTGACTGAATGGCACTCGCGCCACGTCCGCCATATTGCTTGGGCCAGGTAATGCCAGCCCAATTGTTGTCGTACAGCACGCGCTGCCAATCACGGCACGCCTGCATGTGCCCTGCGAGGTCGCGCGTGTGGTCGGCCGACTTGCCTTCGTGTGAGTCGCGGCGGTGAGCGTGAGCCTCAAGCCACGTGCGAGCCTCGGCTCGAAAAGCGGCTTCTTCTGGAGTGTCCCCAATATGCATGAAAGCGATGATCCCCGTGGAAAAGAGGCAGGCGACAAGCGTCTGCTGGTTTCTGACAGTCTGTCAGAAACCGACCCAATCCCACCTAACCGCGCTCACGATCGAGAAGTCTGGTTGGGGTGATGCGCTGGGGTGGTTAATCCCGCCAGGTGGCCGGGCCGGTGTAGAACTTCAGGTCATCTCGGCTGTAGGTCATGGGGATTGCTCCATCGGAGTCGACGACCTCTGACCAATGATCTCGCAGACCCTCGATGGTCGCGTCGGGACCACCTGACCAGCCAGGGACGCCGGTCGTTGAAATGAGGGCGGTTCGTCCGGCCCCGGTCGTAAATATCTGTCCTGAACACGGGACATCGTCATGAACCAGCCAGGCCGCAGCGGGCGAGCACATCTGGGGGGCGAAGTTGTCCTCCATCCACTTGCGCGTGTCCTCGTTGGGGTTGAGGGCGGCCGATCGGGTGTAACCAATGGGCATGAGCACATTGATCTTGATCCCGTCAGGGGCGCCTTCGAGGGCAAGCGACCTGGCTAAGCCAATGAGTCCAGCCTTGGCCATTGAGTAAGCCGGCATTCCGAGCGATCCGACGGCAGCACTCGACGAGGTCAGCAAAATTCGACCGAACTGTTGCTGGCGAAAATGGGACCAGGCAGCTCGAGACATGTTGTATGAACCCACGAGATGCGTCGAAATGATGGTCGCTACTTGATGGTCGGTCGTTTGTTCAAGTGTTCCGGTTGGCCCGCCACGGCCAGCGTTGTTCAGAACGATATGTAACGAGCCAAATTCTTTGAGCGCTGACTGCACGATTTCATGTGCTGCTTCGGGGTCAGCAACAGAATTCGTGTCAGCGACTGCGATGCCACCAGAGCGAACGATGTCGTTGGCGGTGGCCAAGGCATGCTCGGCCGACGAGTCGTTCACGACAACTTTGGCGCCACGCGATGCAAGAAAAAGTGCATGTTCTCGTCCGAGCCCACGACCAGCTCCGGTGACGATGGCGACCTTTTCATCAAAGCGAATGAGTGATTCAGACATGTGCCCACCGTACAGTGCTGATTATGAATAGTTCAGTAGCGGACGCTCGCTCGGAAGCTGCGCCAAGAGTCGTTCCAAGAGCAGTAATGGTGACTGGAGCGAGCCGCGGAATCGGCCGAGCGATCGCTTTGTCATTGGCCGAGCAAGGTCATTCGCTGATTCTGACGGCTCGTTCAGTTGACGGTGGTGCCAAGTTTTCGGGAACATCACTGAATGATCCTCTGGCGGGCATGGAACTCTCGGGTTCGGTCGCCGACGTTGCGCGAGAATGTCAAAAACTAGGTGCGAAAGCAATCGCGGTTGCGATGGATCTCACAGATGAATCGAGTGTGATTCGTGCAGCGCAAACAGCGTTGGCAGAGTTTGGTGTTGTTGACACTCTGATATCAAATGCGATTTATCAAGGTCCGGGAGTGAACGATTGGTTGCAAGATCTGCCGATTGAAAACCTGCGCAAGGTCATTGAAGGTGACGCCATTGCATCAGTGATTTTGTTGAAGAGTTTTCTTCCTGGGATGCTGAGCAGTGGGCGCGGAGTATTTGTGCACCTCACGTCGGGCGCGGCTTCTCTTGTGCCCAATAAACCTGCGGGTGAGGGTGGCTGGGGAGTTGCTTACGCAATGGCCAAAGGTGCCGCTCACCGAATTGCGGGTGTGATGCATGCCGAGTATTCGTCGCAAGGAATGCGGGCATACAGCTTGAATCCGGGTCATGTGACAACTGAAGTCATGTCGATGCGTGCGCAACGCGAAGGTCGTGCAGTGACAGGCAAAGGACCAGAAGATGTTGCAAGCGCAACTCGTTGGCTCATTGAAGGAAATGCCGAAGCTATTGCCCTGTCGGGACAAGAAGTCGTTTCACGCGATGTGATTCAACGATTGCGTAATTCGTGAATCGCTGACTTGAGTAGTTGATCGTGTGATTCGTCAGGCGGGGCAGCAACAAGGATTCCTTGAGCCAACCCGTCAAACCATTCGATCGCAACATCGGGTAACTGAGCAAAAGTTGCTTGCGGCACGAGTGTGTCAAGAACTTCATCGGTGACGAGAGTTGACAGATCGCCCCATCGTTGTTCGCGAATAAGAGCACGCGATTGCGGTGCTAATTCACTCCAACCGAACAATTCAAGAGTTCGTTCGTATGCGGGAGTTGAATAAAGAAAGGCTAAGAGTCGCCGATTGTGCTCCCGTCGCTCATCAAGGTCACTTTGAGTTTTTCCAAGTATCCATTGAGTTCCGACAACAAGCTCAATGTCGGAAAGATTGCGGCCCGATGCATCTGCGCCCACTTGTAAACCAGGTCGACACAACTCTCGTAAGTATCGCGGATGACTGTTAGTCGGGTGCGTCACAAAGCCATCAGCGATCTGTCCAGCAAGCTCAACCAGTTTTTTGTTGACTCCACCCATCCAAATGTTTGGTCGCTCAATGTGAGCGGGCAGCGGATCGGGTGTGAAGTTTGGCGTGAGCAAATTGAGCGTGTAGTGCTCGCTGGTGTAATCGAGTTTTTCAATTCCGTCAAAAGCTCGCCAGCATGCACGAACTGCTCCGATGTGATCACGTAAGCGTCCGGTTGGATCATCAAACTGGGCGCCGAACCTTCGTTCAATGTGTGGTCGAATTTGGGTTCCGAGACCGAGTTGGAAACGCCCGTCAGAAAGCGCTGCTAAATCCCATGCTGAATACGCGATTGCCATAGGACTACGGACAAGCGCAAGAGCAACAGAAGTGCGAACAGTCAAACTTGTTGTCGCTTGAAGCGCGGCCATCGATGCCAAAAACGGATCGTGAACTGTTTCGGCAATATGTAGACCGTCGTATCCGAGTCGTTCAATACGTTGCGCATGTGCAGCGATATCGCGAATGGGTAGTCGCGGGTCCATGCCGGCATAGACGCGCATTATTTGTCACTCAATTTCTGTTCGGCTATCTGCTGGGCGCGTAGCTTGGCCCATTCGCGCGCACGTTGATTTTCTAAGGCGTAGGCCGCATCGCTATTGCCCAGTGGTGCGACTTCGTCGTACAGCGAACGAATTGCAGTGATCGCGCCGGCGTGGTTGTTGGCTATCGATTCAGCAACTTCTAGCGCGCGAGTTAACAATTGGTCGTGAGCTACGACTTCGGTGACAAGTCCCCAATCAAGTGCGGTTTGTGCATTGATCATTTCTGCAGTGAGGCTCATTCGTCTGGCTCGACCAGTGCCGATCAAGCGCGGCAGTTTGACGGTGAGGCCCCAGCCAGGAACCATGCCAACTTTTGCGTGAGTGTCGGCGAAGCGGGCTTTGTCTGAAGCGATCAAGAAATCGCATGCCAATGCAATCTCGAATCCGCCGGTAATCGCGGCGCCGTTGATTGCGCCGATCACGGGGACTCGCGTTGGAGGAAGTGCACCCCAATAACCGGGGTGCGGGTTCTCGCCTTTCTTTTCTCCCCCCGAAACATCACGCAGATCAAAGCCCGCGCAAAATGCGGGGTCGGCTCCGGTCAAAATGATTGCCCGCACATTGGGATCAGAATCACATTGTGAGATAGCTGCGGGGAGTGCGGCCGAAAGGGCAGCATTCAGAGCGTTGCGAGATTCGGGTCGGTTCAGCTTGACCACGGCGATCTTGCCCGAGGCGTTTTCGTGTATCTCGACCTGAACAATTGGTTGGTCAATGCTGTCAAGATCACTCATCATCTGACAGAGTGTCAGAAACGGAGGGTGATGATGAAGTTCTGGTGTGCAACGGCATTTATGAAGACGAAACAACTGGTGCATATTGCTCAGTTGCTTGACGAAGCTGGGTATCACGGCTTAATGGTGAGCGATCACTTGGTGTATCCCAAGAACTTGCAGTCAAAGTACCCGTATTCGCCGCACCCCGATGGCCGACCGATTTGGGAACCAGAAACCGCCTGGCCTGATCCGTGGGTGTTGATTGGTGCAATGACCAGCGTGACCAAGCAATTGAACTTCACGACCAACATCTATGTTGCGGGCCATCGTCCGCTGTTGCAGTTGGCTAAAGAAATCGCGACTGCGTCGGTTCTGTCTGACGGTCGCGTAGCGCTTGGTGCGGGAGCTGGCTGGATGAAAGAAGAATTTGATCTACAAGGTCAAGACTTTTCGAATCGTGGTAAGCGTCTGACTGAAATGGTTGAAGCATTGCGCGCCATGTGGGGTGGCGGTTGGGTTGAATTCCACGGTGAGTACTACGACATTCCTGCCGTGACGATGGAACCATCACCGCCTTCGCGAGTCCCGATTTACATTGGCGGCCATACCGATGCTGCGCTTAAGCGAGCAGCAAAAGTTGGAGACGGATGGATTGGTAATGCGTATCCAGTTGAAGAAGCGAAGATGTATATCGACAAACTCAAGGGCTACTTGCGTGAATACGGTCGTGAAAACGACAACTTCGAAATCATTTGCG
>JBIKYT010000010.1:0-48686 GCA_044355095.1 Ilumatobacteraceae bacterium
GGCAACTGAAGATTTCCCCTTGCGCGACAAAGTCATCAAGGCTGGCGATTCGGTGTTGCTGTCTTACCCGTCGGGCAACCGCGACACTGACGCGTTTACTGATCCCGACAAGTTTGATATTGGTCGTTCGCCGAACAAACACTTGTCCTTCGGTTTTGGTGTGCACTATTGCTTAGGTGCGATGTTGGCCCGAATGGAAATCAAAGCGTTCTTGAAGGCATTGTTGCCTCGACTTGAAAGTATTGAGCTTGCTGGTGAACCCAAGTGGATGAAGACCATCTTTGTCGGTGGTCTGAAGACCCTGCCGATCAAATACAAAATGACGGCGTAGTTATCTCATTGCTGGTTTGACCAGGCGGCCAGGTAACGAGTCGAGAGCTGTTTGCAACAACTTGCCGTCTCGTTGCACTTCGACACCGTTCACGAATAAGTGATGCATTCCGGTGGGTTGATCGGCGGTTAAGCGTTCACCATTGGCGGGAAAGTCCACCACGCGGCGTACCGGTCCAGGAGCAACGGTGTCAGCATCAAAGACCACGATGTCGGCGATGGCGCCGACTCGTAAGACGCCACGGTCGGTGAAACCAAACAAGTCAGCTTGTACCTGTGTCAGTTTGTGCACGGCATTCTCTAACGTCAAGACTTTCTTGTCGCGTACCCACGACCCAAGTAGGTCGGTCGACAGTACGGCGTCACATAGTTGACCTACATGGGCACCAGCATCTGACAATCCGAGGGTGCAGCCCTCAGTGTTGAGCAACATCGCGACACCGTCGGCATCGTCATTAGCCAACATGGCTTTCACTCGTAATTTCAGATCGGGTTCGAGAAGTGCAAGTTCAAGCAAGAGGTCAAATGGATCTGCGCCTGATTCGTTGGCGATATCGGTGAGTCGACGTCCGACTAATTCGGGAGATGACGGAGCGTCCATGATTTCGTAGCTATCCCAACGGGGGACTAAGCCCTGCTTGTTTTCCCAACCGACACGAACTCGGTTACGCCATTCATGACTGGCAAACGCTTCACGACGCTCGTCAATTGACTTGGGCATCAACTCAGCGAATACAGGACTCGTATTGAGGGTGAATGGTTCAACCATCGTCATCGAGAAAGACAACGGGCGGCACGAGACTTGTGGCCAAACGTCAACACCTTGTCGTAAACCTTCTTTGTGTACTTCGACCGCTGCGAGATGTGTTCCCTGAGATGTTGTCAGCAAGGCGGTGTAGGTAATTGGTGCACCAACCTTGGGCTGCAGAACATAACAGTCAGCGAAACTTAAGTTCTCGCCTCCATTGACTCCAATCACTCCGCGACCAGAATCGCCAACAGCCTTGCACAATGTTTCAATCTCATCAGCGGCTGCCCAACGACTGGGAATCGGTTGTCCATCTGCACCTCGGTGGGTGACAGCAAAGCTGGTTGCGAATCCAGCTGCGCCAGATTGCATGGCCTCAGAAACTAGATCGGCCATTCGAGAAATCTCATCCGTTGTGGCAGCGCGCCCAACTGATTGATCACCCATGACAAAGATGCGTAGTGGTGTGTGGCCGACGTAAGCAGCAAAGTTCAACAATGTGCCGTGTTGTTCGATCGATGCAAGGTATTCAGGGAAAGATTCAAAGTCCCAAGGGATTCCAGCGTTGAGGGTCGCTGGATCCATATCTTCAACTTTTTCCATGGTGTTGGCGATCAACGCACGATCTTGAGGTCGTGTGGGAGCGATAGAAAAGCCACAGTTTCCGGCGACCACAGTGGTGACACCGTGATAGCACGATGGTGTGAGTGCGGGATCCCAAAATGCTTGTGCGTCGTAATGGGTATGGATGTCAATAAAGCCGGGAGCGACAACGCGACCACTTGCATCAATGACGACATCGCCTTGCAAGTTCGATCCGATTTCGATGACACGGTCGCCTTCGATCAGAACATCGGCGAGGAAGCCAGGATTGCCTGTTCCGTCGACAACTAAACCGTTCTTGATGACTGTTGTTTTCCCCATGGTCACAGTGTTTCACATGGGCTTCAGGCTGTGCCTGTTCAGTGATCAGTCTTTGGAGTCGATTGACACGGCGAGTTCGTATTGATCGCTCACCGAGCTATCGAGACCAACAGGAGTTGCATCGTCGCCAAACCAGAAACGCAATTGAGCGGTCACCGCGTGTTTGATAATGGGGAAGCCAAGTTCAACTGGCTCGGCGGGTGGGATGCACCCGTCTTGTCCCAAGGTTTTCAATTGCGGCTGAGCGTCGAGCAAGGGTCCAAGACCCGATGCGAGAGCGACGCCGATAATGCCTGATCCGTTTCCGAAGGTGCAGAAATCATCAAAGCCGTTGTGGCCGACTCCGTCAATGATCCACAGACGACTGGGTCCTGGCACAGCTTCAAATGAAGGACGAGTTGATTCTTCGGCAGAGATGATTGCGTCAAGTGCTCCAGCGATGAAGAACGATGGTTTGTTGACGAAGGTCGGGGGCGCTGTGGTTGTCGCATTCGCTCCGCCCATACCAAGAACTCCAGAGGCCATCGAGATGTAACCGTCGATGCGATCGTCCTTTGCGGCGCTCACAATTGTTCCGCCGCCAGCCGAGTGACCAAGCGCAATGACACGAGACACATCAACGTGACCTTGAAGTAGCGACGCAGGATCGTCGTTACCAGAAATGACCAAATCGAGTGTTCCTAAAAGTTCGCCAGTTGCTGACTCGCGGTCGCCGACGGGAGCACTCAAGACGTGGAAAAGATCGCGTGACCAGTGATCGGGAGCAGCAACGACCATGCCCCAACTTGCAAGATGGGCCGTGAGGAACGTGCTTTGAAAACGTATGCCGCTGTAGCCGTGGCTAAACAACACGATGGGGAACTGGCCATCTGCGACGACAGCGTCGCGTCCAGCGGTGTAGTCATAGCGGGCTGGCACGTCAGCGGTGAGCAAGGCCTTAATGGCCGGAGGTACGAAGTCGCGGGTGTCGTAGAACTCGGCTCCGGTGGTGCCTTCAACTGCGGGATACCAGACTTCGACTTTGTTGCCCGCAGCGAGCTCGAGCGTGGTGACACCGACGGGGTATGGGCCGGCTTCGGTATACATCATTGCTTCAACGGCAGGATCGAGAGTTGTGGGTGGAGCCTCGGTCGCCGGAGTCTCTGTCGTTGATGACTCTGTTGTCGGAGCATTAGATGCAGTTGAGGTTGAGTCACCTCCGCCACAGGCAGAAATAGCAATAGTGGCGACCAGGGTGGAGATAACGAAGGAGCGGCGTAATGACATGCCTGTGAGCCTTACATAGAGCGCTATTGATCTGGAAGTTGAGGGCAATCAAACTCGACAAGGCAACAATTGAGGTTCGCAGGTAGGCTTGCCATTCCGATTTGGTCCGCCAGATCGGTTGGCGACGTGGCCGAGTGGTTTAGGCAAGGGCCTGCAAAGCCCTCTACCTGGGTTCGATTCCCAGCGTCGCCTCTCTTTGAGGGCAAAAGTTCTGGGGCTGGTCTATGGCCTTAGATGCAGTCGTAGCAGAAAACTTCGTCAATCTGAGCAGTGCATGTCGGACAAACCAGGGTGCGACGTCGACAGGTGAGATTTGAACAATTGTGGTACTCGCTGGTGGGAGCGGAACACATGTGACACGAGCTCAAGACTTTGGTCTCGGGGCTATAGTCCAACTTAAAGCGGCGATCAAAGACGTAGAGCGAGCCTTCCCACAATCCGCCGTCTTTGAACTTCTCGGCGTAACGAACGATGCCTCCATCGATTTGGTACACCTCTTTGAAACCACGGTTCTTCATGATGAGCGAAAGAACTTCGCAACGAATTCCACCAGTGCAGTAGGTGATGATTGGTTTGTCTTTGAGATGGTCGTAAGCACCACTCTCGAGCACCCTGACAAACTCGGGAGTTGTTTCAATCGGAGGAACAACAGCGTTTCTAAACTTGCCGATCGCTGCCTCGTATTCATTGCGACCATCAAAGAAGACCACTTCGTCGCCACGCGATGCGACAAGCTCATTGACTTCGGCTGGAGACAGGTGAACTCCACCACCAACGATTCCATTTTCGTCAACGACAATTTCTTCAGGAACACCAAAGGTCACGATTTCGTCGCGAACTCGAACCTGTAGACGAGGAAACTCGTCTCCGTTGCCTTCGGACCATTTGTATTGCATGTCTTTGAAGGGAGCGAAGTCCTTCATCACTCTGATGTATCTTTTGACCTGGTTGAGCGACCCTCCGACAGTCCCGTTGATGCCGTCTTTCGAGATCAAGATGCGACCCCGAAGGGCATTCGCCTCACAAAGAGTCCGCTGCCACAAACGGATCGCTTCAGGATCAGCTAGTGGCGTGAATTTGTAAAAGAGGATGATCTTCTGCGGTCCGATGTGGAGAATTTTAACAGGGGAGATCTGCGACCCCTTCTCCGAGTCTCGGCTCTTTGGCTCATTCTTATTAGAGTTTGCTCACACGCTCACGCGTGGATGTTCTGAGGGGGACTGATGTTGTCAGATAAGTGGATTATCGACCGTACGCCGACAACACGATTTCCGTTTTATACACGGGGGAATGCTGCTGACGTTCTTGCTGATCCGGTCAGCCCATTGGGGTGGACGTTTTGTTGGGAATCAGGAATCGTTCTTGGTTGCCGAGATGGGTTCGTCACCTTCGGCGTCTTTGATCATGATGACTACGGCTCTCCACCCGAAACCTTTGGATGCTTTGGTGGCTATTTCTATAACTCACTCATGCAAGCTCGTCTGATGGGTGTGCGTATGCCTGGTGCGAGTCCCGAGGCCATTGATGCTGCCTACTTTGACGATCGACCAGATGTGCCTCCATATGTTCCCGAGCCTTGGCACGACTCTCCACGACACGCCGAGAAGCTGGCTGAGACTCAGGCCTACATCATGAGTGCGGTCGTGCATCAACCAGTTGAGGACCAGCACGCGATCGCGCTTGAGATCCGACGTAATCGACCTGACCTCTCAAAGTTGTCGAATGAAGAACTGGTGGCGCGAGCTCGCACTATGCAGCCACATCTCGTTGCGATGTTTGAACAACATGCGTGGGCCAGTCTTGGAGCATCGTTTGGTCCTGGAGGAATCTTGGCGATCGCTGAAGGTCTTGGACGGGCCGAAGACGGTGTGCGCATGATCGGAGCGGTCGGCAACGTTGACTCGGCGAATATCGCAACCCAATTGTGGGACTTGTCACGGATCGTCCGCTCTGATGCTTCTCTCACAACATTGTTTGATGCGAGTTTCGCTAGTGGGACAATCAATTCAGATACCGCTAGTGAGATGTTGAGCAATGTTGCTGGAACCAATTTCGCAACGGCATTACAAACATTCATGATTGATCATGGTGGACGAGCACCAAATGAGTGGGACCCCGCAGCATCGAGTTACGAATCACATCCAGCGCTTGCTTTCATTCAGATTGATCGCCTGCGCCACCAAGATGACTCTGCCGATCCGCATAAAGCCCATGCGCGTAATTCGGCAGAGCGTGAACGTTTGTACAACGAATTCATGGAACTACTCAGTGGTGATCCTGAAACGAGCGGAGCGTTCGCCGCGTCGTATGCGTCATCGGGAGTCTGGCAAGCGACTCGCGAGCGTTGTAAGAGCAACAACATTGCGGCAATTCACGAAGTACGCGTGTGCTTCGATGAAATCGGCCGACGAATGGTCGCTGCTGGTCATCTTGGTTCAACTGAGCAGGTCTATATGTTGCTTGAATCTGAGTTGAGTCAATACCTAGGAGATCCCGCGTCATTCAAAGCTGTCTTGGCTGAACGTTTTGTCGATCATCAAGCACTCGCATTACTAGACCCTCCCTACATCATCGGAATGGATGTTCCACCGTTGTCGCAATGGCCGCGTCGCGACAAGGCATCAACAGAAACAGTCAAAGTTGGTGATGTCTTGAAGGGAGTGGCATGTTCGGCTGGCGAGTACACCGGAACCGCTCGAATCATTCTCGATCCCTTTGATCCGAGTGGACTTGAGGCTGGTGACATTTTGGTGACGCTCAACACCGATCCTTCGTGGACACCGCTGTTCTTGGCCTCTGGAGCTGTCGTGGTGAATCTTGGAGCCGTGGGATCTCATGCGAGCATCGTGAGCCGCGAATTGGGCATCCCGTGTGTTGCCTCTGTTGCCGACGCAACAAAGAAGATTCCTGATGGAGCCAACATCACTGTGAATGGTTCAACAGGAACTATTACCATTAATTCTTTATAAACCTATTGACAATTGAAGGAGATATTCAGATGGAAGTACATGGTTTCGTTCAACCAGGATTTGAATCAGTAAAGGATGCTTTTGCTGCGAACTTCACTTCAGATTTTGAAGTTGGAGCGAGCGTTGCGGTCATGCATCGTGGTGAAATGGTCGTTGACATCTGGGGCGGCCATACCGACATTGAACGTACGACCGCGTGGGAAGAAGACACATTGATCAATGTCTGGTCAACCACCAAAACACAAATGTTTTTGTGCGTGTTGATGTTGGTTGATGAAGGCAAAATCAATCTTGACGATCCCGTATGTAAACACTGGCCAGAATTTGCCGCTAACGGAAAAGAGAAGGTTCTCGTCCGCCACCTGATGTCACATACATCGGGTGTGTCTGGCTGGGATGAGCCTTTAGTCGCTGCAGATTTGTACGATCACGAAAAATGTTCGTCCCTACTTGCTGCGCAGGCACCTTGGTGGGAGCCGGGTACTCGTTCTGGTTATCACGCCATCACCCAGGGATATTTGTTGGGAGAATTGGTGAAGCGAGTCACTGGCGTGTCCCTAGGTAACTTCTTTCGTACGCGAGTGGCAGAACCTTTAGGGGCTGATTTTCATATTGGGGTTCCGAAAGAAGTCGAGTCCCGTATTGCATCAGTTATTCCAGCCGAACAGGGATTGCCGCCTAATATCCCGTCCGACAGCATTTTCGGTCGAACGATGATGAACCCAATGATGGATGCCCGCTTTTCTTGGACGCCTGAATGGCGACGCTGTGAAAGCCCCGCTGCCAACGGACAAGGAAACGCTCGCTCAGTTGCTTTGACTCAATCGATCATTTCCCATGGCGGTTCTGTCAAAGGTCAGCGCTTTCTTTCTCGCGACACTGTCGAGAAGATTTTTGATGTTCAAGCCGAAGGTACAGATCAGGTTTTAATGACGCCGATGAAACTCGGTGTTGGCTACGGATTGAAATCAGAACACACGCCCATTAGCCCAAATGAACGAGCTTGTTTTTGGGGCGGTTGGGGTGGATCGTTGTGTGTCAACGATCTTGAGGCTGAGATGACATTTGCGTATGTGATGAACCGCATGGGAGATGGCACCGTGGGGGACGACCGAGCTGGCGGTCCATTGATGGCCACTTTTATGTCTCTCATGACGTTGTAAGAGCACCACGAGCACAGGCTCGTGGACACTGCAGTACATCTACTACTTGCCGAAAACCTGATTGGTATAGGCATTGGCGAAAGTGCGATGTGGATCAAGAGTTTCTCGAGCGGAAATGAACTCGTTCCAACGCGGATACAAATGTGACAAATCGTTGTCTTTCAAAAAGTGCATTTTTCCCCAATGGGGTCGACCCTCGTAATCAGACATGATGTTGGCCACATCGCGGAAATAGGGCTCATAAGTCATGCCTTTGTACATATGAACTGCGATGTAGGCCGTATCTAGTCCGGATGCAGTTGATAGAACGATGTCGTCTTTGGCGGTGAATCGAACCTCAACTGGGAAGCTGACGAGGTGACCCTTGTCGTCAATCATTTTGCGAATTCGTTGAAGAGCCTCGCCGCAATACTGACGCGGAATCGCGTACTCCATTTCGACGAACTTGACGATGCGCTCACTAGCGAAGATGCGGAAACTTTCATCCACGATTTCGGTTTGACCACTTGATGGTAGGGCCGTCGCAAGACGAGGAATGAGGCTCGGTTTGAGGCGTCCGAGGGCACACACCGCACCGAACGCATAGTTCTCTAAAAACGTTTTGCTGTACCACTGCTTAGCACGACTCGGAATATGTACCGGATCAGTTGTTCGGTTGTTGCGCTTCGTGAGCGCCCAACGTGTGTGGGGAATCCAAAAGAATTCGAAATGCTCATTCGAGTCGACAAGTTCATCAAGGTTCTCAATGAGCGCATCAAGTTTCTGTGCACCCTCAACGGCTCGCAGGCGAAATGCGGGAACAACATTGAGCGTTACTTGAGTAACGATTCCTAGAGCGCCGACGCCAACCCGTGCCACGTCGAGGAGTTCGGGATTTTGTTGACCATTGATGTCGACAACTTCGCCGTGACCATTGACGAGTCGTAGACCCGCCACTTGACCAGCAATGCCGGTGAGTCGTGAACCTGTGCCATGAGTCGATGTGGAAATTGCTCCGCTAATTGTCTGATAGGCGATATCCCCGAGGTTGGGCATCGCGTAACCGAGTTCAAAGAGTTGTTCATTGAGATCCGAAATATGAATTCCGGCTTCAACTGTGACCTGGTTGTTCGCTCGATCGACATCAACGATCTTGTTGAGATGACCCATGTTGATGAGGTGGCCAGAAGTGAGCGCAGTTGAAGTGAAGCTGTGTCCCGCACCAACGGCTTTGACCGTTCTCTGAGATTTTGCGGCTCGTGCAACGATGTCTGCGACATCAGATTCGCTTGCCGGTTCATTGATCCACTTGGGTTTGATTGATTGATTTCCTGCCCAGTTAGTCCATGTTCCACGTCGTATTGAACTCACGAAAGAGGTCCTCCGGTCAGGCTTTTTGCCACCACGCTCATTTCTGCGAGCAATGGTTGGCTATATGCAACTCGGCCAGTCAAACGTTGCGGGTCTCCTGCGCATAATTCAAGTGCTGCTTGCGCAATGACTTCCTCACGTTCGATCTTGAAATCTTCAAGCAAGTCGTGATTGCCAGCGCCCGGAGTTGGCACGTTGTCCCACGGAGCCAAGGTATTGACTGCGATATTCGAACTGTGAAGTTCGGCAGCCATTCCTAAAGAAACACGCTCGAGTGCGGCCTTACACATGCCATAGACCGACGAATTACCAGTTGCGAACCATGCCTCAAATGGGGGTCCGACTGGCTTGACGGCGGCACGAGAAGAGATGTTCAAAATCCATCCCGCGCCTCGTGACCGCATATCAGGAATGACTTGTTGGGCGAGATCAATTGCACCCCACACTTGAGTTTCCATCATCAACTTGAAACGCTTTTCTGGAAATGAATCGATCGGCAAAAAGAAGGTGACGGCAGCGTTGTTGACCAAAATGTCAATGGGACCTAGTTCTTGGTGCACTTGGTCAATCAGATTTTTGCGATCTTCGGAACTGGATAAGTCGGCTTTGAACGCTGATGCCTTGCCACCTGAAGAAGTGATTAAATCAACCGTGTCGCGCAGAGTTCCCTCGTAACGGGGGTCAGGGTCAAGCGTGCGGGCCATGCACGCGACAGTGGCTCCTTCGGCGGCAAGTCGGCGGGCGATCGCTGCGCCGATACCTCGGCTTGCTCCCGTGACTAACGCGGTTTTGCCTTCGAGGCGACGACCATCAATTTTCTCTTGCATAAATCCTCCCGAACAGTCTCAATACTGTCAGGTCAATGAGGTCAATGAGGTACTGTCCACACTTGTGACTGATCTCATTGAAGCCCCCTCTCGCCGTTTTTTGCATATCTGCTACTGCTGCGCTGACACCGATGCAGTTGTCAACTTTTACGTGAATGTCTTAGACATGAAGGAAGTGATGCGTAATCCGCTTCATCCATCAGATGGGTCATTGCTGGGGATCGATGGGGAAATCGTCAGCGGAGCGGCTTTCGTATACGACAAGCGCGGCCCGCGAACGAGTGCGTCGCTGGAGGTTCAAGAATGGGTGAGTCCGGCCATGATTGGTTCGCCTATTGCCGATGCGTCTCGCGTTGGAATGCAGGCCGTCGGTTTCGGTGTTCCCGATGTTGCGGTGATGATTGACCGTATGGTCGCGGCTGGATCAAAACTGGTGTCTCATTCGTCGTCACCGTGGATTAAGAATTGGGCCACATTGACCGATCCATTCGGCACTCAAGTTGACCTCATGCAAGATGAGAGCATTCCTTTGGGCGAATCGCGCCTACGCCACCTGCGGATCACCGTGACCAATATCGAAGATTCATTGTCGTGGTATCACGGAATGGGATTCTTGGACGTCGCTGAACATGCACTTGAGAGCGGTGACTTCGTGGGTTTGAAGTCCGCTGATGGTTCGTCCGCAATTGGTCGAGCGCATCGAATAAAGTTGCCTGATGAAGCGGCAGAAGTTGTGTTGACCGATTGGTCAAATCCCAAGTCGCACGGTCAACACCCAGTCGATGCGAATCATGCGGGATTGTTTAGGACTGCCGTAGGAGTTGATGACACTGTTGCGTCATATGAACGTTTCCTGGCTGACGGTTGGAAGTTTGAACGTGAGCCACGACAAGTTGAACTTGAGGGAACGGCAGTTCCAGACATGTGGATCTGCTTCCTGAACGATCCCGATGGTGTGCCCTTTGAATTTGTGCAGCGGCCCCGTTCAGCGTTCCGCCCCGAACGTACCTAATGCCAATTCGTCGTTAGTGGGGGAAGAGAGAGTTTTCTGCCCATCCGTCTACGGTGACTTTTCGCGAGGCGAATTTCCATTGACCGTTGAGTGAGACATAAGAGTCGACGTAGCGGCCCCAATGGTCGAGGCCAATATCGGTGACGACGAAGAAGTACAAGCGACCTGAGGCATGGGTCTCATCAATCAGGTCGATTTGATGCGTGGTGGTTGAATGGCGAACATGGGTAAGTGCACTGGCGGCCCCGGTCGCCTCCTTGGTGCCGGTAAAGATCGTCATGACGTCATCGAGACCGCGATAGACCCTCCCATCGCCGATGTCCATGGTGGCCTCGGGGCTGAAAAGTTCTCGTACTTGGGCGAACCGACCGGTATCTCCGTTGGCGTTGTATCGCGCCACCAGATCACGAATCGATTCACGAGCTATGACCTGCCAAATCTCCATAACACTCCTTTGACCGTACGTCGCTGATCATGAACCAAAGTCCCATTTTCTAGGACCTTGGTCACCGTACACGGGCTAGATCTATCTTTAGGCTTCTCCATACCGTACAATCTGACGGAGCGTCAGATTTGCTGCTGTCGCCTGACCTAAGGGAAAAATATGACACTTCTTGAATCTCGACCAGTTCTTGATGACGTGACTTACGGGCTGTCTGACGCCGATCAGCACTACTACGAGGCTGAAGACGCAGTCACTCGTCATTTGCCCAAAGCGCATAAGTCAGCGGTTCGTTGGGTCGAAGTTGACGGTCGCAAAACCTTGCTCGTCAACGATCGTTTGTTGACGCTCATTCCGAATCCCACCTACGACCCCGTGGGTGTTCCTGGTTCGCTTGAAATGTATTTCCGTGCACAGAACCATGGCGGAAAAGAAATCCGCGACATCATTGAGATGGGTCCGATTCCGCCAGCGGCTCGTTCACGCGAAGCTCGTGTCGCCAAGCTCATTGAACAAGGCGTTGACCTTGCATGGGTGTTGCCGAGCCTCGGACTGGGTCTTGAAGAAATGCTCGCCAACGATGTCGAAGCTTTGTATGCGGTGTTTCATAGCTACAACCAGTGGCTGGACGAAGACTGGGGTTACAACCGCGACAATCGAATCTTGACTGGTCCATTGATGTCATTGATTGACCCCGTTCGTGCAGAAAAAGAACTTGAATTAGCGATTTCAAAAGGTGCACGTTTTGTGACCTTCCGTCCGGCACCCGTGCAGGCGCCAGACCGCTTTCGTTCACTTGCTGACCCGATGTATGACCGCTTCTGGAATATCGCTGCCGACGCTGGAGTCGCCATTGCGTTCCACGGAGCCGATTCGGGTTACGGCATTTACCTCGAGCGCTGGGGTGAAAGCCTCAAGTACACGGGCATGAAGATGTCGACATTGACCGAGGTGATGGGAGTTCATATTGAGCGCCCCGTCTTCGACTTGGTTGCTTCTTTGATTTGTCACGGATTGTTTGATCGTGTTCCGAAGTTGCAGATCGCGACGGTCGAACTCGGAGCTGGTTGGGTCCCTGACTTGCTGCGTCGCCTGAAGCGTTCGTACGGCAAGACTCCGCAGTTGTACAAGCGTGATCCTGTAGAAACCTTCTGCTCAAACGTGTCGGTCGCTCCGTTCTACGAAGACGACATCGCAATTTTGAGTACCCTCATTGGTGCTGACCGAATCCTTTTGGGTAGCGATTGGCCGCACCCTGAAGGATTGGCAGCGCCTCGCGATTGGGTCGGTGACTTCGCTGGACTCACCGTCGACGAGCGTCGTCTGGCCTTGCGTGACAACCTCCGCAAGATCTCAGGTATGCCCCTCTAAACCTGTAATTCTGGTGCAGAATCGTTGCGCATTTCGCAACTATTCTGCACCAGAATCACGTGTGGGTCAGAATCACGAGTGGACTGGTGAAAAAGTTGCGGCGCAGGTGCTGACAACTCGATGATTGTCGCCTTCGTCAATCAAGTTCACGCGTGTTCCAACTTTTCCGTCAGCACCGACAAATGCTTCGCCCTGAGTAACGAACGGACCGACCTTGCCACGGTTCACGAACATTACGTACCAATCACTGATTTGTAATTGGGCCGAACTCAATGCTTGCGCTAACTCGGTTGACGCAGTTTCAAGAGCAATGTGTTGTGGACCGATGTGAAGCGCTGCATCAGGTGACGCTAATTCGGCTGTGAGTAGCGGTAGTTGCCACACCCCGTGAGAAATTCTTTGAGCACCAAAGACTTGATGAAGAGGCGGTAAGTCGGGGGAGTCCACGACATCAATGGGCGGATTGTCAATCTTTTGATAACCCTCTGGCACGTCACCAAGTGAAAGTCCGACCCCAGTCGATATCGCGATCACTCGATCGGGGTGATCTGCATCAACAACGAGAGCCCGACTGAAGCCCAGGCGACGACCTGTATGCAAGTTGTCCGGCAGGATCATCAATTTTTTCACGTCACGGGCCGGATCAAGAATCTGCATGGATGCAATGAGCGGATTAGGAACGACGATGTTGTCATTGAAACCTCCGCATTCTGGAGAAGCCACACACAGAGGCGCAGCCATAATGCCACCAGTGCTATTTCGCATATCGTGGCGCAATTTCATGAAATGGCCTTCGGCAACATTGTTATCGAGCGAACCCCATTCGCGTCCGAGATAGCGATATGTCAACAGTGACGTCCACCTCTCTTCGAAGGACTTCCAGTACTCGTCGGGGGTGGTTCCGCGAATATCGCTCGGTTTGTTGGCGTCTGGCGCACTAGTCATACCTAAGAGTTAGCAGATATGAGGGTGCGGTGTGGCAATCTTGGACATGGATGAGAAACAACTGAGTCGCCTGAAAACGCTATTGAATCCTGAGACAACGGCGATTCTCACCATGGAGTTGCAAAATGGTGTTGTGGGCTCTGGTGCTTTGATGAAAGCTCTTGTAGATGAAGTTGAACGCGTCGGAGTGAGGCAAACTGCTGGACGCCTCTGTGACTCGGCCCGACAGCGGGGAATTCAAGTTGTTCATTGTGTCGCCGAGAATCGTGCTGATGGTCTCGGTGCAATTGATAATTGCAAAGTCTTTGCCATGAATAATCGTTTGCGCCGCGAGACAGGTTCAACACCAATTGATCAGGGCACTGAGGGCGCAAAACTTGTTTCTGAACTGGGTCCCGACGATCGTGACATCGTGGTTGCGCGTATTCACGGTCTCACACCATTTACTCAAACTTCGCTTGACCAAATTTTGCGTAATCTAGCGACTCGCACTTTGGTGGTCACTGGAGTGTCGATCAATATGGGCATTTTCGGAACGGTGATGAGTGCAGTTGATCTTGGTTACAACGTGATCATTGTTCGTGATGGTGTCTGCGGTGTTCCGAGAGAATATGCCGATGCAGTGTTAGAAAATTCGCTTTCGCTTTTGGCAACGATCGTCACGGCTGATGAGGTCATTGCCGCATGGTCCTAGATCAAGACCGTTACAACAATTGATCACGCATATTTGCGTACCGCTCAATAAACGCTGGAACTCCGGACGGATCTTCCCATCCGTCGCGCCCTGAACCAACAATGACTCGTTCAATGCCGAGATCGCGATACATCAACAAGGTGTCAAGGGATGGATCACCAAAAGCGACCATGGAGATCGGTATGTCTTGACGGCCCGCGTCGGTTGAAAGTTGGCGAAATTTAGCGACTCGTTTTGGTACATCCCCCAAAGTGACATCAAGCGGCATCCATCCATCGGCCCACGCAATCGTGTGTTGTGAACCGAGTTTGCCGCCAGCACCAAACCAGATGGGAGGGTGGGGTTGTTGCATTGGCTTAGGTCGTGACCACACTTTGTCAAAGTTGAAATATTCGCCGTGAAACTCTGACTCGTCATCAACCCAAAGTGAGCGCAGTGCTCCAACACATTCAGCAAGGGCTCGATATCTCATTGACCATTTTACGTTGCTGTGATTTGCTAACTCCTCTTGGTTCCAGCCCACACCTACTCCAAACTGCAGTCGACCATTACTGAGCACATCAAGTGTTGATGCGGTTTTTGCGAGTGCCAAGACATCGTGTTCGAGCGGCAGGGCGACTCCAAGTCCCAAGAGAAGGTTGGTGGTGTGTTCGCCGATTTGGGTGAGGCTGATGAAGGGGTCCATCATCGTGGTGTATTGCCACGGCATGTCGCCGCCGGTGGGATACGGGGTCGAGCGTGACACGGGAATGTGGCTGTGCTCGCCAATCCAAATTGAGTCAAATCCAGCACCTTCAAGGAGCGGACCAAGGATTCGCGGTGCGATATCAGCCGGGGTATTCATGGTTGTGTAGCCGATTTTCATTTCGCGACTCTCTCGTTAGGGAACCTCTTGACCATCTCTGAAACGGTACTCTCAGAAGGTGCGTTTTCTTTACCAATACCCCGATGCCACTGGGCGAGATGGCGACATGATGGCAGCTGGTCGAATCACCGAGGTGGCCAAGGCGGTCGAAGCGCACGGATTGCACGGTCTGGCCTTTACCGAGCATCCGGCGCCTGGTTCACGTTGGCTTGACGCGGGCGGACACCAAACTCTCGATCCTTTTGTGGCGCTCGGCCATGCTGCGGCCGTCACTGAGCGGATTCGACTCGTGACGTACTTGACGGTTCTGCCGTATCGCAATCCATTCTTGTTGGGCAAGGCTGCAGCCACTGTGGATCTATTGTCAAATGGCCGTTTCACGCTAGGTGTTGGCGCCGGATATCAAAAGGGCGAGTTCAAAGCGCTTGGTGTCGATTTTGAACGTCGCAATGCCCTCTTTGATGAGTCCCTTGAGGTGCTCCCAAAGTTTTGGTCAGGAGAACCAGTCTCCTTTATCGGTGATGGATTCGAGGCTCGCGAAATCATTTGTCGTCCGGCACCCCTGCAACAACCGATTCCAATTTGGATTGGCGGTAATTCCCAGCTCACCAAACGTCGTGTTGCAGAATCGGCCCAAGGATGGATGCCCATGTTGAGCGCTGAAGTTGTGTCAAACACAACTCGCACACCAAACATCGGCGACATCACAAAGCTTGGTGAACAAATCTCTGAAGTCAAGAACATGGCCGGAGGCCGAGCGTCATCGCTGGAGTTTTTGACAACGTATCCCGATCACACCATCGGATCAAAGACCGATGATATTGAGTATCACCGTGAACAAATTGAATTGCTGAGACGAGCGGGAATCACTTGGCTAGGCATTCCTGGGCATTCGACTACAGAGTCCCAAACGCTCGAAGTTATTGAGTGTGTCGGAAAGAATTACGGCTGATTGTTGTTACGGCTCATGTCGTAAGGTGAAGACATGAGTTCTTCAACTTTCCCAGCGTTTGTATTTTCGAATGATCCAGAGAATTCACATCGGTCAGCGCAGTCAATAACGCTTACTGACATCGCTCAAGACGGTGTGTTGATTGAAGTTGAATGGTCGAGCGTCAATTTCAAAGACGGCTTAGCGTCAACGACGAGCGGAAAGATCTCGCGTCTCAAGCCGATGATTCCCGGAATCGATATTGCGGGCACCGTTGTAGATGCGGCGGGCTCACAATTTGTTGTCGGTCAAAAAGTGATTGCCCACGGATACGACATTGGCGTCGCTCGACATGGCGGCTATTCGAAGTTCGCCCGTGTACCTGCTGAATGGGTCATGGCATTGCCGGACGGTCTCTCGACTCGTGATGCGATGGTCGTGGGCACCGGTGGCTTTACATCTGCGCTGTCAGTTGTTGCTCTTGAAAATTGGGGACTCACTCCGTCGGCCGGACCAGTCTTGGTGACCGGTGCGACTGGTGGTGTTGGCAGTATGGCGGTGTCAATGTTGGCCGGTCGTGGGTACGAGGTGGTGGCGAGTAGCGGCAAGGCTTCAGCGACAGATTTCTTACTTGGCCTCGGTGCGGCTCGCGTGATTGATCGAAATGAACTATCGGCCGATGACTCTCGGCCACTGCAAACAACGACCTATGCTGCGGCTGTCGATTGCGTCGGCGGAAACACTCTTGCCAACGCTATTAAGCGACTGAACTACGGTTCGGCCGTCGCTGCAAGTGGTCTGACTGGCGGAACTGCGATACCGACATCAGTGATGCCATTTATTCTTCGCGGAGTCGCGCTGTTGGGTATCGACTCAGTACAGACACCAATGGACATCCGTCAGAATGTTTGGTCGCGAATTGCCACTGATCTCAAACCAGCGGGTCTGGAAAGTATCGGACACTCAATCGGACTCGGTGATCTTGATCGGGTGCTGACTGCAATCTTGGCTGGTGAGGTTTCTGGTCGTTACGTGGTGTCTCCAACTTTGTGACACCGAGTGCGTGATTTAGGCGATCATCACATTCATTTGGCCAGCCATCAAAATTTGAATCTGTCCGCCCCACGCACAGGTCGCTTTGCTGTTGTTTGATAGCGCTTTCATCGGACCAACTTTGACCTTGGGCGAACCAGGAGACCAAGGTCCTGCTGGCATGGGAATGCAGGGCATCGGGGTTAAGACTCCAAGGGCGGCGGCAGTCGCTGCTGCGACCATCGGGTTCGCCATTGATTGACACATGCCAAATGGCGGAATGTTCAGCATTGGAACCATATCCATCACATTTGCCGCGGGCGCACCAGCCATGACACGATTGATGGGCAATACATTGAGTGAAGACGGGGCGACGCCGTAACTGCATTTCATCATGGCGCCACTGACAACCTGAATAGCCATGGCCTCAGAGTAGCCTGAAAATCATGGCTGTCGTTCCTTTTATTTCTACCTTCGGTGATGTTTTGACTGTTGATCCCGAGATAGATCCGGTCAACGATTCCATGATCCGGGTTCGTTTTGTGCTCGACGAATCAGAGTGGTCACGGATACAAGATTCAGATATTTTCGGTGCCAAGAGTCGTCGTCGTTTCCCTGATGTGCTGGACGGTGCAGGGCCGGTCAGCATCACAGTCGAAGCAACTCGGATGGCTGTTGAGTCTCCCCGCGGATGGCACGCCGATGATTTTGAAATCGTTTCGGCAATGCGCAAAATTGAAACTCCGGAAGGTGGACACATGGTGGGGATGCTGTTTGCATCGGCTCCAGCATGGACTCAGGCTCTCAATTCGTTGATGGAAATGGGCTTCATCGTTGACGGTGAGACCGACGATGAAGTTAGTGCAACCGACCGCAACGGCACCAATGTGATGATTTCAATCTACACGACGAATCAAGTTGCGACTGTCGCATTTGCTCGTGTGCTGCCAACTGGATCGGCGAAATCTAGTGATGTTCTTCAACTACTGAATAACTTGAATGTTTCTTTCATCATTGGTTCTGTTTCGGTGATGGTCAACGAAATGAATGCGGAGTACCTGGTGGCGAAGGCTGCAGTGCCGACAATTGAAGGCGTTGCGGTGGCGGCAGTACTTGATGCTTTGGTCGTTGGGCTCGTAGGGCTCATCCTCGAGGTTGAACCAGTCGTTCAACGAGTGATCTCTGGTGAAGTGTCAGTTGAAGAGGCGACTCGCCGTTTGACGTGAATGAATTCGAGTTATGAAGCCGTTCCTTTTACTGAAGCGACCAGTACTTCGTCTCGCGAAACGACGAAACACACCACCTGACGGTCGTTCTTGGATTGCCAAGTTGTCACACTTGGATAAAGAAAAGTGAAATAGAAATTCGATTGCGAGAGTTCGACTCCGACGTAATCAGCAAAGGAACCAACACACTGCTGCTCGGCAAATACTTCTAATGCTGCCGAACCTGGGTACGCATCTCCGACATAATCAACCGCAAAATATGCCTCATGCGTATGGGGTTCGGTGCAGGGGACAAGTGCAATCTCGGTTGCTTCTTCTTTCAATTCTTCTTTGGTGCAGTCACCAACTTTGACTTCAAAAATGTTTTCAGTGCCTCGTTTAACAACATTTCCGGAGTCATCACGGGTCAACTTGTCACCCGAACATGACGTGAGAATGGCCAGTGAAGCGATAAAGAGAATGAGTTTTTTCATGATCTTTCAACCTTTAATTTGATTAAGAGAGAGTTGCAGAAGAACTTGATGAATAGACAGATGCCGTTCCGGATTTCCCTGAATTGGCACTAGTAGTGATGTTGTAGAAACCGTATGGCAATTCACCGATTGTGCACGAAGTTGTGCCTGAACACGTGTAGGACGTTCCCGATAGAGAAACCGTCACCGTAGTTGTAAATCCAGGGCTAGTCGTCGAGGGCACAGTTACGGCTGCAAAAGTCACAGTTAACGTTGAAACTGGAACGAGATAGAAGTTCAAAGCAACAGGTGAGCCTAGGTAAGCGGCAGTTGCAGTGGCGGTGAGATATCCGGCGGCCGTAATGGAAACTGACTTGTTGCCCTGGCCTGAAACAGAAAGCGAACAACTTCCAGTGCAAGTCTCGGCCGTTGCTGAAGCAATAGAAACATTTGCTGTGACTAGCGCACCTGTTCGCGAATTGAAAATATTGAAAGAAATCTTGGCGTTCACTGGTCGAAGCGCGACCTTCAACGAGGTTGGACCAGTTGAACTGATTGACACAGTTGAGTAGGTGGTTTCGTAGTTGGCCAAACTTACGACAACAGATAATGGTCCAACCGCTAGTGAAGTTCCTGAGCAATCGCCACTGGAGTTTGTTACCAACGAGCAATGATTAACCGTGACTCCTGTTAATGCAGAACCTGTTGAGATATCAACCACGTTCACATTGAGGGTGTTGGTGGTTGCCACGGTCGCTGGAGTTGTGACCAAGATAATTTGCGCGTGCCCACCGGTTGAGGATGTGGGGGTGACATTGAGATAGGCGGTGTTGTAGTTGATTTTTTCAATTTTGAATGAAGTCGGGACTAATGAGAGCCCGGAGCACGCGTAACTTCCGGCAGGAGTAGTTGAGGTACAAGTTCCAGCGGACGCCGTAATTGTTGCGCCAGTTATGCCCGACCCAGAGCTGTTGAGAACACTCAATGTGAAATCCGCAGCGGATGGGGCAGCGCTGACGGAACGAACAACGATTTTTACCGAAGTTGAAGCCTCGGCTGTCATGGAAACAGTCGCGAATCCATTTTCACCAGATTTACTGGCCGACACAAGATACTGACCAACTGCTAGACCAGATTTGGTACAAACATTGCCAACGGGTGTGCACGATTGATCGGTACCGGTTGAATTGACAACCGTCACCAATGCGCCCGATACGGCAGCATCAGTTTGATCGACGACGGTTACCGTGAGCGCTCCAGGGGCCCCTGGAGGGGTTGCTTCAGCGGTAAGAACAACACTGATTGGGCCCGTTCCAGTGTAGGCAGAGATGTATTGACTGATATATCCAGGGTTGGAAACGCGAAGCGGAATCGACGATGTGGTTAGTCCACTACAGGTAAATGGCCCTGTGCCTGAACATGATGATGACCAACCACTTCCGTAATTTACTGCAGCGCCGCTCAGAGCAGAGCCCGCTGTGTTGTAGACATTAACAGTAATGGAATCGGTCTTGGGCCGTAGAGAAATTGTGGCTGAAGTGCCACCCAACGGGGAAATTGACACATTTGCATAGCTCTCTTCAAAAATGTTGGAGAAGCTCGTAGCGGTCACAGTGATCTGACCAAGTGCCACAGCGGAGAAGACGCACGTTCCGGAGGTCGTGCTGCACGATGTTTTCCCCGGAACAGCAACAGTCATAGTGTCAATAATCAGGGTGCCAGTTGCTGCGTTGATCAGGCGCACATTGAGATCACCTGGGGATGCTGTAGGCGTCAAAATTACTTTGCCAATATTCGTCGATGACTTTGAAAGAGAGGGAGTCATTGTTGCAAAGCCTGTTGAATAACCGATCTTGGATACCGCAAAGGTGACGGCGGTTGTCGGCATATTCGAGCAGGAACTTTCGCCATCGCTATCGGTGTCAGAGCATGAGCCAGTACTTGGAGTTACTGTTGCGCCAACCACAAGGTTTCCGTTGATATCACTGACCGTGATTTCTGTTGATGTAGTTATCGGACGCATCGAAATTGTCGCTGACGCAGTTCCTGAGGGGCCAACAGTAACAGTTGCAAAGCCAGATTCGTATTGCTGAGCAGCGGTGACAGGCGATGTGGCAGTCAATGTATACGAACCTGTCGCTAACGAAGAACGGGTACATTCGCCGTCATTATTAGTCAGCGCCGTGCACTGATTAACGTTGATACCTGCGATAGCAGAACCGTCAACAGAATTGACTACCGAAACTGTGAGGTCCTCGGTAGTGACTGCTGAAGTCAGAACAACGGTTGCTCCATTTTCGCTGACTTCTGACCATGTCGGTGTCACGTTGATATATGCGTCGACGTAACTGGGCTTAGTCACCTTGATGTCTATAGCTCGTAACGGAAAATCTGAACAGAGGTATTCTCCGGGGCTATCTATTTCTTCGGTACAAATTCCGCTATTCGCTGGCAATGTAATCGTTGCCCCAGGAACTTGAGCGAAATCCCTTGATCCGTCAAGAATATTCAAGGTAAATGAGGTTCTTGTCGGTCGCATTGAAATGATGACTTCGGAATTTCGTTGAGAAATAACTGATGCTGTGGCGTAAGTGTCCTCGTAACCAGATTTCTGAGCAAGCAGCGTAAATTGCCCTGCTGCTTGGTTTGTGCCGGTGCAGTCGCCAGATAGGTCTGTGACGTTACCCGTTTCTACATTGCAGACCGTGGTTCCGTCACGAGTGACACCAACTCCAGCGATGGGGCCACCTGTAATGCTGTCGAGCACCTTGATACTTAATGTGTTGGTGGATGATGGAACCATTGAAACGGATAGCCGAGATATTGGACCTCCAGTGACGTCGACGGCGACATATGAGTCTTCGTATCCCGATTTTGTTACGACAAAATTGGTTGGAGCCAAAGGCAAGGCAGTGAATGTGCACGGATTGTCGGTGCAGACACCCTTACCAGCAGCCGAGGGGGTGAAGGTGACATCGGTCAGGATTGAGCCGTCTAAGGCATCTAGTGCGGTGAGTTGAATATCACCGGTCGTATCTCCGAGGGAAACACTTGTTGACACTGTGCGACCACCCTGAATAGTGACGCTCGAAGTTTCAACCATGTCATATTCACTATGGGTAACGCGGAAGCGGTGTGCTCCACTACTCAAGTTACTGATTGTGCATTTTCCGAGCGAAGCTCCTGCTCCAGCAGTTACACAAGAGTTGCCACTGACGACGTCGGTGACTGTTGCTCCTGCAAGTCCGCTGTTGGTGCCATCTCCGCCTACGCTGACTTCGATATTGCCCGTTCCTGCAGCAAGGGACAAAGTTGAAGATTGCACTCCAGAAGTTGCGAGCGAATAGTCTGCAACGACCAACTCTTGTTGCGAAGTAAACCCATCGTCTGTAGAAATTGTGACGGTATAGGTGCCTGGAGGAACATCAGAAAAGTTGGCGATACCACTGGTATCTGACTGGTCGCGTTTGGGATTCAACAGATATCCATCACTCATTGTTACATCAGCGTTTGGAATTGCTACGGCGGGAGTGTCACCCGATAGAACTGTTATCGATACGGATACAGGCTTGATGATGAGCGTTTTTTGGTCAAGTGTGATTGTCCGAGGTGTATCTGAAACGGACACTGAATCAGAGGTTGGAACGACATACGTAGTAGCCGAAACGGTTATGTCATGTTCGGTTGTGGTCCAACTTGACTGGTCGAAAAGTTTGCTAACTGTCGCACTAGTGAAATCAGTCGGCAGGGCAAAACCGTTCAAGTCCTTCAAGATGGTAAACCCTGTTAGGGAATTAACTGTGATCTTGGCCATTTCTGAATTGAACTGTGCAGGGATTAAACCGGAGATTTTTACGTAGTCACCAGTTAGCAAGCCGTGAGGGATAGCAGTCTCGTAAGAAGTACTACTCGCTGACAACGTTGATGAAATGACCGATACCGCACTTCCGTTACTCAGAGTGAGAGGATTTGCGATAGCGATGTCGTAGTCGCCTTCGGTAACTCCAGCAAATGACGCAATTTTCTGAGAGCCAATATCCAGCGTTGGCGCAGCGTAGATCACTACGCCATCTGGATTGAGTAGTGCAACATCGACCCCTAGAGGAGTGACTGGTCCAAAGGCCGAGGCTGGTATACCTGCGACTGGTACTGAGATGAAGGATCCATACGTTCCAAGATATACGGCAAAACTTGTTGACGATGCACGATCAATATTTACCAAGAAGTTTTGAGATACGTATCGGGGTGGCGATGCTGTGTCGACTACGGATACTGAGTAAGTGCCGTAGACCAAAGTTGGTCCTTCAAAAATCAGTTGTCCAGTTGTACTCGACGTTCGACTAATGGGACTGTAGTCAGTTTTTTGGATCGTGACCTTGATCCCTTCTATCGGTCCACCGATTGGTGTCAACAAAGACAATTCAAGCGAACCATTAAGCGGAATAAGAAAGAGGTTTACATTGTTATTATTCGTGCCACTAACGGTTGCGTTCACAACAGCACTCGGCGAATATCCGTATGCGCTGGCCTGAACTTTCCAGGAGCCGGAGACCAATGAAGTTCCGTAGTCGTACACGCCAGTTGGATCAGAAATGGTCAGTGCTGACAATCCCGAGGAGTTACTTGCCGAAACGATGGCGTTCGGTATTTGAGTGCAGCCCGACTGATCGTCCGCATTGCAATTTTTTGAGGATTCGTAGACATTACCTTTGAGTGAAGACAATGAAGCCAGCAAAGTAATGCGAACAGCAGTATTTGATCCAGGGAATACCGTGATCGGAAGAGTTGATTGCGAGTAGCCCTCCTTAGTGGAAACGACGTTGCTGATACCTTCTGGAACATTGACTATTTGGCAAAAGTTGTTGTCAACCGGAGCTGTACAAAAAACGGGAATGCTATTGATAATGACAGTTGCTTTAGCGCCGAAGATCTTGTTGTCGTTTGCGTCGAAGAAATTGAACGTAACGACACCCTTTTTGGGAGTTGCGGTCAAGGTAAGTGCTGACCCACCAGAGCCAATGCTGATTGTGCCAAAAACAACACCAAAATCTTCAGTGGCATCAGAAGTAACCGAGGCGATACCAAAATTAAGTCCCGTGATCTCGCATGATCCGAGTTGATCAGCGGTTGGTGTCGGAAGATCGGATTCAGAGGCTGTTGTGCATGTCACCAATTCGCCTTGTGAATCAGTCGCCTTGATGGTTTGTCCTTGAATGACAGTGCCAGTGATATCTCGAAGGGTGACGAGCAATGATCCGGAATCTGAACCGAGATTAGCGTTAGCGACGTTTACCTGCCCGCCGATGATTGAAACGGTAATCGTTGCAGATGTCAATCCTGCTTTCGTCGCTCGGTAGGTATGAATTCCGCTTGTGACACCATTGATTGAACAGATGCCGTCGTTAGAAGTGAGGGCGATGGCGCCAGAAGACTCACAGAGGTTGTTTGACGTTGAATTTTCTAGAACTTCGACGACACTCACTCCAGAAACTGGTCCCGATGCGTCGCGGATAAAAATGCGTACTTCTCCGCGAAGGTTGAAAAGTCGCAAGGTTTCATCTACGAGAGAACCTTGGCTGATGTTATAAACTTGCTCGATTCCGGAATAGTCATTTGTCGCCGCAATGCTGATGGTCCACGCGCCAGTAACGAGATCACTAAAAGTAATGCGACCATTGGCGTCGGTAACTCCAGATTCTTCTGTGGCTCCGTCTGAGTCCTTTAGGATGACTGGCAAATCTGCGATAATCGCCCCAGAGTTGCTGGTGATCGTGAGACTTATTGCTCCCTTGGTCTTGGATATATTAATTGTTGGCAGAGTCGTGGTGGCACGTGGATACACCGTCACTGGATTTGAATATGTCGCCGGGACGAGTAGCGGTTCTGTAGCAACGATCGTCCAACACGAACTGGTTGAGTAACTGCAGTTCAGAGCTTGTGTCAAGTTTGAAGGTGCGGTGGCAGCGGTAGGCGTCAATGAACGGAATATATATTTTCCGTCCGTATCTGTTGTGACGCTTGCAGTTTCAAGAATTCGACCTTGAAGGTTTTTGCGCTGAGCCTCAACTACCACTCCCGCTTGGGCAGCATCTCCTACCGTGACCGTTCCTTGAAGAAGTCCGGGTGAAAGTGAGAAGTAAGCAGAGCGTGAGACAGACTCTTCAGCAACAACTTGGATATTGGAAAAAACATTGGCGTTATGATTCGTCGGCATCGTAGGAGGGGTTGTGCTTGTATCAGCTGCCGAATCACAAGCACCAGTGGACAGTGTGAAGTTCGCGGCGACATCCACAGGTGAAACAAGGCAAGTTTGATAGGTGAAATCTTCGGCTTCACTATCGGTCGGCACTAAGCCAAGTCGATAGCTACCAAGGCCTTTTGAAATACCTACTGTGGCTGCGTCAATCCAGGTTGTCTCTCCAGTGCGGCGAAAGAAAGCGTAAAAGTTTTTTGCTTCGACCGCGGTATAGATACCCGTGGTCAGGTCAAGTGAATAAACCTGACCGTATACGATTGATTTTCCGCGAACGCCAATGTCAACGTTTACTGTGGCACTTAACGCTCCGGTTATTCCTCGAGAAACTGTAAAGAAGTTCGGGTTGGCGGTTTCAATCGTGTAGGCCGTTGCATCAAGACTGTTAGAAAATCTGTATTCACCGTTTGCATCGGTTGTTCTTTGTTGAGTCAGACCGTTTTTTGGTATCAAATTGATGGTGACTCCGACTACTGGAGCACCAGTGTCGTCGGTGACTTGTCCAGTCAATGTTCCAAGAGCTTGCAGCGTGACATCTATTTGTTCTTTCTGCTCAGAACGAGAGACGTTAGTTTGAATAATCTTTGGGGAGTAACCGGTGGCCGAAAACTGCAAGTAATAAGCTCCCGCATCAAGGTTTTGGATCGTAACAAGTGAGTCCGCGGTCGCTTCAACGTTCGTTAGCTCGTACCGGCAATCATTATCTAGATCCACTGTTCCGCAATCGTCCGAGGCACGGTGGAAGACTTCTACGTTTACTGTCGCCGGCGAGTTATTTGTTGGATCTTCGCCTTCTTTGGAAACCTTAAACGACAGTGAACTATTTCGCGATGTGTCTGCAACTTCATTGAGCTCGGCATCTTGCCTTGTGGTTGTTCCGGTGCCAATATCAACTTCGTAAATCTGGTCATCTAGGCCAAGAGCCTCAAAGGTAACGACATAGTTTCCAGGTGCAATGTCGGTGAATACGTATTGACCATTTGAAGCGACGAGGTTGGTGCTTTTGTAGGTATTGATATTGTTCGAAATTGAAATAGCGACTGAACTCGGAGAGGCTGTATCGCTATTGACCTTGACTGTTCCGATCATGCGACCCGAGGATCGTGTCATGCTGATTTCGCGAGGAGTTGTTGAGACGGTGAGGTCAATAATTTCGGTGAAAGTTACGAAGCCATCGGAAACATAAGTCACGGTGTATGTGCGTCCGACAGGTAATTGGTCTAATCGAAACTGACCTGCAAGTGAAACATCAGTCAAGGTTGTGGTGGATCGAGTTGTCACTCCATCAGTGGCAGTGACCTTCACGATAGGAAAGATTCCCAAATTAAAAAGTGCTGATGTGACTGTTCCCGAGAGCGTTGTGACATCAGGGGACAGAGCCAACGTGACGTCTGGTTGAGATCCACCAGCATCAAGAGAAACAGAGGTGCTCGCCAGTCCACGGCCTTCAATTTGAGCGTCAACAACCCATGTTGCCGGTGTAGAGAGATTTGAAAACGAATACCTGCCGAGCAGATCACCATCTGATGGGGTAGTGGTTTGGTAGGTGATATTGCCGTCAGTCAAGGTGACATTGACTCCACCAAGTGGCTTTCCTATTTCGTCAACGGTGATTCCGCTGATGACTCCATCCCCGACCTCGAGAGTGATTTCTAAAGTTACTGGTTCACCGTTCGGCTGAACAATGATCGTTTGAGTTTGATGTCCAGCCTTGGAGAAACTGAACTCGTAGAGTCCTGAGGCGTCGAGACCTGCTACGGAAAAGGCGCCTTTTTCATCGGTCGTGGTGCTGAGTTTCGCTACGTTTGGATTACCAGCGGTTGAAGCCGCACTGACTTTTCCAGATCCTTCAACATCGCCGATGGTGACTGAACGCCACTTGACGACGATACCGCTGCCATCGGGAACGGCTGAGACTGTTCCTGCTACGTCAATCAAGGTTGGAAGTTCTAAAGTTCCGTCGGGGCCTATGTCTGCGCCGCTGTCTTTGTCATCAGGTTCGGCAGCGCTTGCAGTTGAATCTTGAGTGACGGGATTTACTGCTCGAACTATTGCCAAGGTTGCTCCGGCCCAAACCAAAACGATGCACATTAAGCCCATGACGGATTTAATATTTCGGCCAATCATGGGAATATGTCGTATGTTTCCACGACTGTAAATGGGTGCTCCAGCTCCTTCGCCGATGATGGAGTACCAGTGTTCTTTTTGTTTTCCGATAAAAAACGGGCGAACTCGAAGGCGTCCCTTTATGCGGACCATTTCTCCAGCTCGCAATTCAACTTCTTGATGAAGAAGCTTGACCTTTGAATCGTTGTCATCAGACTCAGTCTTCAGGCGAATGAAATGCGTTCGGTCATCGTGGTTTCTCAATACAACACGAACTTTTCCGCGCAACCGTCGGCGGATTGAAGGCGGTGACAAATGCATTGCGACTGATCGAGTTCGTTGAACTTCAAGGCAAACTTCGCCACTGCCCAATACTGATCCGGTCTCCCGATCGAGCACTTCAATAAGGATCGGGTGTTCACCTGGTGGCATGCCTGCGGGAACAACCATGGGCAGTTCTGCTTGGATGCTTAAGTGGGCTCGGAGAGATTGCTGAACTGCCGGTAGAGGTCCTGAAAGGGAACCAACGAGTCGAATCAAGACCTCGCGATCTCGACCACTGAAGTCGGTCACGCCAATTTTGATGGCGACCGACTGCCCGAGCGCCGCGGGAACTTTGTCAGGTAATGATAGGGAAACCGAGTTCGAAGTACTCATGGCGTTAGTAGTCCAATGGTCTGAGAAGAACTTGAAGCTAGCGAGACAGTCTGTGAGGTGAGAGCGGGGCTGCCAGGAACATTGGTGACTTCAATGACGTATCGCAATGGAGCGTCAAGACTATTGAAGGTATACGAACCATCCACGGCGGATAATCCCACCCCAAGAATAGGCCCGCTCGGGTAGTCGGTCTCTTTCCAAATGCGTACTTGGTATCCGACCTGCGGAATGATCGTGCCGGTTTGATTGGCGCAGGTTGTGGTCGTGACGCCTGTGCCGACCTTACACACATAAACCTGAATACTTGATCGAACGCTTAAGGTAGGGTTGACGACCTTGGCAGCGCCAGGAGTGATCACGACTTGAGTCGCGTAAGTCACTGAACCTGTACGGGTGTACGTGATTGTGTAGACACCCGATGGAACGTTCTCAAATCGGTATGTACCAACGCATCCAGGTTGCGATACCACGCAGGTCGAGGCTGTGGTTGTTGACCGACTTGTTACACCGTTACTGATCTGAACTGTCACTCCGCCGGCTGTCCCGTTTTGATCGCTAACAGTCCCGGTCACGGATCCTGACGACTCAACCAAGTCAATGAGTAGCGACGAATTGAGATTTGTTGCCTGTAGGGCGACATTGCGCACAACAGGCGTGAAGTCTCCGCCACCGACAGAAACCGTGTAGATGCCTGGTGCAGGTAATCCAAGTACAGCGAACGAGCCGATTTCATTTGAATTGACTGTTGAAGGATCATCTACGGTGACAGAAGTTGTAGCAAAGTTATTCGTTCCGTCACTAATGGAGATGGAGACTCCACCCACAGCATTGCCGAAACTGTCTCGTACCAGCCCAGTAATCGAACCTGTGCTCGGCAGCAACTGAACATTGAGGTCGGTGATTTTTTGACCAGAAGCTAACGAGACAGTGAGATTCTTTGTGGCGTATCCATTTGAACTGATGGAGACTGCGTATGACGAAGGTGTGAGTAGATCAGGTAATGAGAACGAACCAATCAATCCTGTTGTGAGTGACAGCGTCGAGGAGGTTTGATCGGTCGACGTCACGGTGATTGTTGCTGCTCCTAATGGTCCAGTGGGACTGCTGACAAGTCCTGAGATTGAGCCATCGCCAGCTCTCAGTTGAACTGTGACACCTGAACGTGTTTCGCCACCCGACAACTCAAATGAAAGTTGGGTAGTGATTGATCCAACCTTGCGAACACGCAGGGTGTAGGAACCTGGCGCCGGAACCGACTGGAATTCAAAAACCCCAGTTGCATCAACTTCGATATTTCCGATCACCGCATCTTGGGTGCCACCGGTGACGTTCGCTGGCACGATGAGATCCACACTCGCACCTTCCACGTTCCCGCCAACAACAACACCTTTCAATGTTGCCGGTTGCCCACCGAGCAAGAGGTCAATCGCTTGTTTGGTAATGCCTGGGTCAATGTTGATATCTGGTGAATTGTCAAAGGAAGAGACATCGCCATACCATCGGCTGTCAAAACCAGCCGCGATGGCGCGTACTCGAAATGGTCCAGGTCCGAGATTGTCGATAATGAAAGTACCGTCATCGGATGTGGCGACTGACCGGATCGGTTGGGTAGCAACTTCTGATAGGAAAATCTCTACGGTCGCACCGCTAATGCCTAACTTGGATGAACGTGCGACGACTTTTCCTGTAATCGTTCCGGGTTCTACGCCATCTGCTGGATCGGCATTACCGAAAGCTTGTTCAAGAATCTTGCTATCGGTAGTAGTCGCATCAACAACATTCTTGAGATTCTTAGAAAAAACAATTCCGAAAATTGATGCCGCAATGAGCAATCCAACAAAAGAAAACAGCATCCGGCTGATGCGTGGTGTTTGAACAAATGTGAGCATTTGTTCGGAGCCTTCTAGGCCACCTTCGACCCCGATCGACAAGGTTCGTATTGCGGGAGCGCCAGCCCAGGGGCGTTTGGCCTTGACACGGAAGGGAGTGTTTCTCTGCTCGCCAGGCGGTATGTCAATTTCCGGACGATCAAAGGTTCCTTCAACAACCGACTCGGGATCGTCGAGTGTGAGTCGCGCGACTACAGCGTTATTGCCTTGGTTTTGTACGGTGACAGCGAACGTCGCACTTTTGCCCGCTGAAATCATGGTCGGATGAACCTGAACGTTGATGCGCGGGCGTGAATCAACATCAAGCGTGAGAGTGAGCAATGTCGGACGGTCAGGTTTGAGTTCGCTGCGAATTTGGATTGTCAGTGTGCGAAGGCCTGCGGGAAAGTCATCGGGAAGATCAATTGCGAGTTCAATCTCTCCTGTCGTTTGTGGGAAGAGTTGCAATCTTTCGGGTGAACACTGCACCCACGATCGGTCAACGCCCAAAACACGGATCTCAAAAGCATCTACTAGGTCGGCTGTATTGGCAACTGTGATGGTTGCGAAAACGGGAATACCCGCGTAAGCCGGAGTCCGATCTGGTTCAATGCTTGCACGCAAATTCATCGTTGACTCAACTTGTCAAAACAATCGACCCGAGGTCTTGATCGGTGATTCCAATTTGAATAAGAACAATGGAGTTGGTGTAGCCAGGAGCACTGACCGTAACTGTCCACCAACCGCTGGCAAGACCTTCGATGCGGAAGGCTCCACCTGGATCAGTGGAAAGAGTTGAGAGCGAAGTTAAGCCTGACGTCGCGACAATGGTCGCGCCTGACACTGCAGTTCCTGTCGAGGCGGAGATAACTCCAGTGATGGCACTCGCGGATTTCTGCAAGATGACATTGCTGGTTGCTGCGCCGAGCGAACTTGAAAGTGAGACGCCTACAACTTCGGTGGTGTAGCCCTCTTTTGAGAAAGTCAAAATGTAATTACCAGGCGCAACAAGTCCAGACAACGAGTAAAAACCGCCGCTGTCAACTGAAATTGTTTGACCAACGATTGCTCCGTTGCTGGCCGTTACAGAGACGCCACCGAGAGCGCTGCCGCTTTCATCAGTAACAGCGCCACGGACAACACCGGTTCCCTTGCTCATAATGATGCTGGTGGCGAGAACCACACTTTCGCCTGGCCCCACTTTAATTGTTTGGGTTTGCGTGCCGTAACCGTCGAGGCTGATCTGCATGAGATAAGTCGCGGGCGTGCGTAATTCGCTCAGAACAAATTTTCCTACTTCTGTGCCCGAGGTAGGTGTCACTGTGGAGATGACATCAGATCCGGCCGTCGCGGTGATGGCTGCACCACCGAGCGGAATACCATTTTGGTCAACGACGATTCCGGTGACTGAACCGGGGCCGGCTTGTAACTTCACCGTCGGCATGGTCACCGTTTCGCCTGCCGCGACTTCTTGGAAGAGTTGTATGGGTTCAAAACCCACCGCGGTGAATGTGAGTCGATATCGCCCCGGAGAAGGCATGCTTTCTATTGCAAACAGCCCTGTTGCATCTGAGGTTGCGGTAATCACTTCGCTAGATGGCACTTCGTTGACCATGAGTCGCGCTTCAACTGTGCTGACCGGGGCTGGATCTCCACCTGATGTCAATCCTTTGATCGATGCAGGTTTGCCGACCATTTCAATGTCCTGTGATAAAACAATCGGCTCGTCGCTTGGGACCACTCGCACTGTCTGTGAAACAGTTTGATCGACATACCCATCGCCCGAAACGGTCAATTTGTAAACGCCAGTCGTCAGACCAGACAAAGTAACAGCTCCGTCTTCATCACTTGACGCGGCAGTTGCTGGTCGAGATTTGTCGACAAGTTCGGCTGAAATAATCATTCGCGCTAGTGGACGACCGTCAGATGCCGCCAATATTTTCGTACTGATCGAACCGATCGAAACACTGGGGTCTGGTTTCGCCCCGGTGATCCAAGCGCTATTGACGGCTTTCTTTGGTTCTTGTCCAGCCAACGCAGAGCGAAATCCGGCGGAAAAAACCAAAGCCCAAATCAAAATAATGGACAGGAGAAGTAATGCCGTAAGTAGTCCGCGACTGAGGCGTGGCTTTTGAGTAAAAGTGACAGTTTCGCTGGTGGTGTTGCTGCGAGTGGCAATGTCAATTTGGATGGCGCGAGGGACTGCGTTGCCGACAAAGGGACGTTTGCCTTTGGCGTTCACACTGAAGGCGACTGCTTGACCACCTTCAAGTTGAGCGCGCCGGGGTTCAATAGTGAACTTCAATGCTCGGTCAGCATCGGCGGCGGTCAGGCTGACACCTGTTGGACGATTACCGCGATTGGTGGTTGTAACGACAAATGAGGTTTTTGAACCTGCTGCGGCGACTCGTGGTGAGACAGAAATGCTGAGTTCGTCGAAAGGTGCGACTTGTATATCGGCGGTGAGAGTTCCGATCGGTCCGTTCTCGTCACTGACTTCAATGGGTAGCTGGTATAAACCCGCTGGCGTTTCGCGGGGCAACGTGATTTCAAGCTGAATATCAGCGGTTTCGGCTGGGAAGAGCGAAATGACTAACGGCCGAGAAACATACGCTTCGCTTGGGATGAACCCCGGACGAGCGTGCACTTCCTTGATGATCTGTTCATCGTTTTGAACTTGCACGATGATTTCAAAGGGCACTCCAACGAAGGCCGAATACTGTTGCGTCGTCAGACGAGCTCTCACGATGCATCACCTACTTCGAAAGCGCCATCGTCCGGCTTTGCATCGCCTTTGGGTCCTTCTTCGATGAATGAACGAACCCTTTGCGAATTGCGAGTTGGCAAACGCTGATCGGACGTGCGGATGTCGACACCAGTTGTTGGGGGACCAGCCTCAACACCTAGTCCGGTGTCGACTGGCAAGATGATCTGCAGGTCAAGGCCGGGACGATATTTACCGTCTACGCCACTCCAAAAATCGCGAGCGATATTTCCTTCGCTTGCGCCAATTGTCAATTCAATTCGCGCACCTGGTGTTGTGAGTCCGACAGGAATGATGTCTTGAGAGACTTCACGGCTCTTCATGACACCTTGAAGTAAACGACCAAGAAGTACATGTTCGTCGCGTTGATCGCCAGTGAATACCGACAAGAAGTACGAAACTCGAACCCGCGGCGAAACCAGTCGGCGTACCTTGGTTGCTCCACGATTAACGAGTTCTACTCCACCGACATTGCGCTTGTCGTCACGTTTGATATCCCACAAATACGCACTGATCGTCGGCCGGGCTAGACCCGTACTCCATTCACGATCGGGGATCGCAAATGAAACGTCAATGGAACGATCAAGTGGAACGGTGTTACGTAAGTGAGTTTCAAGAACTTCGTCGAGGAGGTGCAGCATGGTTTAGCCAATTCCTCCAGCAATAAACGCGACCGCAACAGTAATAGCACTGCCAACAAAGAGACCCAAGATGAACCACGGCCAACGTCGGCGAACATCACCATGGACTAGTACCTCGCGAATAACCACGTTTCCTTGAGGTGCTTGTACAGGTTCAGGTTCGGGGACGGCGAGAATTGCGCCGCAGCGTAAACAATTGGTGGCATCACGTGGGTTGAGTTCACCACAATCAGGGCAGGGAATCCAGGCCCGTCGGGCGACGCCAGCAACACCTGGTAGGCGTTCGTGAGCTAAATCAGTGTCGGTGCTCCCTCGAGCAACAACACCTCGCGCAAAGAACAACGGATAATCGCAAGCAACGCAAAAAGCGTTCGACGAACGATTGCCTTCTGGATCGGAGTTTTCGACTCCGCACTGGGGGCAAAGAACCGTATTCATGCGGCCACCGGCGCGACTGTTTGTCCGGCAATTTCAATGCGAATTTGACAATGAACAGGGGTGATGGAACGAACCAACTTGTACAGGTCTAAAGCAGAACCGTGAGCGATCGCTGTCGCGCGCACGACGATGATTCCCTCGCATCGACCTGATTCGCCTTCGCGGAAAACTCCGCCGTCCTCGAGAAGGTCAATCGGACCAACCAAGTACGGCTCGATCAACGTAAAAATGTAATCGCGCGTGCCCTTTCGCAAGATGAGTGAACCGGTCTCGCGAAGCAAGTCACGCCGATGGGCTTCTGGAAGATTCTCTGATCCCGGGGCGTCGACAAAACGCCCTAGCCACGACAAGAGAAACTCAGGCGTGACTGAAGGGTCGGCTAGGAACGGAATCTGATCAGCTTGCTGCTGCACAGTCTCCGCCACCTCTTCGAGGATCGCCACCAACCCAGTCATTGTCCGGTCTTCCTGCATTCCCACCGGCAAACGCCGGACTAGCCATCCACGACGACGAGTCATCGCGCCACAACCTGTGGTTTATATGACAAGGGTAGACCGTATGAGTCAACGCGAACGGTATCTGTACCTGCTCCGAGTCGATTCCCGTTACGAAGGTCAGCCTCAAAAAGAACCACTTCTTCTACTTGTTCTACCCCTGGCAATTCGCCGAGCAAATGGGCTATCGCTCCCGAGTTGATGTCTTGCCCAAACGGCCACCCATGACCATCGTTTCCGCCCATATGGGGTGACAAATAGACGGCGATGGCATCGAGGCAACTTTGGCGAACAGCCGCAGGGGCGCGACCCGGTCCAACGCGCACCATGGCCGCTACTGATACACCCAAATACTTCGGAGTTCCGAGTTCGAGAGCGGTGCCGATCAGGCGACGAGGCTCAAGGTAAGTCGATAGCACCGAGAACAAGTCGTCGTCCATCGCCAGATGGTCGATACTGATGGCGTCCACGGGACGAGCAGGGTCGGGGACAATAAGCAGGCGTGTCGGTGCTCCTGCCGTTTCGGGTGGAATACACAAGGCTCGTCGAACTCGGGGAGTGGCTTCAAGGGCGAGGCGTTCATGATCTGAAGACGTGACCGCACGACCACCTGAAACAATGGTTAAAGGAGCTCGAACTTTGGCATTCTCTAAGGTTTCGCTGTCGATGCCTCCGGTTGCTGCGACCAGATTCGTAGAACGGTCAACGTACGGAACCGCGGTACGAATAACTGATAATGAACCAGATCCAACGTTGCCTCGTGCGCCGCCGCCTCGACGATATTTCGTGACCGATATCGCAGCACCGGCAACTGGAATCGCTCCGTGCTGACGCCAACGACCATCGGCTTGGCGGATCTGAGGACCAAAACTGACTGCTCCGCTCACACCGTCCCAGGTGAAATGCTTATCGTCTGGTCCAGAGCGCGAAAAGTCTGGAACTTCGTGCCATTGTTCGGTGATTTCACCAGATCGAACTTCGACATACTCGTCAGGGCGACGCGGGAGAAGCGGCGCACCTTGAACATCGAATTGCTGTCCCGGCAAGCCGGTGGAGTTGCCAAGGTATTCTTCGCCAAAAGGCTCAGAATGTTCGGCGGCAACCGTTCCACCGACTGCGTGCACCACAACTGAAGAAAGTTGCGGAGAAGCGCGGTAGCCAGCGCCGTCGTTTCCGGGGGCCAAGAGCCGCAGGCGCAACCAGTAAGCCCGCTCTGATCCGACCGTCAGCGGCAGGTGTCCTGTTGGGATTGCGATATGAATGTGCCCGTTGCGGTTGAGTCCGCCCGTTAAATCGCCTTGAGACTTGCATTCAAGCCAGCCTTCGTCGGTCCACACTTCCCAAGCCAACGGCGGGTTATTTGGATTAACGCCGATTCCCTCAACGTCGGCGATCACATCAAGGCGAATAATGCAACCACCGAGTGATTCGCTGAACCCCATATAGAAAGAATCACCAGGTGCTACTGGATTCGATTCGAAGACCTTGACGACTTCGTTGTCAAGAGCCAAATCTTGGCTGACATCACGCATACGGCCTTCATCGGGCTCTTCAAATCCGTTACTTGGCGCTGTCCAAGCAAACGCAAGATTTGGTTGAGCTACTTCAAGATCGCGCAGCGTTGCGAAAACGACTGGATCGTCGCCTGTCGTTGACACTTCACTTCCTGCTGGTACCAAGACTGTTTCGTCAGGCACCGTCGAAAACATAAATGTGACATCAACGCTTGCGGCTGATGCAGGATACGGAGAAATTCCGACCAGATCTAAAAAGCTGGCGTACAAGCGATCCGGGACTCGGTTGAGGCGGTACAACGTCAACTCAGTCATCCAAGCAAAGAGTTCAATCAACGTGACACCGGGGTCAGAAACGTTGTGGTTGGTCCACTCAGGCAAAAAGCGCGGAATCATGCGCTTTGCTTCATCGACGAGATCTTGGAAACGTCGATCGTCTAGATCGGGGCGGGGAAAACTCATGTCAGTCCTCTTCAGGCGGGATTGTGTAGAACGGATAAACGAGGTTGCGACGATCATTAGTTGATCGCACGATGTAAGAAATCTGAATAGTGACTGCGCCGTCGATGTCGGAGGGCTCTACGAGAACTGAATCGATTTCAACGCGTGGTTCCCACATGTGAAGCGCTTCTTGGACATACATTTCCATGAGGCCCATGGTGCTGGTCTCAATAGGTTCGAACATCAATTCCCAGATGCGACAACCGAAAGCTGGTCGGAAAGGTCGTTCGCCTGGTGCCGTCGACAAAACGACAGCCATGGAACGTTCAAGTTCTTCCACTCCCTCAATTAAAGTGAACGATCCACTTTCATTGATGCGCATAGGAAAGGGGAAGCCCTTACCGATGAATTCATCTGACATGGTTCCTCCTTTGATCTTTCATTGGTTTGTTGTTGTGAAAAGCAAATAAGTGGTTCATTATTAGTTCAACTTGATCATTGCGCCCTTGACAGTGACCATGCCGCTGGCCTGAACTTTCGCACCCGAAGGCGATAGATCAACCTTGGATCCACCGCCATCCATGACCGCGCCCGTTGATCCCTTAATGCTGACTTTTTGGCCTTGGAGCGTGAGGTTCTTGGTGGCCTTAATGGTGATTGCGCCACCTTTCAAGGTGATCGTTCCGTCGGAAGCAAGTTCAACACTCGCATCGCCAACCACAAGTTTGATTTTGGTGCCTTTCTTGGCATTGATTTTGACGCCGTCTTTATCAAACTGCAGGTTTGTTTCTGGTTCGGCGTGTTTGAGAGCAACAACAGCTTTCTTCTTGTCAGTGTTCTCGGTGAAAACGAGTTTCGCTCCCGAAGCCATGACCAAAGATCGTTCACCGACTTTGTCGCCCTTAACAGGTTCAGGTGTAGGGGGTGCAAACTTCTTGCTCCAAATGCCACCAAGAATGACGGGGTTGCGCGGGTCGCCGCCAATAAATGCCACCAGAACTTCGTCGCCTACATCTGGCATGAGGTGAAGTCCGCGTGACTTGCCGGCACCAGGTGAAACCACGCGCGCCCAAGCTGAATCGTCTTTGTCTGAGATGGTGGGCAACTTCACTTTGATTCGACCAACTTTGTCGGGATCCTTAACGTTGGTCACGGTACCGATGGCGAACTGGCGACGATTTCGAACCGAACCGCGCTGGGCACTCACGATGTGATCGGCTAATTCGCTTCCACCATGACGTCCACCTTCGAAACGTGACAACAAAGGCCGGCCGACGCCGAAGATGTGTTCAACTCGGTTGACCACGAAGGTGCCCGCAAGTTGTGTTCCAGCGCCTTCAATTTGGATTGTTGAACCAGCGGCGATTTTGGGTTGACCGATTGCCTCACCTTGAACTCGTAACTCACCAGCTGCCAAGTCGGCTTGCATCGCTTCGGCGAGTGCCTTCGCTTCATCAGCTGCGCCAACCGGCATGTCGGTCACTGTCGACGAAGCCTTGAGAGTCTTGGCTTGAGTCGCGCGGGTATCGGTCATCTTTAACTTGAGACCAACTTTCGTACTGGTGACGGCAGAACGTGTTGCTTTGCCAGTGACGGCCTTTTGCGTTGCGGGATCCCAACCGCGAACAGTGACATCGTCAACGCGAGCGGCGCCCGAAAAGCGAGCCGAGAAACGTTGCAATGTCGTGCCCCATTTCAGTTTGATAGGAGCCTTAAGTGTTCGCTTTGTGAAGTGCAAAGTGGCGTCGTCAACCCACCATTCGGCTCCGTTGCGGCGAGCCAGTTCATCAAGCACGGCATGGTCAGAATCAAGTTGCAAGAAGTAGGTCATCTTCTTGCCGGTAATGCTGGTTTTCGCAGTCAAGCTATTGCGCTTGGCGATTTTGCTGACAATATCTGCAGCCGTCATTTCGGTGTAAGTCGTTGGGGTAAGTCCATGTGAAAGTTGTTGTGAGGCGTCATACGCAGTGATGACTAACTCGTGGCGATCGGCGGCTCCCTGTTCAGCAGCGATCGCTGCAACCTTCCCCTTAAACACAATGACGTCCGCACCATTTGCATCGGGGAAAGCAACTTGCAGTTTGACGCCTATTTTAGCAAACGTACCCTCAAGCAGTTCAAAATATGGGTCGTGAAAACGCAGGGTTGCAGCGGCGGCAGCCGCGGTTTCAAGCACAACCCGTACATCAAGTAGCGCGTCGGCCTTGACGCCGGCGACCACGGTGCCATTGATGGTTACTTTGGGAACCGCTATACCTACTGTTTCAGGCATGTCATCCCTCCAACTCTGGGATCATCAGGACACGGCCGGGGATAAGCGCAAGAGGATCATCAATTCCGTTCGCGTCGGCAATAGTCCGCCATTGACCAGGATCGCCATATAACTCATCGGCGACGGTATCGAGATACTGGCCGGCTTCGAGGCGGCGCACCTGACCCGGATTTGGTGTTCCTGATGTTGGGTTCTGTGGAGGAGTGACACCTTCATCCATGAATTGACGAAACGACATACTGACTTCGGCGCGAAGTGGAACGCCTTTCGAAGTGAAGTAGGTGTACTTCAGGTTGAAACTTGTGATGACAGCTTTAAAAGAACGCAGTTTGCCCCAGTGGAACTGAACCCACGGCGGACGGGTTCTTTTGCGATCAACTTTTGTTCCCTTGACTTTCGAGTCGGTGATCGTGAGTTTGTACAACTTGTCTGTGATGTCGGTGATTGATTTGCCAGTTTCGGTTGAGTCAAAGATCGCAGTGAGTTTGAACTCGACAGAGTTACCGCTGTCAAAGGTCAGTTGAGGTGCGTTACTGCCCGGAGAGTTGTTCGGCTTCCAGTCAGTCGACTTGGAAAACTCCAGATCACTCGGATTGAACATGAATGGAATTTTGGTTTTGGTTTCGGACATGAGGTATGCCTTTTGAATACTCATTGACTACCACCTTCCTCCGGCGACTCCACGTCGCTCGAGTTCTTGACGTAGGCGGTCATCGACGATGCGATTGATCCAATCCATAAGGTCAAGGAGTTGACTAGTTGTGACTTGGTTCGTGCCTGAATCTGAATCATCCGAAGGGGCAAGTACCTGACTGAGAATCGAGACCGGCCCTGGGGCGGCCTTTTCCACGGGGGATGACGAACGTCGAATAGTTGTTGAGCTGACTGATCGCGACACTTGATCAGACGATGACGGACGACGCATGATGCCACTCGAGGTTGTCCCTGACACTTGACGATGCACGACTTGATTGGGAATGCTTTGCCCAGACTCAATCATGCGCACCAAGGCGTCCGCAGAAATGCTTCCATCTTCCGATGGCCCGAATTGCACCCCATTGGCTTGGCGGCGAATACTCACCGATCGATGACTGTCGCGACGCACATTGCTTGTTGATGGTGACGACACTGAACGCGAGATAGAAGAACTGCTGCTACCGGACGAGCGAGAAATACTGGCACCCGGTGACGACGTTGTATCCCCAGATATTGAAGACGATGTTGATGACGAAGTGGAAGATGGCGAAGAAGAAGTTCTTGCCACGTTTGGAAGAACTGGGAGCGCGCTCATTGCTTCAGATGGAATACGCATTCCCGGGGTGACGTTTGGAGATACGGGCAAATCATTGAGTGGACTTGAGAGTCTGTGAGTTGGAACACTTCGCGAAACAGCCCGATGCAAGATGCCTCGCGAAGCGATAGAGCCACCCCGTTCAACAATTTCCTGTCGTGAACGGTTTGCCTCGGTGTCCGTAGTGCGGGAACGTGAACCAGTTGTCGATGCCGAGCGAGATATGTCAGCTGACTGGGTAGAACTCGACAATGTTTGTGCTGACGGTGTTTGTGCTGACTGTGTTTGTGCTGACGATGATTGTGCTGACGATGTACCAGAAACTGTGCGTTGCCGATTACCCTTCGCCCGAACTGATTGATGAGGTTGATTTTCTGAGCGGGTCGCAGCAGGATTGGCGACCACAGACCGCATGATGCTTCCATTGGTCACTGAGGCGGTGTCGCCCATGGCACGAGATGCTCTCTCGCTCGTATCAGCCGAACTTGGGCTACGTGAAATTAACTCGCTCGTTGAAAGGTCGTCGTTGTCGGCTGGTGTGCGCATGACGGCCCAGTGCGGCTGGCCGTCTCGTTGAGCGCCCATTGAATCAACGGATTGATCAATCGTTGGTTCTGTATATCGAGGTGTGCTCTCGGCTCGAGGTGTTCGAGAAACCGATCTAGATATGACGTCAGAGTCGGCAGATGTCGAAACCGATACGCCTTGATCGGGCGTGATCGCTGGAGCGAAATCTTCACCGGTTTTCCGACTCAGTCGATCTAAGAAATTTTGAGCTACGCGAGATCCAGCACCAGTGAGTGACGTTGAGTCACCCGACCACTCGTTACCTGCACGTGAACTTTTTGGCGTTGACGAACGCGCGACTGAATCTGAAGCTGGTGACCGGCGAACTGCAGTGTCGGTCTGACGTGACTTGTTGGTTGTAGTAATGGCCCTAGGGGCGTCTCCGTGAGTTTGTCGAAGAGAAATCGCTTTAGCCAGAGAACCGGCGAATTGAATACCGCCGCTTGCTCCTGGAGTAACGCTGGACATATGAGAACGTGTGGCTCGGGCGACCGACATCACCCGAGCAGTGGAGGGATCTCCGTGCGAAGCGCCCCGTAGGGCGAGGTTTGACCGTTGACTCTTCTGCCGGCGCAAGTGGTGAACTGTTGATCGCGACGACTGAGCAAACGAAGTTTCTGTCGACGGATCATGTAAGCCAAACTGCTGACGAACTATGGCCCCTGGTTTACTGCTGAGTGAATGAACCCGTACTTGAGGCAGTCGTAAAGATCGTCGTGCAGTCAAACTTGATTGACGTGCCACTGACTGATTGACCGATGACCACAGCTGAACAAATGAGGGCTTCTGTACAAGTGAGGATGCAGACGTATTCGGTTTTTGTTCACGCTGAGGACTTCGCAAAATCGTTGAACGTGCATCTGCAGAAGACCTATTGGGCTGGGCCGAAGGAGAACTGTTCTTCAGACGACGAGCGACGTTGCGAGTTTTAGTACCTTGGGGGCTTATCTGTTCTGAACGCGCTACTTGGGTGCGAGGGACTTTTGCATCTGAAATTGTGGTTGCACTCTGTTGCGAGCGTGAAGCGGATTCGGCACTAGAACTTTGCTGCCGACGTGCCGATGCAATGGGATCACGGCTCAACTTTCGCGAAATCTTTGATCGATCAGTGCTCAGAGAAGAGATGGGAGTCGACGACTCGCGTTGAGTTTGAACAGCCGAACGCATTGATGAAGCAATGCTGATGAGCGATCCCGATACCGGTGAGCGGCGTGCAATGTCTCCCGGGGTTCCAAGCGGGGCATTGGTTGGGTTGGCAAGAGCAGCGACACGGCGAAATAGTGAATCTTGGGCAGCTGAGACAATCTGGGGCGTCGTTGAGGTTTCGCTCTCGGTAGAAAGCCCCAACACTTGTCGCCAGCCTGCAGTTCGTGGAATGTCCACGGCGCTCATCGGGCGGCGGCGAATCGCAGAATCGCCGTCTGTACCTATGGCGTTGTAGTTCGATGCTGAAATGGCGGTTGGTCGTGTGGAATCAGTCGACGCAGATACAGGTGTGTTAACAGTGCTGGCATCAGAGACCGAAATTGAACTGGGCGATGGGATCGGTGCGGGCTGAGCGACTGGCTCAACGGAAGGAGCGATATTTGCTGTGCGCGAAACCTTGGCCGACTCGGAATCGCGCGCTGGGAAAGATGTCCAATCTGGGCCAGTATTCGGTGTCGGTGTCGACGTGGGAGTGTCGGCGACTTTGCGTGTTATCGACGCAGTGCTTGAAGAGGACGCCGGTGATGTATTCAACGACATGGTCGGGTTCGGCGATGTAGTTGGGCTTGAGGTTGTGCGGGTACTTGTCGCGCTCGCTCGACCTGACAAATTTGCCGCCCGAATCACTTGCGGTGATGAAGCAACAACAGACGCCGAAGTCAAACGACGGGGAGCCTCGAACATCATGGACAGCGGGATGCGACTGGAGGGAGCGACGAGTGGTTGACGCACAGCGGCTGGACGGCGATGTATTGCTGAACGATCAATTGATTGACGAGCACTGGCTCGTGGCAGCGTAAGTCGGTGCACTGCTCGTGATGATTCTGGTCGTGATGTTTCTGGTCGTGATGATTTGACCCGTAATGAACTCTGCGAGGTTGTCGCACTCGGCTGACTAGTTGTAGCGCGGTCAAAGGGATGTGGTGTCGTCAACACTGAACGTGCGACCATGACGGACTCAAATTTCGGCGGACGTGAAAATTGGACTGGTGCATCAAAATGACGAGCAGTTGTTGACGAGGTCGACTCTTTATTGGCGCCGAGATTGGTGGTCGGACCGACTTTCCTCATCGCCCTAACTTCGCTGTTGGCACTTACTCGTCGGCTTGAAGTAGCCGCTTTCGGCGATGGACCGTCCCGGTCGGTGCGATTGCCACTCTTAGCAGCGGTATTTGATGAACGTGTTCGTGGCGGTCGAGCGGTTGGTCGGGGCGGTTGTGCAGCGACTCGCATTAACGGCATCGACGAAGGTCCAATATGCGCGTCATTACGGTTTGGTTGGCGACGAATCGGGTGTAAACGTCGGGCGATGGACGATGGTCCAGTTTGTATTCCGGAGCGACTACGTCCATGGGCGTGAGAAGCCATGGGGAGACCACGTGGTTGTACTTGACGCACTACCCGATTCTTCATTCGTGACTGGCGGAGCGCGATGATGTCACGATCGCGATACGGGTCAAGGTCGTCGGCGCGTGCAGGAAGCGCAGGTAATAACCATGTCGGAAAACGCACCGATGATTCACTCGAGATTGATCTGCGAATAGAAGTCGAACGACCAAAAGAGTTCGCCATGAGTTGCGAGTTGGCGGCAATTCGGCCAATCGTCATCTTGCGCTGACGTGCGACTGGGGTGGGTTGCACGATACGCCGTAGCGGTTGTACGGGAACAGGTTGCGAAGAAAGGTCAGTCATCACTTTTACTTCTTTACTTTTTCTTCTTCGGAGTGACGGCTTTTTTCAATGCCTTGATGGAAGGCTTTTTGCTTGAACCAGCCGGAAGGCCCATATTCGATGAGACCAAGCCGTGGTGAGCAAGAGTGATCTCTTCTACGAGAAACTCGTCGGTTTCGATGGAGAGTTCAGGACCCTTCCAAGAAACTGGAATGGCGTCGGTCAAAATCCATGTACGTAGGCGCTTGCCCTTGGCGCTCATCAAAGTGATGGCCACGTTTTGTCGAGCCAATGTCGCCTTGCCTCGTTTGGAACCCAGCTCAAAGCGACTTCCACTGGCCTCGTTAAACCAGTTATACAGACCGTTATCAAAAGTCATTCCACGTTTGAGAGTCACATCATCAAAGGTAAAGCGACCGGGCAATTTGTGAACGAAACCGTTCTCACCACCTTCAGTCACTTCAAAGATCTCAACTTTTCCACCGAGACCACGAACTTCGCGAAAGGCTCCGAGGATCTTTCCGTCAACCTCAACAATGAAAGTTGCTGAAGTGGGGCCTTCGTTATAAAACGAGTTGAAAGGAGAAATGCCCACGATTACGCCATGATCTTTTTGGCTTCGTCCAGCGCACGACGATTGAGCGCAGCAACTTTTTCGACGAGTCGAACACGATCAGAATGCTCTAAGTCAAGCAGGCGATCTAGATCCCAGTGGATGTGGTAAGCGAGATAAATCACTTCATCCCACAACGCGTCTTCGGGATAAATCTCCATCAGGAGTCCTGATTGACCTCCTCGATAACAGCCCCTCCACGACGACGTCCAGTGATGATGACTTCTTCATCGTCATCATCATCTTCAAATTCGTCATCTTGGTCGTCGTCAGTGCTGTCGTCGAGATCGTCGTCATCTTCATATTCGTCGTTGTCATCGTCGTCATCATCTTGGTCAAATGACTGGGCGCGAGATCGAGCGACGGAAGCCTTTTCGGCTTCACTTGCTTCTTTTAAGAAAGCGCGAACATCGGCAGTGCTGCCAAAGTTCACCACGCCGTAGAGGTCTTGCAGAAAGGCAAGGTCGGCGGCAAAAAGGTTCTCGATCTCTCGAGGGGTCACTGCGGACAAACTGCCCAGTTCAGTGACCACTCTCGAGAGAACGATAATTGTTAAATACGGATCATCTGGACCCTGAACCCGGGGGTCACGAAGCGGTTCGATCTCGTCACGCGCCGTTGCAAGGCGCATAACGCCTCGGCGATGAACGGTACCGTCCGACCCGAGATAACCGCGGGGGAGAGTAAAAGAGAATTCCGTAGTAAGAGACATCAGGCCTTGAAGAGTCCTTCGTGGCTGATGGTCAATTCTTCAATCATGACGTCGTCGGTTCCGGCGTCCAAGTCTGAAGCACTCCACTTTGACGGCCAACCGGCTTCAAAGTTCCAGCGACCGACTTCGGTTCCGGCGTTGTCATAAATCACGATGGATCCGTTGGTTCGTTCAACGGAACCTTCGAGAACCTTGGTGTGCCAATCAATGATCGCACTGTCTGCTGACAAGCCACGCTTAAGCACGATGTCGTCGTACTTGGTGCGGCCTGGGCGCTTACGGATGATGATTTTGCCACCGACGGTGTCTTGGTACTCAACAACTTCTGTTGAGTAGCTCAAGCCCGAGCAGCCAGTGAATCGAGCCATCTCAACGCCCTCAAGTTCGAGAGCGAATTGAGACCCGAGAAATTCGAGGTCATGTTCATTTGCCATTGTTCAGGTTCCTTTCGTAGAAGCTGTGTAGATCAGGCTGCTTGACGCAGTTGGCTGATGCGGAAGATAACGAATTCAGCAGGCTTGACCGGCGAAATGCCGACCTCAACTACTACCTTGCCCTGATCAATTGAGTCAGGAGGGTTGGTTTCAGAGTCACACTTCACGAAGAAAGCCTGATCGGCAGTAGTGCCAAACAATGCTCCATCGCGCCACAATCCTCGAAGGAATGCGGAGATGGTGCGCTTGAGGCCTTCCCACAACTTCTGATCGTTGGGTTCGAACACTGCGAACTGAGTGCCTTCCATGATTGCGGTTTCAATCATGTTGAACAAACGGCGCACGTTGATGTAGGTCCAATCGGTGTTCGATGACAAGGTGCGAGCACCCCACACGCGGATGCCGCGAGTACCGAATGGACGGATGCAGTTGATACCGATGGGGTTCAAGAGTGACTGCTCGCCCTTGGTGATGTCGATTTCGGTTGAAAGCACTCCGCGAACTACTTCGTTGGCAGGGGCTTTCCAAACACCACGGGTGTCATCGACGCGGCTCCAGATACCAGCGACGTGACCCGACGGTGGGACCAAAATGGTTGCATCGGCGGGGCTGGTGCTGACGGGGTTGTCAACGCGAATCCATGGGTAGTAGAAGGCTGCGAAAGCTGAGTCGTACATGGCGACATCTGAACGCCATTCTTTGACCTGCTGCGGTGACATGGCCGGAGGCGCATCCAAGATGGCCATACGGTTGGCCTGACCTTCACAATGGGAAATAAGTGCGGTCTGCACTGCCTTCCACATACCGAGGTCGACCGAACCGTCAGCCTTGGTGGCTGCAGTAATGAGGTCGGGAACCATCACCATGGTGACTTCGTCGGCGATGACCAAACCATTGATGCCGGTGCGATCTGATTCGCTACCTGCGAAGTGCTTGGGCTTGACTTCAACCGGAACGGCTGGAGCAGGCGTGACGGCGAACAAACCGGGGCGAAGGCCAGCAATTGAAATGTCCTGCAGGCTCTTCAAATCGACCTTGGTCTCAACCTTGACGCGCTTTGAAGCCTTATTGACGGTTGCAGCGATGTCGGCGAGGGACACATTGTCGTAACGCTCGGTCTCGATGCCGCCTTCGGTGACGACGAAGTTGAAGTTCGGAGCTTTTCCGTCTTCAGCCGGGTCGCCGTTTTCGATGGCAATGGCCATTCCGTCGGACGGTCCGATGCTGGTGACTTCAAGAGGTAATCCGAGGGCACGGTCAACAGCCGGCAGGGCTCGCTGACCAGGCTGATCTGAGGGAGCCTGATGGGCCACACGAACGATGTAGGCCATGCCGCCACCGTTATTGAAGAATCCATAGACCGAGTGGGGGAGCATTGCTCCGGCCAAAAAGCCGCCGTACGCAGCTTCGTACTGGGTCCAACTGGTCACCAAACGGGGCTTCAAGCCCTGCGGGTCGGTGGGGTCGTCCTTGGGGAAATCGGCGGTGAAGCCAACGAAGGCTGCAACTGCGGTCAATCCGGCCGACAAGGTCGCTGAACCTGAAGGCACCTCTTCGACATACACACCTGGAGTTAGATAAGAAGGCACGTTGATCCTTTCGTGATCAGGGTTTTAGATGACTGATGATCTCGGGAGTTGCCAGTGCCGCCACAGCCCGAATGAAAATGTCTACTTTTGTCGACATGGCGACAATAGATGACATAAGTCCCTCAAACCTAATTGGACAGCCGTACTGAATGGAAAGCCCCAACGGATCGCTGCGAATAATTAGAAAGGACTTAAGTCCTGACTATTTAGGCCACAACACCCGCGCAACGACATTAAACCGATGGAGAGATGTTCCGCAAGGAATTTCTTGGTTCTTCGAGGAATAATTCTTGCCAGTTGCTTCTTTCGCCAAAACCTTTGTTGGCAGAGTACGGTGACAGAAGATTTTGCATGACACCGCTTCCTTCAACCCCGTCAACAAGTTCGACACCTTCGGCCGCTTCTTCCACATCGTCATCGTCGGTTGTCGTTCAGGGTTCGCACCTGATGGTGGGTCTGCTGGGACATCGAGACAGCCATCTGCGCCTGATTGAAACAGCTTTCTCTGATAGTGAGATCATTGTTCGCGGTAATGAAATATCGATCCTCGGAGAATCCTCTGGTGTGCTGTCTCGACTTTTTGAAGAATTGGTCTTGCTGCTTCGTCGTGGAGAAATTGTCGATGACACTGTCGTCAAGCGCTGTATTTCTATGGTGCGCTCAGATGAAAAACCAAGTTCGGTGCTCACTGATGAAATCCTTCGGGGAGCGAAAGGTCGAACGATTCGTCCAAAGACAGCCGGGCAAAAGCGCTATATCGACGCGATTCGCAACAATGTGATCACCTTCGGCGTAGGCCCCGCGGGAACCGGCAAAAGTTGGCTCGCAGTCGCGATGGCCGTCCATGCTTTGCAAACAAAGTCCGTGCAACGCATTATTTTGACTCGCCCTGCGGTTGAGGCAGGTGAGCGGCTCGGATTCTTGCCAGGTGACTTGATGGCGAAAATTGACCCGTATCTGCGTCCGTTGTATGACGCGATGTACGACATGGTTGATACGGAAGGTGTCCAGAAACTGCACGAACGTCAAGCCCTTGAGGTTGCTCCGCTTGCATTTATGCGGGGTCGCACGCTGAATAACAGTTTCATCATCTTGGATGAGGCGCAAAACACGACGCCTGAGCAAATGAAAATGTTCCTGACCCGAATTGGCTTTGGTTCCAAAGTTGTAGTCACCGGGGATGCAACTCAAGTTGATGTGCCTGATGGTCGAAGTGGTTTGGCAGGCCTGCAAAGGCTGCTTGGGGATATCGAAGGTCTTGAATTCGTTCATTTAGACACCTCGGACGTCGTGCGGCACCGTATTGTGGGAGACATCGTTGCCGCATATGAAAAAGACTCAGAGAGAAAAGAAGTCCTTCGAAAGAATTCTCAGGTGAAGACGTCCCATGATTGAGGGCCCTCCTAGATTTCGCAAGAAGGTAAAAGTTGGTGGAGACACCGAAGCCGAAGTTTTCTGTGCTGACGAACAGTCTGAGATTGCGGTTGACATTGAACGTTGGCAAAAGTTAGCGATCGCCGTTTTGGCCGATCAAGGTGTTCGTGGTGGAACTGAACTCAGTCTCTTTTTTGTTTCGGTTCACGATATGGCTGAACTAAATTCTGAACATATGGGAAAGCCTGGAGCGACCGATGTTTTGGCGTTTCCCATTGATGGTGGCGAAGTGCTGGAGATGATTAATGGTCCGACGGGCGCCAGTCGTGGGCCAGATCGTCCTCCGCCAGATCGAGGCGACTTGCCACTGCTGCTTGGCGACATAGTGATCTGCCCCGAAGTTGCGGTGGCTCAAGCTCCTTCGCACGCCGGAAATGTTGACGACGAATTTGCGTTGCTCGTCGTTCACGGAATTTTGCACATCTTGGGTTGGGACCATGACACGGCTGAAAAGACCGAACTCATGCAAGCTCAAGAACGAAAACTGCTTCAAGCGCATCATTGGCATGGAGATGTTCCCGAGATTTTTACTCAGAGTCAAGAAGAGGACGAATAATGTTGTCAATGGTTGCAGCTTTCACCGGGCTTGATTGGGTCCTAGTTGGAGTCATTGTTCTCCTGTTGATCTTTTTGATCTTTCTTTCGCTTGCAGAAATGGGATTGTCTCGGATGACAAAACCCAAGGCCGCGGCTATGGCTGAAGGTGGGGTCAAGCAGGGTCGGGCCCTGCACCAGTTAGTCGGTGAGCCCGAGAAGTGGGTTAACCCCTTGCTTCTTTCGGTCAATGCTTGCCAAACAGTTCAAGCAACATTGACTGGAGTTGTTGCTTCGCGAGCTTTTGGACCACTCGGTGTAGTCATCGGTGTGGCGCTCAACGTGATCGTCTTCTTCGTACTCGCCGAAGCTGTTCCCAAGACTTACGCTCTCCTGTATCCAGAGCGGGCTGCCTTAAGTACGGCGCGTGGAATCAAACTTTTGGTGTCATTTCCTCCCTTGCGCTTGGTGTCAGGTTGGCTGATTAGTTTGACCAATGTCATCGTGAAGGGCAAGGGTCTCGAACAGGGTCCTTTCGTAAGCGAACAAGAACTTCTTGGAATCGTTGAAGCAGCAATGAACGATGACGTGATCGAAGAAGAAGAACGCGACCTCATCGAGTCGATTATTGAGTTTGGAG
>JBIKYT010000107.1:0-5075 GCA_044355095.1 Ilumatobacteraceae bacterium
GCCCCGTAAACATCAATTTGGTGACTCTTTGCATGACAGGGGTCATCTACTCATCGGTAACCAGCCTTTGACCACTACTGTTATGACCTGCACAGCGCAACTCGCGCCCGTCTCTCGGAGGTGGCCTAAATGGCCGAGCAATTTGACCTCGTGGTGATTGGTGGTGGACCCGGTGGATACGGGTCGGCCCTCTACGCCGCGTCGGCAGGAATGAATGTCGCTTTAGTTGAACGAGATGCACTTGGCGGCACCTGTTTGAACCGTGGCTGTATTCCGGCCAAAGCCTTTCTGGAAACGGCATCAGTTTTCCGTCATGTGGCTCACGCTGCTGATTTTGGTATTGAAGCAAGTGCGCCAGCAGTCAACTTTGCGACCACTCAAGCTCGTAAAGCCAAGATCGTCGACGGTCTGGTCAAAGGCATCGGCGGATTGTGTAAGTCGCGCAAAGTGACTGTCTTCAACGGCACTGGTTCGCTGGGCGCCAATCGCACCGTGAATATCACGATGGCCGACGGTTCAACGGCAATCGCACAAGGTGCCAGCGTGATCCTGGCGGCAGGTTCGGTTCCGCGCACGATTCCTGGTTTCGATCGAGGTGGACCGATCATGACGAGTGATGAAGTGTTGATGCTTGATCATGTGCCTGCTCGTGTCGCTGTCATTGGTGGTGGCGCGATCGGATGTGAATTTGCCTCGACGTTTGCTGATCTTGGTGCCTCAGTCACCATTTTGGAAGGTCTTCCCAAAATTCTTCCCGGTCTCGACACCGACGTTGCCAATGTTGTGGTGAAGTCGTTCAAGAAAAAGAACATTGATATTCGTACGGGTGTCGCCGTCAAGAGTCATGCACCAACCGCAACGGGTGGAACTGTTGTGACTTTTGGTGAAGGCGAACAACTTGAAGTTGATGCCGTCATTGTTTCGGTTGGCCGTCGCCCGTACGCCGACTTACTTGGATTGCAAGGAACTGCGGTCAAAGTGAGCGATCGTGGCTTCATCGAGGTTGATCCGTGGTGTTTGACATCAGAGCCTGGTGTCTACGCAATCGGTGACCTCATCAACACACCGCAATTGGCGCACGTTGCATACGCCGAAGCAATTTTGGCAGTGAAGCACATGTTGGGCGAAGGTCCGATCCCGATTGCCTATGACCGAGTGCCGTGGGCAATTTACTGTCACCCCGAAGTGGCATGGGCTGGTCCTGGCGAAGATGCATGCAAGGCCGCTGGTCTTGATGTTGTCGTTGCCAAGCATCAATTCCGAGCGAATAGTCGGGCCATGATTTTGGGTGAAATTGATGGTCTTGTGAAGATCGTTGCCAAGCGCAACGCTGACGGAACCGCTGGACAGATTCTTGGAGTACACATGGTTGGACCGTGGGTGACCGAGCAGTTGTCTGGTGGCTACTTGGCAGTGAACTGGGAAGCAACAGTGGATGAAGTGGCCGAATTCATTCAACCCCACCCGAGTTTGTCTGAACTCTTCGGTGAGACTGTGCTGTCACTCACTGGCCGCAGTTTGAACGCATAAGTCAAGCGAATTAGTCAAGAGCGATAGTCGAAAGAGGAATGTCATGGCAGAAGTAACCCTTCCGCAACTTGGAGAAACTGTTACCGAAGGAACGATCACGCGCTGGTTCAAGAAAGTCGGTGACACCGTTGCCGCTGATGAGCCCTTGTTTGAAGTTTCAACCGACAAAGTTGACACCGAAGTCCCTTCGCCTGTGGCTGGAGTCTTGACTGAAATTCGCGTTCCTGAAGGCGAGACCGTCCCCGTTGGTGCAGTCATCGGAGTTGTTGGTGATGCGGGTGCAGTAGTTGCTGCGCCTCCTGCAGTCGCTCCGGCTCCAGTTGTCGAAGCTGCGCCAGCACCTGTGGTTGCCGCTCCCGTTGTTGCAGCACCAGCACCTGCTCCTGTTGTTGCCGCTCCAGTATCTGCCCCAGCAACGGGCAATGACAATCGTTTGTTGTCGCCAGTGGTTCGCCGTTTGGTGAATGAGCACAATCTCGCTGTCGACTCCATTGCCGGAACGGGCCCTGGCGGACGTATCACGCGTGAAGATGTGCTTGATCACATTGACAAGATCGCTGCCGGTTCGGCCCCGGCTGCTGCGCCTGCAGCGCGGCCCGCTGCAGTAAGCCCCGCACCGGTTGCGTCTGCGCCAGTTGCACCTACGCGGGTTACTTCGGCACCAGTGGTACGCGCTGGCGAACGTGACGACGTTGTTCCGTTGTCAAAGATTCGTCAACTGACCGGTGCTCATATGACGATGTCATTGAGCGTCAGCCCTCATGCATTCAGCGTTGTCGAAGTTGACTACGCCAATGTTGATAACACGCGAGCCAAGACGAAAGACGAATTCAAATCAGCGGAAGGTTTCAGCCTGACGTATCTTCCGTTTATCTCTCGTGCGGTTGTTGATGCATTGGTCGACTTCCCACACATGAACGCGAGCATTTCTGGAACCGATCTCATCGTTCATCGTTATGTTGATCTTGGTATTGCGGTTGACATTGAAGGTCTCGGTCTCTTGGTGCCAGTTGTACGTAGTGCTGAAGGAAAGCGCTTGCGAGCGATTGCCCGAGAAATCAGTGACCTTGCGACTCGGGCGAAGAGTCGCAAGTTGAGCCCGGACGAAATTCAAGGTGGCACATTCACCATTTCGAACAATGGTTCAGCGGGTTCGGTGCTCACGATGGCAATCATCAACCAACCGCAAGTCGCCATTTTGTCGACTGATGCAATTGTGCGCAAGCCCGTGGTTGTGAATGTACCCGGCGGTGGCGAGAGTATTGCGATTCATCCAGTTGGGCATTTGGCAATGAGTTGGGATCATCGTGCATTTGACGGTGCATACGCTGCGAACTTTTTGGTGCGAGTCAAGGAAATTCTTGAGACCCGCGATTGGTCGAGCGAGTTCTAAATCATGTTGCGCGTCCGCTGGATTGGCAGGGTCGCGTATCGCGAGGTTCTAGCACTACAAACCGCACTCTTTGAGCACGGACGAGAACAACATCTGTTGCTTCTTGAGCATCCCCATGTTTTTACCTATGGTCCACGCGCCGAACTTGACAAGAATCTGAAATGTGATCCTGCCGAAGTAGGTGCCGATTTCGTTTCGGTGAAACGTGGTGGCGACATCACTTATCACGGACCGGGACAACTTGTTGGCTATCCAATTTTGAATCTCGAGAATGCGATCGGAGCAACGGCGCATGTGTGCAGTGTTGAACAGTTGGTCATTGATGTATTAACTGAACTTGGTGTGAAGAACGCTGGTCGTTTGACAGGATTCGCCGGAGTCTGGCTGGACGCTGACAACGATCGTCGCCGCAAAATTAGTGCGATCGGTGTTCGTTTGGCGCACGGTCGAACAATGCATGGGTTTGCACTGAACGTTGATCCTGACATGACCTACATGCGTCAGCACATTGTGCCCTGTGGTGTTGCTGAGTATCCAGTGACATCACTCAAAGAAGAAGGCATCAATGTTTCAATGCAAGATGTCGTAAAGATTGTGAGTCGCTTGGCAATTGAGCGATGGGGCGGGGGAGAAGCGGAGCAACAAGAAGTTGCTTGGGTCCACCGACCAGAAGACCTGTCGCGTTTTTCGCGCGGTGAAGGACCAGGTGAGCCGGTGCGCATGCTTGGTCGACTCGCTGATGCTGGTGTTGACGGCGGCGTTGATTTGTCTGAACGCAAGCCCGAATGGTTACGACCTAAGGTGCAAATTGGTCCCGAGGTACTGAAGATCAAGCGCACATTGAGTGAACTCAAATTGGTGACGGTGTGCGAAGAGGCCGGTTGCCCAAACTTGTCTGAATGTTGGAAAGACGGCACGGCGACTTTCATGGTGTTGGGCGAACGTTGCACACGTGCATGCGGTTTTTGCCTGGTTGATACACGTAAACCCGAACTACCTGAAGCTGATGAACCGCAACGCGTTGCCGAAGCTGTTGCGTCAATGGGGCTGACCCATGCGGTTCTCACCATGGTCGCACGCGATGATTTAGCCGATGGCGGTTTTGCGCATGTTGCTGAATGTGTGCGGGCAATTCGTGTACGCAATCCGTTAACACGCATCGAAACATTGGTGTCAGATGCCAAGGGTGAAGTTGCGTCGTTGCAATTGTTGTTTGATGCTCGACCCGATGTTTTTAATCACAACATCGAAACAGTGGCCCGTTTGCAGCGAGCGGTTCGGCCTTCCGCTGGTTACGCGCGGTCGCTCGGAGTTCTGTCGGCAGCGAAGGCAGCAGGACTTGTTGTGAAGTCGGGACTGGTTTTAGGAATGGGTGAAACCACCGAAGAAGTCGATGGATGTCTGGCCGATCTTGCGGGAATTGGCGTCAATATCGTGACGATTGGTCAGTACCTGCGGCCAACGACCCACCACACGCCAGTCGCCCGTTGGATTCATCCTGATGAGTTCACCCGTTGGAAGCAAGTGGGCGAGTCTTTAGGTATTGGCCATGTTGAGTCGAGCCCGTTAACACGTTCGAGTTATCACGCCAAACAATCGGCTGATGCGGCGGGCGAAGCAGTGCCCGTGACGTTGAGTAGGGTGACGAAATCATGAGTGGTCATTCAATTGTTTCGTCGCCGGCAAATGATGCCAAGGTTTTTGCTGATCGCTTAGAACGAGCTCGACAATCAATGCGTGCTCAAGGTGTTGACGTCGCACTCTTGTCGCTCGGTCTTGATATGCCATACCTCACTGGCTATAACGCGATGCCACTTGAACGTTTGACGATGTTGGTCTTGCCCGCCCATGGCGATGCCACGATTGTTGTTCCTGGCCTTGAAGCTCCTCGCGTTACCTTGATGCCTGGTGTATTCACATTGTTGCCCTGGAGCGAAACCGAAGATCCAGTGGCCATCACCGCACGGCTAGTGAAAGAGTCAACGCCAGAGACTCGAGTTGTTGCCGTTGGTGATCAGATGTGGGCACGATTCTTGGTTGATCTCATGCCGATGCTTTCAGCAACGCAGTACCGCCGCTCAGTTGATGTGATTGGTTCATTGCGAATGCGCAAAGACCAAGCCGAAATTGATGCATTGCGCGCCGCAGGTGC
>JBIKYT010000011.1:0-48099 GCA_044355095.1 Ilumatobacteraceae bacterium
AACGCAAATAGATATCGCTTCTGGTCCAGAAACTATTGATATTGGCGAAGCCGTCATTCGAGTTTCTTTTGTACGAGCAGGCACACGAACCCCACTCACACTACAGAATGTCATCATCAACGTGAAAGACGTTGATGACAGCCAGTACGTTGAATTCGCCGCAACTTCGTCGTACAAACTGACTACCGACACGGCACTCCAAGTTGCCACACCCACGACTAATAACCTCGTCACCACTGGATCAACACGTTTTTTTGAACCAAACGGAACCGGCACAACATCTACCGACGAACGCAACTGGGTTGAAGTGTCATACAGTCAACTCAGTTTCATCGACATCAAAATAGGCGCCTTCGAGGAAGGGACAGCTGAGTTTTATCTTGACTTCAGGGCAGCGGGCTTCAACGCCATCACCACTCAAGTGGTGTTGGCGGCCCCGAGTTACACCGTGACCTACGACAACAATGGCTCGAGCGAAACCCCTCCGGCTCCCACCACTGGAAGTGGAACAGTCAGCATTGCCTCCGCGACAAACCGAACTGGCTACACCTTTATTGGATGGAACACCGCATCTGATGGGACCGGACTCGACATCGCAGCAGAATCGAACCTCCCATTGTCAGCCAACGTCACTCTGTACGCCCAATGGTCTGTCACCCCCACGATCACGAGCACACCAGCAAGCACAAGTGCGCCCACGACCACGACAGCGCCAACAAGCACAAGTGCTCCCACGATCACGAGCACACCGGCACCCTCGGCAACTGTGCCGGCGGCGGTCAGTCTTCCCGCCACCGGTTCTGACACGTCACAACTTGTGTTGGCATTGCTTGGTCTATGTCTCGTGGGTATCGGGATCGCAAGCCGAAAAATGCGCCCTCGGCATGATTCGAACATGCGACCGATGGATTAGAAGTCCATTGCTCTATCCAGCTGAGCTACGAGGGCAGACGTGTCTAGGTTACAAGGCGCCCGCCTAGCCTGAAGCACACGATCTTTGCCTCGATAGCCAGCAAACGCCTTGTCAGAACATCAGAGTCGAAATCACCAACTTCTACCGCATCTGATCTCGCTGAATTATTGACATGCAGTACCGCCGCCGACGGCCGAGCACTTCACCGACTAAGGCGATTCGCCATCATCAATAATCCAATTATTGGGTTCTGTAGTCAACAACTCACGAGACCTGGAACCAGGGGTAGCTGAAATTCTCCTCGCCCCCAATTCCACGCCAATTTGCACAGGTCGAGATACCCAACCGTCCAGGGTCGCGTCATAGTTAGCAGTGCTCAACGCAGCGTCATCCAACATATCTTCCATACTCGTCACGAGCGACACGTTCCAAGAACTCAAACTCTGATGAAACGACGATGCATCTCGGAACATGAAACTCATATCAGTCACACTGCTCGTCACCCACGAACTCAAACTCTGATTAAACGACGACGCACCATCAAACATCCCGCTCATATCCGTGACGCTGCCCGTATCCCACGAATTCAAACTCTGATCAAACGAAGTCGCACCAGCGAACATCCAACTCATATCCGTGACGCTGCCCGTATCCCACGAATTCAAACTCTGATCAAACAACGACGCACCAGCGAACATCCCACTCATACTGACGACTGTGCTGGGCAACACCGACGGCACAGAAGCCAAGTTGCTAGCTGAAAAAAAGGCGAAATCAAGACTCGTTAAACCTAAATCACCGAACGAACTGACACCTGTCAAATACTGGGCACCAATCAATGGACCCGGGCCGTTTTCCGAATCTAGTACGGATCGATCTTGGCCGAATCCAGTCAACACACCACTGACCCTGATCGTGTACTCGCCCGCCGTTGCATACGGGTGACTCACTACTCCGGCAGTCGTCGCAACAGAGGGCGGCGTGTTATCGCCCCAATCGATCGACACTTTCACATCACCAAGAAGACCCAATTCAAAAACGTTCCCCGGAGTCGGAGAATTACAATCGTTGTCACATTCCATTGGACCGACAGACAGTACTTCTACGGGTGGTATATCAATCCGCAATACCAAATCACAATCACTGGGTTGAACTATCCCAGTGACCGCCAATCCGCCGATGCTCCAGTTGTACCTGTTTTCCAAAACTGACCGGCCCGTGGAATCAACTGTCGTCAACCCAATAGCACCGAGGCCCACTGCACATCGGACTTGCTGAAGCGCCCAACCGTTGAGGGTCGCATCAAAGTTGGCCGATGACAACGCCGTGCCATCCAACATGAACGACATGTCTTCTACGCTTGACACGTCCCACGTACTCAAACTCTGGTTAAACGACAAGGCATTCTCAAACATCCAGTTCATGTTCGTCACGCTGCTCGTATCCCAACCGCTGATGTCCTGGTTGAACGATGTCGCATTTTTGAACATCGCAGACATTTGAAACACACTGCTTGTATCCCAACTGCTAATAACACCATTAAACGACGATGCATCTTCGAACATCCGACCCATGTTCGTCACACTGCTGGTCACCCAAGAATTCAAACTCTGATTAAACGAGGATGCATCTTTGAACATATTTGACATATTGACCACGCTGCTCGTATCCCAAAGATTCAGAGGTTGACTGAATGACGACGCACCATTGAACATATTTGACATATTGACCACGCTGCTCGTATCCCACTGGCTGATGTCCTGGTTGAAGGAGTCTGCATGTTCGAAAAGCCAGCTCATGTTTGTTACATTGCCCGTGTCCCACGCTCCGATATTTGCATGGTTAAACGAGTCAGCGTTCCAAAATGTGTCCTCAAGGCTGACGACTGTGCTCGGCAATACCGACGGCACAGAAACTAAGTTGTTAGCTGACCAAAAGGCGTAATCAAGACTCGTTAAACCTAAAGTGCCGAAAGAACTGACGCCCACCAAGTACTCGGCACCCACCAAAGAACTGCTGTAAGGGGATTGTCCGAATCCGGTCAAAGTACCGCTGACCCTGATTTCGTACTTGCCCGACGTTGCATACGTATGACTCACTACTCCAGCAGTCGTCGCAACAGAGGCCGGGGTGTTATCACCCCAATCGATCGACACGTTCACAGCACCAAAAAGACTCAACTCAAAATCGTACGTCGTCAAGTTCGACACTGAACCCGAAGAAGCCATAGATCCAATAGAGGCTCCACCAACCCCCGGTTGCATCGACGTATCAATTTGCAAAACCAGATTCGGATCAACCGGAACAACCGTCGTTGTCGTCGTCGGAGCAACCGTCATTGCCGGTGCAGTCACTTCAGGAACAGTCGTCGTTGGCGGTGCAGTCACTTCAGGAACAGTCGTCGTCACCGTTGAACTGTTACAAGAAGTCAAAGACGGTTGCGCCGACGCTGCCCCAATGCCCAAAAGAAGTAACGGCACGACCGCAACGATCGACACTCGACCAGCCGAGGCTCGAACCCACCGGGCAACAACAACGCCGAGAACCAACAGGAAAGCCGCGGCGACAGCAACACCAGTCGCTCCACCGGTCACTGGCAACGAACACACCTAAACAGCAAACATCATTCCGCCCTAACAGCCACAGACATAATTTGGGCCACGACAGGCCGATGCCACGATAAAAAGATACACCAACTGTAAAGACTTCTAGAAGCCTAAGGACCAAACAAAAGGATTTTGCGCAAGAAATCCAACGACGAAATCACCGACATCTGCCGCATCTGGTCCCGCTGGCCGGGTATGCGAAGAGTCGTCGAAACAGTTGAACGGCCATTAATCGCCACAGCAATACACAACGTGCCAACCGGCTGACCATCTTGCTCGGCTGGGCCAGCAACGCCGGTCAATGAGAGCGCAACATCGGCACCAAGAACTCGACGAGCGCCTTCGGCCATTGCCACTGCGGCATCCTCACTCACGACAGGTCCGCGTGGAACATCAAGCAGATCAAACTTGACCTCACTTGAATACGACACCACACTCCCCCGCAGTACATCACTGGCACCAGGAATCGATGTCAAACGTCCCGACACCAAGCCACCAGTCACCGATTCGGCGAGACCAAGAGTGAGTCCTTGTTCGCGCAAAAGATTCAGCACAACCGTTTCCATGTTGTCGGTGTCAAAACCAAAAACAACATCGCCCACAACTTCAAGAACCTTCGCTTGCCACTCATCAAGAACCGCATGAGCCAGTTGGCTATCGGCGCCCTTGGCCGTAAGTCGAACTTTGATTCCTTCCCAACCACTTGCCAGAAATGCCAACGTCGGATTACCGACATCTTCAAGCTGTGCGATGATCGGATTTAAGCGCTCGTTCAAGCCGCTTTCACTTTCTCCCCATGTGCGAATGACTCGACTGGCAATCACGCTGGTGTCGCCACTTCGCGCACGCAGATCGGGCAAAATCGCGCGCTCCATCATGTCTTGCATTTCGTGCGGCACACCCGGCACGGCGTAAATCACTTTGTCGCCAACAGGGCACACCAAGCCCGGCGCAGTGCCGCGAGTTTGGTGAATCACTGTGGCCCCAACGGGAACCATCGCCTGTTGCAGATTGTTATCGGCCATGCGTCGACCACGAGATTCAAAGATGTTGCGAATGACTTGTGCAATATCGTCGTGCAGCACAAGTTCGACGCCCATGACCTCGGCGATTGCTTCACGAGTCAAGTCATCGTGAGTCGGTCCGAGTCCGCCGCACATAATGACAGCGTCGGCTTCAACCAAAGCCGAGCGAACCACATCAACAATGCGCTGATGGTTGTCCCCAACTTTGACTTGCAATAGCGAGTCAATTCCATTCGCGGCTAGTTGTTCACCAATCCACGACGAGTTGGTGTCAACAATCTGACCAAGTAGTAATTCGGTTCCGACAGCAACAACCGAACAGCGCATCTCAGGCCATCAAATTAGGAGTCGTCTTACGCAACTTTTGCGCACGCCATAGATACTGCAAACCACTGACGGTTGTGAAGGCCACCGCGATCCACAACAACCACAACCAGATCCATGTGGCCTTATCGGCAGTCAGTGGGATGATGGCGAAACCAACGCTGAGTTGTTGAAAGAGCGTTTTCCATTTAGCAAGACGACTGGCCGGAACGCTGATTCCTTTTGCACCTACCATGACGCGATACATGCTGATTGCCACTTCACGAGCGGCAATCAGCAACACCGGCAGCGCCCAATACACGTCGCGACTCACCAAGGTGAACATCGCCCCTAACACCAAAACTTTGTCGGCTAGCGGATCGAGGAATGCCCCAGATCGCGTTGCGCCGTGACGCCTCGCCAAGTAGCCATCTATTCCGTCGCTCGAGCACAGCACGAACCACAAGATGAATGCAACCCACGAGCCACCTGGATAATCAGGAATCACCACAAACATCAAAGGCGAAACAAGAATTCGCCCGACTGTCACGGCATTTGCCCAAGTAGCAATGGCATTAGGGTCAACCGGCACCCTGTAAGCCTGCCACACCGAGCCCTCGCTCAACGATATTTCGATTGTGTGACTATTCAGCGACGAGATCTGGACCCATGGCCGAGGTCACCGTGACGTCAAAAAACTGGCCGACTTCGAGCGAGACTGGAACCTCAATGATGCCGTCAATTTCGGGGGCTTCGCGATGACTACGAGCAACGCCTGGCTCATCGACCAACACATTGACGGTGCGGCCAATCAAATCATCACGACGGCTAAACGTGATGTTGTCCTGCATTTCGCTCAACTCAGAAAGACGCTCACGCATCAGACCTTCGGGCACTTGGCCGTCAAGGTCTTTGGCGTAGGTGCCGTCTTCAGCCGAATAGGCAAAGAATCCACACCAGTCGAGTTCGGCTTTTTCAACGAAATCGAGCAACTGATCGTGGTCTTCTTCGGTTTCACCTGGATACCCGACGATGAAGTTGCTACGGAAGGCGGCATCAGGTTCGCGTTTGCGAATATCGGCGATGCGATCCAAGAACCGTTGACCATCTCCCCAACGACGCATGCGACGCAAAAGTGGCTTGCTGACATGTTGCAACGAAAGGTCGAAATACGGCACACCCGAATCGCAGATGGCATCAATGAGGTCATCACTTAAGTCGCTCGGATACAGATACAACAAACGCGTGCGATCAACCATTGATGAAACTTGGCGCACCAGTGACACGATGCTTCCGGCACCAAGTTCATCGGGACGATCTTTTCCGTAACTCGCCAGGTCTTGAGCGATCAACACGATTTCACGAGCCTCTAATTGCTCAACTTCTGCAATGATCGATTGCACGTCACGACTGCGTTGCGGTCCACGGAATGAAGGAATGGCGCAGAATCCGCAGGTGCGGTCGCAGCCTTCGGCGATTTTTACGTAAGCCCACGGTGACGAGCTCTTGGGGCGTGGCAAGTTCAACAAATCAAGCGACGGAACTGGCGCCGATCCAACAGGAATCAGTTTCTTCGGCGCCGGTGTGTGTACCGGAACTCCAAAGCCGGCGACCAAGTCAACCTCGGGCAGTTCATCAGCGAGTTCTTGTCCGTAACGTTCGGCCATGCAGCCAGTCACCACTAAGCGTGACGACTTCTTACGTTGCTCATCAAGATTCAGAATCGTGTCAATTGATTCGCGTCGGGCTTCATCGATGAACGCACAGGTGTTCACGACAACTAAGTCAGCATCTTCGGCCGAGTCGGTGGCTTGCATGCCATCGGCCAACAATGTGCCGATCAACTTGTCGGAGTCAACCTGATTTTTGGGACAACCAAGGGTCTCAACGTAGAAGCGCTTTACTTGATTGGTCACGATCTACGAGGCTACCTGCTCAGGTTCTCGTCAAGCCGAATATGCCAACTTCAAGCCACCGTAGGTCCACTTGGTCTTCATCAATCGACCCGTTCCCGACAATGTGATGTACGCCGTGTCGCTTCCGTCTGCGGCAAAGCAGATATTGGTCGTCAACATGTCTCCAGTCGCAACATGTTCAAGAATCTCACCCGAAGGCGAGATGACCGTGATACCACCATTCACCAAAGTTGCCACACAGACATTGCCAGATCCATCGACGCCGAGAGAGTCGAGCAATTGATAACCAGGAAGTCCGTACAAGACGACGCTTGAATCTCCGGGCATTGATGGCGCAAGCACACCGGGCTCGACGATGTCGCGCTGAAACACGCGACCGGTGTGAGTTTCAGCCCAGTAGACCTTCTTGCCGTCGGGCGACAAACCAATTCCGTTCGGACCTTCAACGGGGAATTCGATCTCACGAATCGACGAACCATCGGCCTTGGCGTAATAGATCGCCGTGAAATCAGAGGTGCGCGCCTCGAGGTCGCGAATACCGTGATCGGTGAAGTAAAACCCTCCAACGGTGTCGAACACTAAATCGTTCGGCGCACGCAATGGACGTCCATCACATTCGGTGTACAAATCGGTGACCGCGCCAGTGGCGATGTCGACGCGCTGGATACGCCCACCGCTGTACTTCGACTTGTCAAACGGTCCGGGGAAACTCAATCCACCAAAATCAATTTCGGTAAAGCAACCACCGTTATTACACAAGTACAAAGCACCGTCTGGACCAATGGATGCACCATTAGGTCCACCTGTGATTTCGGCAATCGTTTCTTTGCTTCCATCGGGACGCACCCGCGTGATTCGCGGACCAAACATTTCAACCAAGATCACACTGCCGTCGCGCATGGCGATGGGACCTTCTGGGAACTTCAAACCAGATGCGACTTCAATGAGTTCCATGACACTCCCCCAGTTCACGGCCACTTTGGCCCTACTGGAAGTCATGCTAATCATCTGGCCGAGAGGCCAATGACTCGGAAGTTAGAACTCGCTGAACTTACAGGGCCTCAAACTCTTCAACGGTCATCAACACTTCGCGGGCCTTACTACCCACACTTGGTCCGACAATTCCGTTTTGTTCGAGTAAGTCCATCAATCGTCCAGCCCGAGCAAAACCCACACCGAGCTTGCGCTGCAACATTGATGTCGAGCCCATTTGGCTTCGGACTACCAATTCCATTGCTCGTTTCAACAATGCTTCATCGCTGTCATCGTTACCAACGCCATCAGTAATGGATTGACCACCACTACCACCCGACGGCGCTTCTTCGCCTTCAACACCGCTGACGTATTGAACAGATGGCGCCTGCTGACGCCAGAAAGCGACGACCTTGCGCACCTCTTCTTCGTCGACCCAGCAACCCTGAATTCTTTGAGCCACTGATGAGTTGCCGGGCAACAACAACATGTCACCCTTACCGACCAATTTCTCGGCACCGATCTGATCAAGGATGACTCGACTGTCCATCTGCGACGACACCGCAAACGCGGCGCGCGCTGGAACGTTGGCCTTAATAACACCCGTGATCACGTTGACCGACGGACGCTGTGTCGCAACGATGAGGTGAATACCGACTGCACGTGCTTTTTGAGCGATGCGCGTGATGCTTTCTTCAACATCGCGGGCTGCCACCATCATGAGGTCGTTTAATTCGTCAACCACAACAACGATGTAGTGCATGCGCTCAAACTCGCGCTCAGAACCGATCTCGGCCTTGATCTCGCCTCGATCAAAAGCCGCGTTGAAACCAGTGATATCGCGATAGCCCATTTCGAAAAGCAAGTCGTAACGCTTTTCCATTTCTTTCACAGCCCACGCCAAGGCATTCGCGGCCTTCTTGGGGTTCGTCACTGGCTGAGTGAGCAGGTGAGGTAAACGCGCGTACTGGCCCATTTCAACTTGTTTGGGGTCGATCAAAATCAGTTTCACCTGATCTGGAGTTGCCCGCATCAAAATTGATGTGATGATGCAGTTGATTCCACTTGACTTGCCAGCACCCGTTGCTCCGGCAATGAGCAAGTGCGGTGTCGTTGCCAAGTTCAAGAAAACCGAACGCCCCGCAATGTCTTTACCCATTGCTACGTCAAGCGGATGATTGGCAACTTTTGACTCGTTTGATGCCATGAGGTCACCCAGTGAAACCAATTGACGTGTTCGATTGGGAACTTCAATACCAATTGCCGACTTACCAGGAATCGGCGCAAGGATTCGCACATCAGTTGCCGCCATTGCATACGCGATGTCTTTTTGCAGACTGGTCACGCGCGCGACTTTGACACCAGGTCCAAGTTCAAGTTCGTAACGGGTCACCGTCGGCCCAACAGTCTGATTCACCAATGTGACTGCTACTCCGTGTGACTGCAGCGCTTCAGCAAGGTCTTGACCACGCTGATCTACCTCTGCTTGATCAATGGCTTGCTTGCCACTTCGCGTGAGATACGAATTGGGCGGGAGTTTCCATGAGCCCTTCTTTGGGGCGGCTCCGGTATCAAGTTGACCCTGAGTGTGCGGTTCGTCAGCGACAACTTCAGTGGTCGGCTTTTTCCGCTCGGGCTTTACGGGTGCCGGCTCATCGACCTCTGGCGTAGGGACTGCTCGATCCTCTGGTTCGACCACGAACATTGGTGGCGTTGGATCGGTGTCATTTTCATATTCAGTTTCTTCATTTTCATCAACTTGTTGATCGCCAGACAAAGTGCTCAAATTTTGTGCCGCCGAACGCATACGTGATGAGGCGCCACCAAAAAGTTTCGCGAAGATCTCGCTGATTTTGGTTGCGGTGTCTTTCAGGCTGAGTGATGTAATCAACAAACTGCATCCGAGGGCCGCTGCGACCAAAATGAGGACCGTCGCAATCGCCCCCACTGCCGATCCGAGCGTCTGACCAAGCAGTGCCCCTAACCAACCGCCCGCTCCACCAAGTTCGTCCACACCCGTAAAGGCGTCTGGCCCCTTCACGACGTGCAAAATTCCTAAAGCCGACAAAACCACCCCGCCCCAACCAAGAACGAGTTTCATGCGGTTCGGTTTCTCATCGCCGCGAAGGTGAGTGATACCAACGGCTACAAATATCGGCGGCAAAAGGTACCGACCGAGCCCAAGCAGGCTTCCTAAGGCCGTGTCTGCTCCCCGACCCACTGGTCCGGCTAAACGCAGATACACCGCGAGACCCACGATGATGCCGAGCAACATGAACGCAATGGCTGAAAACTCGCTCTGACGACCATCTATGGCCTGCCGGACTTCGCTTTGGCGCGGTTCACGCTTCGTTGGCTTGCTGACTTCAGATTCTGAAGCAGATTTTGTACGTGATGCAGGCTTTTTTGCTGCGGGTTTCTTGGCGACCATCGCATTGAACGCTAGCAATGAGGCGCACATGCGTTCGGGCATACCCCCGAATTACTCACATCAAATAGCGCTCATTCCACGACCGAGGCGATTATTCGGCGTCGGTTCCCACAATTTCACCAGCGTTCGTGAGAACGACCGACATCTGGCCGCCCTGCGTGGACTGCATTAACAATCGGTACTGAACCGTCCCCGTGGGGGCCTCGGCGGTACCCGCAGCCGTGATGACAAACATCTGCGGTGTTGAATTTGGCAACTCTGATAACACCTTGTTCAAAATTGTTGTCGGGTCGTAGTCAAGAACCGATCGTTGAAAAGTTGGTCCATTTGCCCCAACTAACTCAGGATCAATTTCGAGACCATCTTTTTCGGTAAAGACGTAACGCTTCACCGCGTCGGGAAGTCCATCGTCGTTTGGCACACCATCAAGATCAGTCGCCACAAAGATATTGACCAATTCAGTTGTCGCATTAACTTCAAACAAGTTCAGGTTTAGTCCCGCTACTTCTTCAACAGCGTCAAGGGCAACCTCAATCTGATCAAGGCGCAAACCAGCCGTTTCAAGCTCGGATGAACTTTTCGCGCATGATGAGATAGTCAACAACACACCCGACAGCGCAACTACTACAACCAAACGACGCAACAATTACGCCTCCATAACAACAGGCACGATCATCGGTCGACGTTTCGTGCGTTCGTTCACAAACCGACCCGCTGCGCGCCGCACATCTTTTTCAAGTGCTTCCGGACTACGCACTCCTTCGGCAAGTGCTTTCTCAACTGCGGCCGCAACAACATCGCAGGCTTCATCAAGTAGATCTTCGGCTTCGGGTGCATACACCCAACCACGTGTAATGATCTCGGGGCCAGTGAGCACTTTGCCCGAACCGATATCGACTGTCACGACGACAACGACGACACCTTCTTCGGCCAACACTTTACGGTCGCGCAAAACTCCTTGGCCAACGTCTCCAACGATCCCGTCAACATAGAGATACCCAGCCGGAATTCGATCGGCGTGGTCGAGACCCTCGTCAGATAGTTCAACGACATCGCCGTCTTCGCACAGCAAGACATTGTCTTTCGCAACGCCCATCAAAATGCCGAGTTTGGCATGGGCGACGAGATGACGATATTCACCATGGACCGGAACAAAGAACTCGGGTTTCACAATTGACAAGTACGTTTTCAGTTCATCGGCCTGAGCGTGTCCCGTTGCATGAACATCGGCGATTCCGGAGTGCACAACCTCAGCGCCAAGCCGCAACAAACCATCAATCACTCGGGTGACATTGGTTTCATTTCCGGGAATGGCGTGGCTTGACAAAATCACAGCATCGCGTTCGCCCACCTTGAGCCACTTGCTGTCACCACGCGCCATCAAAGACAACGCTGACATCGGCTCACCTTGACTGCCAGTTGAGATAATGCACACCTTGTGGGGCGGATAATCATCGGCTTGTTCAATATCAATCAAGGTGTCATCAGGAACTCGCAAGACCCCAAGATCACGGGCCATACGCACGTTCTTTTGCATTGAACGACCCATCGTCGCAACTTTGCGACCGGTTTCAACTGCAGCATCAATGATTTGTTGGATGCGATGGATGTGGCTCGCAAAACTTGCAGTGATGATTCGCCGATCACGATGTTCGTGAAACAGCGACCACAACACGCCACTAATTGACGTTTCGCTCGGCGCATGACCATGTTCTTCGGCGTTCGTTGAATCGCACAGCAACAAACGAATACCTTCGTTTGAAGCGATTGAGCCAATGCGTGCCAAGTCGGTTCGGCGACCATCGACCGGTGTCAGGTCTAATTTGAAATCGCCAGAGTGCAGGATGACTCCTTGCGGCGTATGAACGGCAATCGCGAACGCATGTGGCACTGAGTGCGTGACCGGAATGAACTCAACATCAAACGGGCCGATCATTCTTCGTTCGCCATCGCGCACAACGATCAGTTCAGTTTTGCCAAGGAGTCCCGCTTCTTCAATACGATTCTTAGCAAGCCCGAGGGTGACATCCGAGCCGTACACCGGAAAGCTGAGATCGCGCAGCAAATACTGCAGTCCCCCAACATGATCCTCATGACCATGCGTCGCCACACATGCAACAACTCGATCAGCGTTTTCACGAAGCCAGGTGAAGTCTGGGAGAACCAAATCAATGCCATGCATATCGGCATCAGGGAACATCAAACCGCAGTCAATGAGTAACAACTTGTCATCTTGTTCGATGACCATACAGTTGCGACCGATCTCGCCAAGGCCTCCTAAAAAGGCCACGCGGACCGGGGCGGCCATCAGGAAACTCGCTGACGGGAAGCTTGCAAATTAGCCAAGACCGTCTTGGCTTTTTCAGCAACGAAGTCTGCTGGCGGACCCATCGGTAAACGACATTGACCCACATTCAGTCCGAGCAGATTCATCATCACCTTGCTCGGAATTGGGTTGGGCGATTCATCGCCAGTCTCGAACGCGAAACTTTCGAGCAACGTTTGGTTAATGGCGATTGCCCCAGCGGTGTCGCCGGCTTCCCAACAATCAAACATGCGCTGATGATCTTGAGCGGCCCAGTGTGTTGCCACACCAATCACGCCAACTGCGCCTACTGCCATCAACGGCAGAGTCAATCCATCGTCTCCGCTGTACACCTCAAAACCAGTTGGCGCATTTGCGATGACATTGGCCGTCTCTGCAGGGTTACCTGCAGCGTCTTTGAGCGCAACGACATTCTTTACTTCATGAGCCAACTTCAACAAGGTTGACGTGCTGATTTTGCGACCAGTGCGCGCCGGGATGTCATAGACAACGACTGGCAGGTTTGAAGATTCAGCAACGGCGCGCACATGGGCTTCAATACCCGATTGCGGCGGACGGTTGTAATAGGGCGCAACGACCAACAATCCAGCGACACCCAACTTGGTGGCTTCTTTAGTCATGTGGATCGAATGCAACGTGTCGTTGGTTCCGGTTCCGGCGATCACCGGAATCGTCACTGCTTCGGTGACCGCAGCAAACAAACTCAATCGCTCATCGTCAGTGAGTACCGGTGCTTCGCCAGTAGTACCAGCGATAACCAAGGCGTCGTTGCCGTTGTCTTGCAACCAGCGGGCCAAGCGACGCGCTCCATCGAGATCAAGAGCACCGCTTGCGTCAAATGGCGTCACCATTGCGGTGATCACCCGTCCAAAGCGGGCCATCAGAAAGAACCCTCAGCAGCGCGGTCTATGCCTTGCGTCAAAATGAGATCTTCGTGAAGTTCCATCCAAACATCGTGGAATGAACCACACATCACACCGGTAAACATATTGTTCGTTCCCCCCACTACCAACTTGCATGTCGACTCAAGACGCGGCAAGTAAGGCGACAAACGTGGAACCACCGCGGCCATTGATGTCACGACGGGTTGAGCAGCAGTATGAAGAGTGACCAAACGCTTGATGACTTCTTGGTCGTACTTGTCGTCCGAGTGATCATTCGGTGCACCATCGCGCAATTGCCAGTCGCCACATAGATGCTTAAAGGTGTCATTGATTTCAAGAAAGTTGTGGTAGTGCGGCTTCAACGAATCAAGATCAAGTCCAGCGATATCTTTAGCGAGCACCTCGGGGTGCGCTGCCCGACCGGCGGGAGTTAGCTGCCACAAGGAACGGGCTTCACGGAACATCGCCATCTCGTCAGCCTGCAGATCCTGTAAATGCTTCTCGACGACATCGACATCAAGAGCCACGATTTCGGACAAGGTGTCACTCTTGGAGAAGCCCTTAATTCGCAAAGCGTGATGGGTAAGAAACTTGGGATCTGAACTATTTGACTGTGACCGTGCCATACGCCGTCAAATCTAGTGCGTCAGGTTCGTTGGTGACTTACCTATTGCCTGCCTTTATGGAGGGTCCTAGCGCACTATCGTCTAACCGTGGGCCAAAATGAGAGCAGCGGGACTGACCGCATCAATCTCGTCATTATCTTCGGAGGCCAATCGGCCGAACACGATGTGAGTTGTTCAACGGCCGCCCATGTTATGAAAGCCGTCAATCCTGATCGCTACACCGTCACTGCTCTTGGTATTGACCGAACTGGACAATGGCATCTAGCCGAGTCAGCCATGGCTGCGCTCGATCAAGGCCCCGACGCTATTCCTGCTCGACTCGAAGCTTCTGGTCGATCAGTGTCGTCAGCCCTCGCGCTGAGTGCCGCATCGGCTAGTGGCGCAACTGTCGTCATGCCACTACTGCACGGACCTCTGGGCGAAGACGGCACAGTGCAAGGCCTTCTTGAACTGCTTGATGTCCCGTATGTCGGAGCAGGAGTCTTGGCGTCAGCAGTTGGTATGGATAAAGCCATATCGAAAGATGTGTTGGCCCGACACGGCATTGCACAACCGCGTTATGTCGCCGTGCGCGACAGCGACATTTCTCCATCACGACTTGAACAAATTGCCGCCGAACTTCACTACCCCATCTTTGTCAAGCCTGCGAACATGGGATCATCGGTTGGCGTGAGCAAGGCCCACGACGACGCTGAACTGCAAGCCGCCGCCGATTTCGCCATGACATACGACGAATGGATCGTCTTTGAGGAAGCCATTGTCGGACGCGAAATTGAAGTCGCTGTTCTTGGCAGTCATCAACCGCAGGCAAGTGTTGCTGGCGAAATTGTTCCTGGACACGAGTTCTACGACTACGAAGACAAGTACCTCAGCGATGGCGCACAACTGATGATTCCGGCACCCCTGACCGAGGATCAGAGTTCGCAAGTACGTCAGCTAGCCATTGAAGTTTTTCAAGCACTTCGTGGTGAAGGTCTCGCTCGTGTTGATTTCTTCTTTGAAGAAAATGGCCGTGGATTCTTATGCAACGAAGTGAACACCATGCCCGGATTTACACCGATCTCGATGTATCCGAAACTCTGGATGGCGTCGGAATTGAACTACTCAGATCTCATTGATCGTCTCGTTGATCTCGCTCGCGAACGCCACAGCCGTCGGCGTCGCAACACCGTTCACTGAATTTAAGAGTTAGGCGTTAAAGCCGCACGCAAGAAGAGCGTCATCTCATGGCGCAGATTGCGCAATCCAGCAATGTCTTGTTGCCAACCCACCACGCGCAACGCTTCTGGTTCGGTCGCGATCCCGGTCACGGTCGCGTACACCATCGCCACGATGATCGCGGGATTACCTTGACGGAGTCGACCTCGATCCATTTCTGATTGCATCCAACTCACCGCTCGATCAACCAGCGGATGTAAATGTTCGGTCATGTAACCAGTTGCGCCATCGGGAAGTCGACTCAACTCACGCAATAAACCCAGCAAAGCCGGTCGACGGACCGCAGACCGAAAGACAGCGTGGACGACGGCTTCGAGGCGATCAAGAGGATCGTCAGGCGCCGCCCGCATTGCCGCCTCAACGACAACAGTTAACTCGCCCGCCATATTGGCGAGAACTGCCTGCATGAGTTCATCTCGAGAAGCGAACCAGTACAACAAAGTTTGCTTAGCGACCCCGACCTCAGATGCGATGTGATCAAGGCTGACCGCGTCAAAACCCCTGGTCCCGAACAGAATCGTGGCGCTCTCGAGGATGCGTTCACGGGTATCTCCGCGTCGACTTGGGCTCACTGGGCGACTGGCCATTCCCTATTCCTACCAGCCCATTCGACCAAGAATCCCGATTTTCTCAGATTTCTCTACCAATTGGTAGAGAACCGTGTTATAACTGAACTGTGATTTCCGAAAATCTTCGCGGCAAACGCATCGCAGTCACTGGGGCGACCGGTTTTGTAGGCACTGCTCTCGTTGAGCGTTTGATATTCAGTGTTCCTGATTGCGAAGTCGTGCTACTGGTTCGTAACGGTCGCCGTACTGCCGCGGCCGAGCGCGTGCGTCGAGAGATTTTCAAGAACGATGCATTCGATCGTTTGCGTGCTGCTCTTGGACCCGATTTCGATGCCACGATGAAACGTCGCGTCAGCGTTGTTGCTGGAGACGTCGGAACTGACGGGCTTGGATTGTCAGAAGAAGATGCCAAAACGTTTGCCTCATGCGACACCATCATCCACTCGGCTGCAAGTGTTTCATTTGACTCTCCGCTCGACAGTGCTGTCGAAGTCAACTTGCTCGGACCGATGCGAATCGCTGAATTAGTCAATCGTGTTGGTCCGCGAACAGATGGAACTTTTCCGCACCTCGTTGCAGTGAGTACGTGTTACGTCGCTGGCAACCGTCGCGGCACTGCACCAGAACAACTAGTAAGTGCTGGACCATTTGATATTGGGCTCAACTGGAAAACCGAAGTCAGTGCAGCACGTCGTTTACGTGGCGACGCCGAAGCAGCCAGTCGTATGCCCGATCAATTGCAGAAATTTCGTGTTGCTGCGCGGTCAGAACTTGGTGCCGCCGGTGCACCCGCTCTCGCCGAAAAGACCGAGCAAAACCGTGAACGATGGGTAAAAGACCAACTCGTTGAAGCGGGTCGTTCACGCGCCGCAAGTGTCGGCTGGCCCGACGCCTATGCGTTCACCAAGGCATTAGGCGAACAAGCACTGCATGAAACGAAGGGCGATGTGCCCGTCAGCATTGTGCGACCTTCGATTATTGAATCTGCATTAGCCGAACCATCACCGGGTTGGATTCGTGGTTTCCGTATGGCCGAACCGGTCATCATCTCGTATGCCCGTGGCTTACTTGATCAATTCCCTGGAGTACCAGAAGGAACCGTTGACGTTATTCCTGTTGACATTGTCGTGGCTGCAATCATCGCGGTCGCAGCTCTCGGACCAGAAGACGCTCCGCACATCACCCAAGTCGCCAGTGGCTCAACTAATCCGCTGAAGTATCGAACTCTCGTTGACAATGTGCGCGATTGGTTTACCGAACACCCCATCTATGACTCTGAAGGTCAACCCATTGTCGTTTCCGACTGGAAGTTTCCGGGTCGTGGCAAAGTTGAAAAGCAACTCACTCGCGCCAAGTCTTTGATCACCAAGAGTGAGAAGGTTTTACAAGCACTCCCCTTGCGCGGCACTCAGGCTGATTGGTCGGCGAAACTTGAAGACAGGCGCGGTGACATTGAGCGAGCACTCGAATACGTCGAACTGTATGGCTTGTACACCGAGTGCGAAGCGATCTATTCGGTTGACAACCTCTTGTCAATTAATGATCGGCTAGACGATCACGATCGCAAGACATTTTGTCTTGACCCACGAGTCGTTCATTGGCCGACTTACATCTCGACGATTCACTTACCGTCAATTGTTCTGCATAGCCGCGTCAAGACGACGCCAGGTAAGAGCACACTTGACCGCAGCGACCGTCTGCGCAAGCAGATCCTTGATCCAAAACGCCACGTCGCGGCCTTTGATCTTGAGAACACCCTGATTTCAAGCAACGTGGTTGAGAGCTATTCATGGCTTGCGACGCGTCGACTGAATTCACCTGAACGGGTGCGTTATGTCTTGCGCACAATGAGGGAAGCACCCAACTTGTTGTCGATGGATCGCAAAGATCGATCGGACTTCTTGCGGTACTTTTATCGCCGTTACGAAGACGCTCCGGTTGAACAAATCGAAGAAGATTCACGTGAGTTGCTCGCACAACTCATCATGACCAAGAGTTTCCCAGCCGGTCTTCGTCGAGTTCGCGAGCACCGCGCACTCGGTCACCGCACAATCTTGATTACTGGCGCCATGAGCTTTGCCGTTGAAGGTCTGCGGCCACTCTTCGATGAAATCGTCGCCGCTGAGATGACGATTCGCCCCGACGGCACTTACTCGGGCGAACTCGCCAAGGTTCCGCCCACTGGTGAAACTCGCGCTCAGGTTTTGGCCGACTACTGCGCAGCCGAAGGTCTTCGTCTTGAAGAGTCAATTGCGTATGCCGACTCAAGTAGCGACCTACCAATGCTTGAAGCAGTGGGGTTCCCGGTTGCTGTGAACCCAGAAACACGTCTCGCCGCTATCGCTCGCAAACGCGGATGGCTCGTTGAGAACTGGGAAAAGTCGCCAGGTGGTCCTCGCCCACGACTTCCGCTCGGACCAATGATGTCTGAACGTGAACAAAAACGTTTCTCCGTTCGCAATGGACGCAGCTCGTATAGGTCGTTCAAATGAGCTGGTCGTTCAAATGAGATGGTCGTCAAAATGAAACGGTCGATGACATGAAAGCACTCAAGATCTCCCGCAAAACCGCCAAGTTTGCCGTGGCTCGTTTGATGAGTCCAGTGAGCACAATTGGTGCCGCAAAGTTTGGACCGTTGTCATTGGTCAACGAGTCAGCGCCAACTATGCCCAACGCCGAAGGTTGGCATCGCATTCAGCCGCGACTCACCGGTATTTGTGGCAGTGACCTCTCATTAGTTGAAGGTCATGCCTCGACATACTTCGATGACTGGGTGTCTTTCCCGTTCGTTCCGGGTCACGAAGTTGTGGCCGATTGCGATGACGGGCGTCGTGTCGTTCTTGAACCAGTACTTGGTCATGCCTGTCGCGGTTTACCGTTACCTTTTGAAGGCGCTGCACCTGGCGACGGCGATGACTACGCCCATCTTGTTGGTGGACATCTTGAGCCTGGCATTCAAACAGGATTTTGTACATCAACTGGCGGAGGTTGGGCAACCGAACTCATCGCTCACGACAGCCAACTTCATGAAGTGCCCGACAGCATGTCCGATGAACAAGCAGTACTCGTCGAACCAGCAGCCGGTGGAATTCACGCAGCACTTGCGACGTGGCCTGCCGTGCAAGCAGCAATTCAACGTGGCGAAACACCAATCGTTGCTGTGCTCGGTGCAGGTTCTATGGGACTGTGCGCTATCGCCGGCTTGCGTCGTTACGTTCCACAAGTACGCATCATTGTTGGGGCGCGCTATCCGCACCAACAAGCATTCGCTCGATCACTAGGCGCCGACGTTGTCGTGCCGGCCGCCGAACTAGCACGCGCAGTACGACGCGAATCGGGCGGACATATTGTTGGCGACTATTTGTCGGGCGGATGTCATGCGACCATTGACGCAGTTGGCTCATCAGACAGCATCATGGATTGTCTGAAGTTCACTCGTCCTCGTGGTCGTGTTGTTTTGCTTGGTATGCCTGCGGTTGTTTCGCTTGATCTCACGGGATTGTGGCATCGAGAGACCGCCCTCATTGGCGCATATACCTACGGAACCGAATCAATGCCTGATGGCACTAAGCGCCACACTTTCGATCTCGCCATTGAAACTGCTGCCGATTGCCAACTCAACCGCCTTGTCTCGGCGACTTATCGCTTAGACGATTATCAAAATGCCCTTGCCCACGCCGCCGGAGCCGGTCGTCGTGGTGCAGTCAAGATCGTGTTCGACTTACGAGCGTCTGACGCTCGTAACAAGAAGGAGTCAAACTAATGCCCCGTCCCGGATTTGTACTAGAAGTCGACAAGTCGACTCCCCCGATTCTCTTTTGGCGTGGAGAAAACTTCTCATTAGAAAAGTTGCCCGCTGGTCGCAGTCGCGTGATCTACGCGCCAGAGCCATTGCCCGCAATTGAAGACGTTGATGGCGCTATTCGTCATGCATTACTCAACCCCATCGAGCAAGATCCGTTGCCCGAGCAATTGTTCCCAGGCATGAAGCTCACCATCGCATTTGATGACGTCAGCTTGCCACTTCCCAAGATGCAGCGCCCCGACATTCGTCAGCGAGTCATTGAGGCAGTTCTTGATATGGCCGCCGATGCTGGTGTCGACGATGTCCACATCATCTCGGCATTGGCCTTACATCGCCGTATGACTGAAGACGAACTGCGCCACGCCGTTGGCGACCGGGTGTACGACGCCTTCGCACCTCGCGGAACGCTGTACCAACATGACGCTGAAGATCCCGACAACTTGTCGTATCTCGGCACGACTCCTCACGGTGAAGATGTTGAAATCAACAAGCGGGCCGCCGAAAGCGATTTGCTCGTGTACGTCAACATCAACCTCGTCGCTATGGACGGCGGTTGGAAGAGCACAGCAACCGGTTTGTCGTCATACAAGTCCTTACGTCACCACCACAATCCCGAGACCATGATTCATTCCCGCAGTTTCATGGATCAACATCGCAGTGAATTGCACAAGAGCAACTGGCGCATGGGCAAGGTGCTTCTTGACAGTGGCGTCAAAGTTTTCCAGATTGAAACCACTCTCAATACCGACACTTTCCCCTCACCGTTTGGTTTCTTGGCCAAGCGTGAATGGGAATGGAAGCCGTCAGATCGCATGACCTTCTTGGCTTCGACGAAAGCATTGAATCGCACACCAACCCGTTTGGCTCGAAAGATCTTTCATTCAATTGAAGCCCCTCACCAGATGACTAGCGTGCAGGCCGGCGATGTTGAAGCAGTTCACCGCATCACAACCGAGCATGTGTACAAACAGCAGCTTGTTGAAGTGAAGGGTCAAACCGACATTTTGACGTTGGGTATCCCCTACATCAGCCCATACAACGTGCACTCAATCTTGAACCCCATCTTGGTGATGTGCATGGGTCTTGGTTACTACTTCAACATGTACAAGGGCATGCCGCTCGTACGTGAAGGTGGAGTCATCATCATGACGCACCCGACCCAACCCGACTTCCATCCAGTTCATCATCCTTCGTACATCGATTTCTTCGAACAAGTTCTCGCCGACACCACTGATCCCAAAGTGATGTCTGAGAAGTGGGAAAAGCAGTACGCCGAAGACGAGTGGTACAAGCATCTCTACCGCACCACCTACGCCTATCACGGGGTTCACCCCTTCTACATGTGGTACTGGGGCAGTCACGCATTGCAACATTGCAGTCGCATCATCATTGTTGGTGGCGACCCCAAGACTGTTCGCCGCCTCGGTTTTGTTCCTGCTTCAACAATGGACGACGCCTTAGAAATTGCCAGCGACGTCGTTGGTCGTGCACCAACCATTACTCACCTTCATGCGCCGCCTTTGATGGTGGCCGACGTTTCGTGATTCGGATTTTGTAATGGCTCGCGACGACGCACCCTGGAAACCAAGCAACCTTGCCAAAGCCGCGCGCATTGGCGAGTTAGTTGAACGCATCACCCACCCCATCGCCAAGCGCACGTACCGCAAAGGGTTCCCGTACTTACCTCCGACGATTCCGCTCGGTGTTGAGGTGCCAGAAGACGAACCCACACTCGGCGCCGACTACGACACCGATTGGGCGCGTCGCTCATCGGCCAAGTTTGTCCGCAAGGGTCTCGTTAATGGACCCATTCGTCTTGCTGTTCAAGGGTTAGCCAGCCCCAAGGTGTACGGCGTTGACCGCTTGCACGATCTCGCGGAACTCAAAGATCCCCCACCGTTGATCTTTACGCCGAACCATCATTCACATCTTGATACGGCAGTCATGGCAGTCGCAGTTCCTGAACCGTGGCGTTCAAAACTCGTTGTCGCGGCAGCTGCTGACTATTTCTTCGACAAGCGTTGGAAAGCAACCATGGCGGCATTGGCGCTCAATGCAATCCCGATTGATCGCGAAGTTACTGGGCGTAAATCTTCCGACATGATCAAAGAACTCATTGAAGATGGTTGGAGTTTGATGATCTATCCCGAAGGTGGTCGTTCGCCTGATGGTTGGGGTCAAGATTTCAAGGGCGGTGCTGCATATCTTTCAGGTCGCACTGGCGCAGCCGTTGTTCCCGTCTTTATTGACGGAACCGGCGCACTTTTTGGCAAGGGGATGAAGCGTCCCAAGATCGGAACAACCAAAGTTGTTTTCGGTGCTCCGATGCGTGCTCTTGAAGACGAGAACACGCGACGGTTCTCGGCCCGTATCGAAGCGGCAGTCACCGAACTCGGCGACGAGTCACTCACCGATTTTTGGACGGCACGTCAACGTTCGGCTCGCAACGAAAGCACGAAATTGACTGGGCCTGAGTACACAGGTTGGCGCCGTCAGTGGGCGTTATCAGAACGCCGTGAAATGGGAACCGCCGGATTACGTCGCCGTCAAAAGCGCCGCTGGCCCGACATCGGCAACTAGTTAGTTTTTCTGGTGGCGAAAATGAACGGGAATCCGTTCATTTTCGCCACCAGAATCACCAAGTTAGGGTTTTGGTGTTTTGGTTTGTGCGGGGATGTTGATTTCATCACCCGGCAAAATCACCACTGATGCATCGACCCAGCCATTAGCGGCCATCAGTGCCGATACTTCAACGCCCCACTTGTCGGCGATGCGTGACAAGCAGCAGTCGCCCTCGATCACGGTGTACTTACCTTGTCCGGGATCAGGTCCAGGCATCGTTGTCTCAGTTGGAATGGGCAAGCCCGGCAAAGTCGTCGTTTGCACAGCCGACGGCGGAATCAAAATATTCGTGCCGATAGCCAGCGGATGCAACACACCTTCAGGCCAGTTGTTGTAGGCCGCCAACTCGTCAGGTGCGATTCCAAATTTGCCTGCAATTCCGTACACCGAGTCACCAGAGACAATCGTGTAACTGATTGCTGGCGGAAGTGTGTTCGCCGGGTCAACTGTGGTCACAACAGATGGTGGCGTCGTGGCGTAGTTCGTCGAAGTGAGTGGACGCAATGTCGTGACCGACGAGCCGGGGTCGCTGCCACATGCACTCAACAGAGCCATTGCTCCAAGGCCAGCAGACAAAAGGGACAAACGAAGTCGTAACACGCCCTTCAATCTAGATCGCCTCGATACCCCGAACATGGCAGGTCGCATTAAACGAGGGGTCGAGCCGATGGCAAGATAGGCGCTGGCAAGGTGGTTTCGCCCATCAAGTAGGCGTCCACACCCGCAGCACAGGCTCGACCTTCGGCAATCGCCCACACAATCAGGCTCTGACCACGACCCATGTCTCCGGCCACAAAAACGCCTGGCACATTCGACATGTACACATCATTGCGCTGAACATTGCCGCGCTCATCAAGTTCGACGCCCAAATTGTCGAGCCATGAACCCTTTTCAGGACCGACGAAACCCATCGCCAAGAAGACATAGTCAGCGGGCAATTCACGATCGCTTCCTTCAATCTTGACGAACTTGCCATCTTTCATTTCAACTTCGTGAATCAACAGAGCGCGCACGTTGCCCGAACCGTCATCAATGAAGCGTTCAGTATTCACGCTATACAGGCGCCCACCGCCCTCTTCATGAGCCGACGTCACTTTGTACACCATGGCGAATTGTGGCCACGGATTTGCTCCGCCACGCTTCACAGGAGGTTGCGGCATAATTTCGAGTTGTGTCACCGACGCAGCACCTTGACGATGCGATGTGCCAAGACAGTCGGCGCCAGTATCGCCACCACCGATGATGATGACATGCTTACCCGCAACATTGATGGGTGAAGTTTCCATGTCGCCATGCTGCACTTTGTTGGCCAATGGCAAGTACTCCATGGCTTGGTAAATGCCCGCGAGTTCGCGGCCAGGCACCGGAAGATCGCGCCATGCAGTTGCACCACATGCCAAGACCACCGAGTCGTATGTTGCCATCAAGACATCGATGTCAATGTTTTGTCCCACGATTGCATTGGTCCTGAACTCAGTTCCTTCTGCTTCCATCTGTGCGACGCGACGATCAACGTGGCGCTTTTCCATTTTGAATTCGGGAATGCCATAACGAAGTAAGCCGCCAATGCGGTCGGCACGCTCGAGTACAACTACTTCGTGGCCGGCGCGAGTGAGTTGTTGTGCAACTGCTAGCCCTGCTGGACCCGATCCAATAACTGCAACCCGCTTTCCAGTTTTCACACTGGGCATTTGCGGAATAACCCAACCTTCATCCCAAGCGCGATCAATGATTTCAACTTCGACTTGTTTGATGGCCACTGGGTTGGAGTTAATGCCAACAACGCACGCTGATTCGCATGGAGCCGGGCACAGTCGACCCGTGAATTCCGGGAAGTTGTTAGTGGCATGCAAACGTTCAATCGCATCTTTCCAGTGGTTGCGATAGACGAGATCGTTCCAGTCGGGAATCAAGTTGCCAAGTGGGCAACCGTTATTGCAGAACGGAATACCACAATCCATGCAACGACCCGCTTGACGATTGAGTTCGTCAGCGTCGAATGGTTCGTAGACCTCTTTCCAGTCACGCAAACGCACCGGCACGGGCCGATGGCTCGGGCTTTGGCGTTCCCATTTCAAGAATCCGGTTGTCTCACCCACGAGCCACCTCCATAACACGATTCAAAGTTTCTTCTTCACTCAGTCCCGAAGATTTGGCATCTGCCATCACTTCAAGAACCCGCTTATAATCACGAGGCATGACTTTGCGGAAGTTGGCTGACTCAGTTGCCCAACTACCCAAAACCTTCGCCGCAACAGCACTATCGGTTTCGGTGAGATGCATGGTCAGGATTGCCTTCAACTCGTCAAGATCTGTACTTGATAGTGATTCAAGTTCAACCATCTCGTAGTTGACCTTGGCCCCGAACACCGATTGCGGGTCATAAACATAAGCAACGCCACCAGACATACCAGCAGCAAAGTTGCGACCAGTCGGGCCAAGCACTACGACTCGCCCACCGGTCATGTATTCGCAACCATGGTCGCCAACACCTTCGACGACTGCTGTTGCTCCCGAGTTACGCACACAGAAACGTTCGCCGACCATGCCACGCAAGTAGATCTCGCCGCTGGTTGCGCCATAACCAATCACGTTGCCAGCAATGACATTGTCTTCGGCGACAAATGAAGTCGCGCTATCGGGACGCACCACAATACGACCACCCGACAAACCTTTACCGACATAGTCGTTGGCATCTCCGGTCAGGCGCAAGGTGATTCCCTTAGGAACGAATGCACCGAAACTCTGACCAGCGGATCCGTTGAAGTCAATGCTGATGGTGTCATCGGGCAGACCAGCGCCAGCCCAGCGACGCGTCACTGCATTACCCAGCATCGTTCCGACCGTACGGTTGACATTCATGATGGGCGATGAGAAACGAATCTTCTCCCCCGTGTCAATGCTCTTGGCGGCACGGGCCATGAGTTCATTGTCAAGCGCGTCCCCTAAGCCGTGGTCTTGAGCAACAGAGTTGTACATCGTCTGCTCGTAAGGGTTTTGAGCCACTGCAAGAATCGGCGAAATATCAAGACCCTTGGCCTTCCAGTGATCAACCGCCGTTTTGGTGTTGAGCATTTCACTGTGCCCCACCATCTCTTCGATCGTACGGAAACCAAGTTCAGCCATGATCTCGCGAACCTCTTCAGCGATGAACTCAAAGAAGTTGATAACAAACTCGGGCTTACCACTGAATCGTTCACGCAGAACTGGGTTCTGTGTGGCAACGCCAACTGGGCAAGTATCGAGGTGGCACACGCGCATCATGACGCAACCACTCACGACAAGCGGTGCCGTCGCAAAACCAAATTCTTCTGCACCAAGCAGTGCCGCCACAACGACGTCACGTCCAGTCTTCATTTGACCGTCTGCTTGCACAACGATGCGGTCGCGCAAACCGTTCAACATGAGCGTCTGCTGTGCTTCAGCGAGACCGAGTTCCCAAGGTCCGCCAGCATGCTTGAGCGATGTCAACGGCGATGCGCCAGTTCCACCGTCGTGGCCAGAAATAAGAACAACATCCGCCTTGGCTTTGCTCACTCCGGCCGCAACTGTGCCGACTCCGACTTCAGCCACAAGCTTGACGTGAACTCGCGCCGAGGGGTTCGAGTTCTTGAGGTCGTGAATGAGTTGCTTGAGATCTTCAATTGAGTAGATGTCGTGGTGAGGCGGCGGGCTAATCAGACCCACGCCTGGAGTTGAGTGACGGGTCTTGGCCACCCATGGATACACCTTGTGGCCGGGCAACTGTCCACCTTCACCAGGCTTGGCACCTTGAGCCATCTTGATCTGCAAGTCATCAGCATTCACGAGGTATTCGCTCGTCACGCCGAATCGACCAGAGGCCACTTGCTTGATTGATGAACGACGTGACGGGTCGTACAAACGCTCGGGGTCTTCGCCACCTTCGCCGGTATTGCTCTTGCCACCAATTGAGTTCATCGCAACTGCGAGTGTTTCGTGAGCTTCAGCCGAAATTGATCCGTAACTCATCGCACCAGTCGAGAAACGCTTCACGATGTCTGAGACTGACTCAACTTCATCAATTGAAATAGCAGAGCGACCTTCACCGTTGAATTCAAAGAGACCACGCAAAGTTGCAAGATGCTTCGACTGATCATTTACCAACTGGGTGTACTGCTTGAAGATGTCGTACCGCTTCGCGCGGGTTGCGTGCTGCAACTTGAAAACCGTTTCAGGGTTAAACAAGTGATACTCGCCCTCGCGACGCCACTGGTATTCACCGCCGAGTTCAAGTTTGCGGTGAGCACGACGCTCAGGGTTCTTCGGGTAGGCAACGGCGTGACGCGAAGCAACTTCTGAGGCGATCTCATCAAGTCCGATTCCGCCGAGGCGACTCACTGTGCCAGTGAAGTATTCATCAATCAATTCGTTTCCAAGACCAATTGCTTCGAAAATCTGGGCTCCGGTATACGAAGCGACAGTGCTCACGCCCATCTTCGACATGACTTTCAAGATGCCCTTTCCTGAAGCCTTGATGTACTTCTTCAGTGCATATTCGGCATCGACGCCACCGAGACCATGAACATCTTCACGGATCATGTCTTCGATTGATTCAAAGGCGAGGTACGGGTTGATTGCTCCAGCACCGAAGCCAACCAAGAGAGCCATGTGGTGCACTTCGCGAGCATCGCCTGACTCGACAATTAGACCAACTTGTGTACGGGTCTTTTCACGAATGAGGTGGTGGTGAACTGCAGCGGTCAACAACAACGACGGAATTGGAGCCAGCACTTCATCACTATTGCGATCAGACAAAACGATGACGCGGGCACCAGATTCGATTGCCGCAGAAACTCCTGCCCTGATGTCATCAAGCGCACCCTTTAGAGCCGCTCCACCACCATCGACGCGGTACAAGCCCGTGACAACGTGCGCATGAAGTTCGGGGAATGAACCATCATCATCGGCATGAACGATCTTGGCGAGTTCATCGTTATCGATAATCGGGAAAGGCAAAACCAGTTGGCGACAACTCTGCGAACCCGGATTCAACAAGTTGCTTTCAGGGCCAACTGTTGAGCCAACGCTCGTCACGACCTCTTCACGAATCGCGTCAAGGGGCGGGTTGGTTACTTGAGCGAATAACTGCTGGAAGTAATCGAACAACAGCCGCGGACGATCAGACAACACGGCGATTGGCGTGTCAGTTCCCATCGAGCCAATAGGCTCAGTTCCGGTCTTTGACGTTGGCGCCAGAATTACTTTGAGTTCTTCGTGTGTGTAGCCAAACATTTGCTGACGACGCATCACGCTGTCATGGCTGTACACCATGTGCTCACGCTCGGGAAGTTCAGTAAGTTCAATCAATCCATCTGACAGCCACTCTTCGTAAGGCTCAGCAGCGGCCAAAGATTGCTTGATCTCTTCGTCATCAACAATGCGACCTTGTGCGGTATCAATCAAGAACATACGACCAGGCTGCAAACGACCCTTACGCACAACCTTGCTTTGATCAATATCGAGAACACCGACTTCTGAAGCCAGCACAACCATGTCGTCGTCGGTTACCCAGTAACGACTCGGGCGTAGTCCATTACGGTCGAGCACTGCACCGATAACAGTTCCGTCGGTGAAAGCCACGCATGCCGGACCATCCCAAGGTTCCATCAACGATGAATGGAAACGATAGAAAGCCCGCTTCTTGGCATCCATCGTTTCGTGATTCTCCCAAGCTTCAGGAATCATCATGAGAACTGCATGCGGCAATGAACGTCCGCCAAAGTGCAAGAGTTCAAGTACTTCGTCAAAACTTGCCGAGTCGCTTCCACCAACGGTGCAAATCGGGAATGCTCGTTCAAGGCCCGGAATGAGATCGGACTGCAACAGAGCCTCACGAGTGCGCATCCAGTTGCGGTTGCCTTGCACCGTGTTGATTTCGCCGTTGTGGGCGATGAATCGATATGGGTGAGCCAATGGCCACGACGGGAAAGTATTCGTTGAGAAGCGACTGTGCACCAAAGCCAAAGCACTCTCGACTCGTTCGTCAGCAAGATCGGGATAGAACGCCCCAAGTTGCGGAGTCGTGAACATGCCCTTGTAAATAATCGTGCGGCAACTCAAAGAAGGGAAATACGTCTTTTGTTCGGCTGGCAGATCATGTTCGACTCGCTTACGAGTCACGAAAACCTTGCGATCAAGATCAATACCTGAAGCACCTTGCGGATCGCTCAAGAACAACTGGCGAAATGTCGGCATGACCGCGCGAGCACCCGCACCGAGTGTTGTGGGGTCGGTCGGAACATCACGCCAGCCCAAAACTGTGAGGCCTTCTTCGCGAGCGATGGCTTCAATTGCACTCTGAGCTTTGGCGGCAACCGAAACATCTGACGGCAAGAAAGCCATGCCCACTACGTACGAACCCATGGGCGGTAATTCAAAATTGACAACACCGCGCAAGAAGCGATCGGGAATCTGCAACAACACGCCAGCACCGTCACCCGTATCGGCCTCGGCACCAGTGGCACCACGATGTTCCATGTTGCACAGTGCACCGAGTCCGCGCATGACGATGTCGTGCGAGGCGCGACCCTTAATGTCGGCGACAAACGAGACACCACAGGCATCATGCTCAAAGCGAGGGTCATATAGGCCATGCGCGGTCGGCAGGCCAGAAGGATTGATCTGGGGGTACATCGTTATCTCTCTAGGGTCCACGAACTAATGGGGTTGTGGCTCCCGGGACGACGCTGGCCCGATCGGCAAAGCCCACTCTATGGTCTGCCTCGGCTTCCAGCCAACCAATTAAGCCCTGCCATGACCGATGACTCAATGCATCATCGGTCACTCGCGACTGGTCAGGAGGGGTCGATGAAGTTGGCGGGGCGCTTTTCGAAGTTCGACATCACGGCCTCAACCTGATTGGGACGACCAATCAATGAGCCAATGACCCGACGCTCTTCGGCGAACTGCTCGGCGGCACCCGCTGAGAACACTCGGTTAAACAGTTCCTTCGATCCGCGAATTGCGTCGGGGCTACGGCCAGCGATTTCAGCGGCCATCACCATTGCATCTTCGCGGGGCGTGTCTGACAAACGGGTCGCCAGTCCCAGATCAAAGGCTTCACGGCCGCTAAACACGCGTGCTGTAAAGGTGAGTTCTTTCGCAACATCGGGGCGAACCAAGTTTGACAACACTTGTGTGCCAGTCATGTCAGGTACGAGACCCCAGTGGGTTTCACGAACCGACATCTGAGTATCGGGGTGCACGATGCGAATATCGGCGCCTAGGCAAATCTGGATGCCACCACCAAGAGCATGTCCGTGGACTGCAGCAATCACCGGCACGGCAATCTCTTGCCAAACCCAAGAAACTTGCTGACCAAGGTGGGTGATTCGACCAGCGGCCATTGTGCCCGGATTGCCTTCGCCGGCATTTTCGGCTTTCGTGCCACCAGCCATTTGCTGGAAGGAACCAAAGTCGAGCCCAGCGCAAAAGGACGAACCTTCACCCGAGAGCACCACAACTCGAACGGACTGATCGGACTTGAGTTTCTCGCCAGCCGCTGCCAATGCCAGGAACATTTCATTGTCCAATGCATTGCGCTTGTCAGGACGGTTCATCCGCACATCGGCGATTCCGTTGCTAATAGTTACTGAGACGCGATCTTCAACAGCCATGGTTACATCTTGGCAGGTCAACTGTTCAGGTGTCGCAGCCTGACAGACTCAACTTGTGGCTCGGTTCAAAGAACGACTCTCCTTGAGTCGCCCCACCATCACCCATCCCTGGGTTATAGCGACCTATGTAGTTACCGCTTTTGGCGCTTTGGTCGTCGCCCTTGTCCAGTTTCGCCACGGGATCGTCCATCTGCTCGACACCGTGACCTACTGGAGCGGAGCCGAGGCGGCTAGCAACGGCAATCCCTTCACAACTCAACTCGCCCCGTCTTTTTCCAACTTCTCGGCAATTGAATTTCTTGAACGATCGGGCCGATTACCGTTCGTCGACTTCCCCGTTGGGTATCCACTCGTTGCCGGAATACTCGGAGTCGTTATCGGTACACGTCATGCGATGGAACTTTTCTGCATCGTCGCTCTCATTGCCATCGCGATCGCCTTTATTTCTGGCGCCAAGAAATCAACAGAATCCAAACTTGCCCCTTTCTTGCTTGGCACAACGGGGATCTTGATCACGATGTCGCCAGCAATGCGACTCGTCACTCAGGGTGCGTTATCTGAACCGTTGTTTTGTGCGGTCGCACTGTGGCTCGTCATTGCACTCGCAAAATTCCGCAGTGGCGGAAAGTGGGCTCCCGTCGTAGCCCTATCGATCGCTGCTGGCCTATTGCGATTTATCGGAGCGCCTCTCGCAATTCTCGCTGGATGGGAGCGCTATCAGAAGACTGGACGCAAACTGTCATCTTTGATGTGGACGATCGCGATGATGATCCCAGCCGCCTTCAATATTTTGTGGGCGTCCTCTGCGGGAGGTGGACACAACGCTGGTTGGCGCGGACTCAATCGAATCGATATCGAAGTTTTCGTTCGCTCAATCGGCGGGTGGTTTGATGCCAAACAAGGTGATCTCCGCCGAACGTATTTCACGAATGAGGGACCTTCGTGGTGGTCGTGGATCGTGACAATCGCCTGGCTCGTAGCGGTCATCGTTGCGCTCTACAGCATCGTGCGCCGACGTCATTTTCTGACCGCAACAGCCGAGTTCGCGCTTGCTGCCTCAGCCATTATCTCCGCGGGATTGGTTGCGGGAATGATGGGATTTGACGCATTAGTGATTGCTGATAACCGGTTGATGTTGCCCACTGGCATTCTCACTCTCGCGGCAATTGTTTGGTCAGTGCACGAATTCGCGAGCAAACAAAAAGGATCACGTCGCGCTCAAATCTTTTCAATCGCGATGGCCACCCTCATTCTTTTCGCTTTGCTTGCAGTACGACCCTGGAATGTTGCAGAGAGCTTCAGCGATAGTTCTGAACTCAAGCCGTATTCAATTGCCGCAATTCAATCGGGCGCCGAAATCATCATCACTAACGATGCCGACGGAGTCCATTGGGACACCGGCCTGCCATCTGCGTATGCACCACTTCCGGTCAAGTCACTGACTGGCGAGGCTCAAGATGTCGCATCTTTGTATGCAGAACTTCCTTGCGCGCTATTGCGACACAATGGTGCTGTCGTCCTGAGTAACGATTTCACTTTTTCGGGAGCGAATAGCGAATTACTCACCCAAGAAGTTGAAGCTGAACGGTTAACGATCGAGACGACTGACGCAGCAACCGTTTACTCCCCTACTGCCACTGCGTGCGACTGATTATCTGGCTTGCGAATTTGCCGATACCAGCGCTGCACTACTGGAACGACTACTGCCAAGACCATCACCGTCACGATGGGGTCAACCATCGTACGAAATCGTGATTGCTCTCCGAGTTCGGCAATTGCCCCAACGATGACCGTGAACGCAATGGTGAAAGAACCAACGACGTAGATCGGTGAAGTCGGATTCAATGGCTGACGACGTAAGCGTTGCAAGATTTGCCACAAGCCCATCCAACCAATCAACAGGTACATCGGAATCAATAACAATCCAAAATCAACTGGAGCGACAAGTTGACCATAAATCGGAGTCCCCCAACCCTTGGTTGACAACACCCCACCAAAATCAAGTCGAACGATGGAGAAAACTGAATCCAAACTCCGCATCACAATGGATTCACTTTGAGACGGCGTTGACGCAACGGCCACCGTTGTACGCAGCGACCACAAACGACCTTCAAGCCACGCCTCGGGGTGTTCCTTAATGACCGCAAGCGCATCTTTGCCGGCTTGATCAAAAATGGGAAGGAAACACTCGTAGTTGAAGTTCGGACTCCATTCATCGCTGACGCGCATTGGCTCGACAAGAGATCGATGATCATGTTGCGGCACACACGGTTCAACGACATCTTTGTAGAGGTCGTAGTTACCAAATGGTCCAATCATCGCGATATCCGATATCTGACCTTTCGCATACATTTCATCGAGATCTTCTTCAGGAAGCACTGGAATGACCGCACGTTGCAAATTCATTCCGAACCAACTCGACATCGTGGGATGACCGAACAGGACTTGATTCTTCGCCATCCATCCGCCCATCAAAATGACTGGGATTGAAAGTACCAAGATCGTCAACTTCCAGTTGATGCGATGACGCATCAACCACAAACCAAAAATGACAATCAGAATTGCCCACACTGGGTGATACAAACTTCTCGTGAGTGCAGTGATCGTGACAACACTTGACAGGACGACTAACGAACGCCGCACATTTTCCTTATGAGATAGATCGGCAACCGCGATGAGAACTAGCAACAACAGCGCTGCAGTGACCAATTCGTAGGTGGGTTCAAAGACATTCTTGAAGACTTCTGGATGCAGCGTTGCAATCAGTGCGACCACTATCGACGCGCGCCGTGACATTCCCAGACGGTTCGCCAGAGCAGCCGAAAGCCAGGCGACCGAAATACCAATCAGGGCCATCAGCGCCTGCAATGTCAAACGATCAGAAAAAGGCGACAACCAAGCAGTCGTACCAAGAATCAAATTCCATAACGGTGGTTGCACGTGCAAATAAGCAACGCTTCGCAAGGGGTCAGTTGACAAAATATCCCAAGGAATTAACTGCCAGCCGATATTCAGGTAGTCAGTGGAGAACTTCTGGCCGGTCAAACAAACCACGACATAAACCAGCACCCACGACACGGCGGCTCGCGGTCCTGCATGCGACCAAAGTTTTCTGGAAGAGGAACCGATCGGTGTTTCGTTATGGAGCGACATACACATCTCGAATCATCTGATCAAGCCAGATCACCAAATCTGGGGCGTACTTCAAATCAATATGTGCACCGTCTGGACGCATCTTTGGTTCAAACTCTCCACCCGGATGGGCTTTCACCGCACTAGCGAAATCGGCGTAGACGACGCGATCATCTTTCTCGGCGAATTGCTCAATGAGTTCGTTGTATCGGGCTGAACGACTGGGATCTGCTTCATCAAACGGGGGCACCCCAGTTTCGCCGGCGATGTAGGGAGGATCAACATTCGGTGTTGAAAGCCACACAATCTGTGAACCCGCCGATGACATCACATCAATGAAACTCGTGAACTGTTCAAGAAGCCATGCGTCATATTCAGGTTGACCAATGTGCGACCAACCATCCACGCCTGGAATCTTTCGATCGGAAAGATCGGCTGTACCTCCAACGATGATCACCAAATTCGCGCGAAACTTCTGCACAATCGGTCCCAGCGAATCACGCCACTCGGTACAACCTGGACGAAAATCTTGTTCGACTCCGAGATAAGTGATCGGTGTATTTTCACCAATTCCACAACCAACTCCGGGGCTTGGCTGAACGGTGACTTGATTGGTTTCTTCCCAATCATCAAGTCCAGACGCCAAAACCCAACTTTGTGAGTCACCCACCATCATGATGCGAGCGGGCAAAGCAGCATCGACTCGCGAGACAGTCGGCGCATCTTCAGGAAGGTCGGGCAGATCGGCGAGTGCTTGTTGTTGCATCGCCAAAGCATCTTCATTCAAAGTTGACATCACGTCATTAGTACTGTTGCGACGAGCGTTACCTGCGAACGCAATCACAGTTCCGACGAGCGCCATCACGGCCAGATAGATGAAGAGTCGCTTACCTTGCCAGAGTTTGCGTTGCCGCACTGGATTCTCGAGCAAGTAATAAATCAAGCACACCACCACCATGGTGCTTCCAGCTTTTGCAATGAACATCCAGAAATGATCGATCGTGACCCAATCGGTCCCGGGCACTCGAAGGCGCGGCAAGTTCGGGTCAAGTCGCAAGGACTCCCAAATCAAGAACATCGGCCAGTGCACCAAATAGATCGTGTAGGTCACCTGACCCATCCAGGCGAGCGGTTTCCACGACAAGAAACCACACATGCCGCTTCCGGTGGTTGCATACGCAATGATCATCAAAGTGATCAATCCGTTAAAGAACACTGCCCAGGGAAAGAAAACATCACCCCATTGGTTTTGCCAACCAATTTTGAACCAAACAATAAAGGCCCCAAAGATCAGCGGCCACGACAAGGCAACAAACAATGGTTTGCGCAACGTTTCAATGATGCGCGGAACAAGACGCCACACCGACCACAGCACCGCGAATGCCGCCCCCATCAAAAACTCGCCAACACGCACTTCAGTTGCGTAATAAGCGCACGACGAGTCTGCACAGCGAGCTTCAAGCACGGGTAGTTGACTCCATAGTGGCGGGTGTGTTCGGTAGTACGCACCAAGTGCAATCGCGCCGATGGCAAGCGTTGTGAGAACTACGAATAGTTTCCACACGGCGCGTCGCGTGATTTTCTTACGCAAAAGAAACAGACACAAAACCGGAAAAACCAAATACACCTGTTCTTCTAACGAAAGACTCCACAAGTGCTGTAACGGATTACCAAGTCCAAAAAGTCCCCCGTAACTCTTGCCAGCCGACTGCAGGTAAATGTTCTCGTAATACGACAGGCCGGCGAACCATTCCCACGGCGCAAGTCGACGACCAGAACCTGGAAACAAGGTCCAAATAACGACGACCGCCAAGAGCACAACGAACGATGCTGGAAACAGTCGTCGCGCTCTTCTTTCGTAGAACGTGCGTAACGAAATAGTTCCCGACTTATCCCATTCGGCCACAAGCAACCGCGTAATCAAAAATCCAGAAAGCGTGAAGAACATAGAAACGGTCAGTTCACCGCCGGTCATCCACGTGATGCTGTGGTGATACAGCAAAACGATGATGACCGCGAGACCGCGAACACCATCTAATGCAGGCAAATGCCCAAGACGCGTTTCAATGCGAGGTTCGTCCGACATGCCGACGCAAGGTTAGTTGTTGACAGTCAGCGCCTGAGGGCTACTCGACTAAACGCAACCCCGTCGGTGCCATTGATCGTTCGGCGTGGGGCAATTCAACGACAAACTCGGTGCGGTGCGCCGGAAAGACATGTTCCGATAACAAAACGGCCCGACCATCGGTGTCAGTTGTGGTTCGGGTACAACGAAGTACGGGCGAGCCAACGGGTATCCCCAATAATTGGGCATTCTCAACCGAAGCAGCGTCAGCCCCAATGGTCTGGGTCGCTCCTTTAAGCGGAACATCTAACAATTCATAAAACGGAGACCGCTCGACGTCGGCTCGCGACAAATGCTGACCCAGGTCGGAGCGACACCACACCGTCACTAATGCGAACGGCTCACCGTCAGCCAAATTCAATCGTTTCACCCGTAAAACTTGATCGGCTCCCAGAATCTCGGCGACCTGCATCGAAGCCTTTTCAAAGGCAAACTCCAAAATTCGCCGCTCTGGTTTAATGCCGCCATCGGACAGCTGCGCTTCGATCGTCGCCAACTGACCCAAACTTTGCTGCAGTGGAGCCGCAGCAACAAACCACCCAAAACCTTGTCGAGCATCAACAAGCCCCTGATCGCGCAGAGTTTCAAGGGCCCGACGAATCGTCACCCGACTCGCCGCAAACTCCGATCCCAATTCTGATTCAGACGGCAATAAACGACCGGCGCCATAGGTGCCGTCTTGCACGCGCGTGCGCAACTCATCGGCTATGACTCTGTACCTGATCTGACGCACACTTGTATTATACTTGTCTCATGAGCTCCGTATCCGCAGGCACCCCCGTCGAACTAGTCAACAACGTGTATTCCACGCTCACCGAGCGTTCAGCGTTAGGTCGCCAACGTCTTGGCCGACCTCTCACATTGGCCGAAAAGATTTTGATCAACCACCTCGTTGATCCCACCACTCAAGAAATGGTGCGCGGCGGAAGTTATGCCGACTTCAATCCCGATCGCGTGGCCATGCAAGATGCAACGGCGCAAATGGCTTTGTTGCAGTTCATGACGGCCGGTCTTCCAACGACTGCTGTGCCATCGACTGTTCACTGTGACCACCTCATCTTGGCCAAAGTTGGCGCCAAGATCGACCTTGGTGTTGCGATTGACGACAACCGCGAGGTGTACGACTTCTTGAAGACCGTATCGGCTAAATACGGCATTGGTTTTTGGGGTCCCGGTAGCGGAATCATTCACCAAGTTGTGCTCGAGAACTATGCGTTCCCCGGCGGCATGATGATCGGCACCGACAGCCACACACCGAATGCTGGTGGACTCGGAATGGTTGCCATCGGTGTCGGTGGAGCCGACGCAGTTGACGTGATGACTGGTTTCCCATTCAACGTGAAATGGCCCAAAGTGATCGGCGTCAAACTCACCGGAACACTCAGCGGTTGGTCATCACCCAAAGACGTCATTCTTGAAGTTGCTCGTGTTCTCACTGTCGAAGGTGGCACCGGAGCAATCGTCGAATATTTCGGACCAGGCGCCGACAGCATCTCTGCAACCGGAAAAGCCACGGTCTGCAACATGGGAGCCGAAATCGGCGCAACCTGTTCGGTATTCGCTTACGACTCAAACATGTCGGACTACTTAAAGGCCACCAACCGCGCTGCCATCGCCGCAGCCGCCGATGCAGTCGCTGCCGATCTTCGTCCCGACGAAGGCGCCCAGTACGACCAGATGATCGAGATCAACCTCGATGATCTCAAGCCGCTCATCAACGGACCTCACTCTCCAGATCGCGCCCACCGAACTGGCAAAGCAGTTGGTGACGCTGCGCGCGAAAATGGTTGGCCCATTGAGGTTTCTTCGGCACTCATTGGCTCATGTACTAACTCTTCGTACGAAGACATCACCCGTGCCGCATCAATTGCTCGTCAAGCCGTTGCTGCTGGACTCAAGGCCAAGTGCGAACTACTCATCAGCCCAGGCTCAGAACAAATTCGTGCCACCATCGAACGAGACGGTTTACTCGCCGATCTTGAAGCGGTCGGGGCAACTGTTCTAGCGAACGCATGTGGCCCTTGCATTGGTCAGTGGGAACGCTCGAAAGAAGCAACTGACAAGCCGAACAGCATCGTCAACTCATTCAACCGCAACTTCCCTAAGCGTGCTGACGGTTCAGCGAACACTTTGAGCTTCGTCACTTCGCCCGACACTGTGATGGCGATTGCTCTATCAGGTCGACTCGACTTTGATCCCACGACCGACACCATCACTGCCCCTGACGGAACCGAAGTGCGGCTGATTGCACCAATCGGCGAAGTATTGCCAAGCGATGGTTACGACCCGGGCTCAAATACATTCACTGCTCCTCCTGCAGATGGAAGCGGTGTCTCTGTCGCCGTCAGCCCAACGAGTACACGCTTGCAATTACTTGAACCGTTCCCTGCATGGGACGGCAAGGATTATCTTGGTCTGCCCGTGCTCATGAAGGCCAAAGGCAAGTGCACCACCGACCATATTTCGGCTGCTGGAAAATGGCTCACCTATCGCGGTCACCTCGAAAACATTTCGGGCAACTTGTTCATCGGTGCAGTCAATGCATACGACGATGCAGTTGGTGAAGGCAAAGACATCACCGACGGCGCCACCCGCCTCTACCCCGATATCGCCAAGAACTACAGCAATGCTGGTATTCGCTGGTGTGCAATTGGCGACCGCAACTATGGCGAAGGGTCATCACGCGAACACGCTGCAATGGAACCTCGCTTCCGTGGTGGCGTGGTGATTTTCGCTCGTTCATTCGCTCGCATCCACGAGACCAACCTCAAGAAGCAGGGCTTGGTTCCGTTGACATTTGCCGACCCCAACACCTACGACCTCATCGGTGAAGATGATCGCATCAACGTGCTCAACCTTCCACCGGTCCCTGGTCAAAATGTGAAGTGTCAGATCGTCAAGCCCGATGGCACCATCATCGACTTCGAAGGTGTCCAGACTTTCAGCCCCGAACAAGTCGAATGGTTCAAGGCAGGTTCAGCACTCAACATCGTGCGGGCCAAAGTCGCCAGCGCCAACTGAGCCGTCGCTACTTGACCTGAGATCATTGATATGGAACTTCGCGACGGCATCCGAACCACGGGTGCCGTTCGTGGTTTCACCGACCAAGTTGTTGACGATCAAGTCGTACATGACATTCTTGACGATGCGAGATTTGCACCGAGTGGCGGCAATCGCCAGCCGTGGCGAGTAGTTGTCGTCAAAGATCCAACGTTGCGCCACCACCTTGGCGACTCTATGAAACCAGTTTGGGATGAATACGTTGCGATTTCTGCGACCGGGAAAACTCCGTTCACTGTTGTCGATGCATCGGCTTATCAACTTGCATCGGTGACACCGGGAAATGTTCCCAACGACCTCTTAGACAACATCGGAAACATTCCAGTTGTCTTAGCAGTTGCCGCCGATCTCGGCTCAATAGCAATGATGGACAAAGATCTCGACCGCGCAACCATCACTGGTGGCGCATCGATCTATCCATTTTGTTGGAGCGTAGTTCTTGCTGCTCGTTCTCGCGGTCTAGGCGGCGTCATCACAACTTTTGCTTCACGCGTTGAGCCAACTACTGGGCCACTACTCGAACTACCGCAAAACTGGGCACTCGCTGCGACCATCTTTCTTGGCTATCCGATCAAACAAACAACCAAACTCAAACGTCACGCTGTTGACAAGTTCACGACCATCGACACGTTCAACGGCACACCGTTCACGATCTAAACCGTTCACGATCTAAATGGTGCCGGCTAGTCGGTGCCGGGACGACGCTTTGATTCGTTCGCAGGTTCACCTTTGTAACTCGACGGATACGAACGACGTAGTTCCTCGTCAGTAGGTGCTCGCTTCAACCGACTCTCTTCGGGCAACAACGCGCTGATTGCAGTCATTAAGCGCTTGGTGTTGGGACCTGGCGACTTAGCTGTCATTGTCAACGCCTCGCCTACACGAATCGTGATCTGAGGCGGACTTGTCACATTCAATAGGTTCGGCAAACGCGACGAACGAGGCCACACATTTTCGGTTCCCCATAAACCAAGCGGAATGATTGGCACTTTGGCTTCTTTGGCTAAACGTGCTGCTCCCCAACGTCCCTTCAGCACTGGATCAAAAAATGCTGGCCCGCGAGGAATTGTTCCCTCCGGCATGATGGCCACAAGTTCGCCCGCAGCGAGTGCTTGCGAAGCCGCCAACAATGGCTCATCGCTTCCCGTTCCACGATCAACGCGAATTCCACCCAACGCTGTTGCTAGTTGGCCAATGAGTGGCGCATCAAAAACTTCTTTCTTTCCTAAGAAGCGCACGGGTCGACCAGTCTTTGCAACTGCGACTGCAATCGCCATCACATCAAAATACGAGCGGTGGTTGCCACACAGAATTGCTCCTCCCTCAGAGGGGATGTTCTCAGTTCCGTCAATATCAAATTGAGCAAACGGAATAAAAGCGGGTCGCGCCAACTGCAACAGCAAACGTTGCAGTTCAAGATTGATCACCGGAATCTTCGCTACACCTAAAGGAACATCAAAGTGCATGACCGGCCAGCGTCGCGCCGCGGCCATCAAGATCATGCGCGGATCAGGATTAACCGCGACAGGATTTCCAACAGCGGCAAGCAATGGAGTATCAAAAACGCTGTCGGAATAGGCGTAACAATCGGATAACTCAATGCCTTGTGCTTCAGACCATGTGCGAACGGCCGCTAGCTTTCCGGTGTTCCACACAAACGGGCCATCGATGCGACCGTTATAAGTTTTGTCTGCGTTCAATCCATAACGCGTTGCAACGACATCATCAAACTTCAACAAATCTGCCAATGGTTTTACTAAGTCATATGGCGTGGTTGTCGCCATCACTAACTTGCGTCCTTCTGCTCGATGTTGAGCAATCACCGCGAGTGCATACGGCGGAACCAATTCGAATAATTGTTTCGCCGCGATTGCGGCGACTCGCTGAATATCGGTTTGCTTTTGGCCTTTCGCCAACGTCGCGGCTTGTCGCGCTAAAGCCATTGATGGCAACGTCTCACCAATCCGATTGAAAAGTTCGTACAACGCCGATTCGCCAGGAACCGTTCGCTTCACTAAGCCAGCATCACGCATCGCACGTGAGAAGACTGCGCCCGAAGCACCAGTCAACAGCGTGCGGTCCAGATCAAAAAATGCCGCGCCCTTGTTGATCTTCGTCATGACTCGTACGGTAACTGCCTGAACAGAGCGAGCGAACATATCCCGAGAACGGGAAAAGCCTCGCATGGGGGATGCGAGGCTTCTCAACCTGATTCCCTGCGAATGGGGGGATTCGCTAGAGGATCTTTCGTGAGCGTTTGGGGGAAACGCTCAGCGATTACGAAATAAAGTATGCCCTATCAGCACCTACAACTCAAGTAGATAGCGGAGATATCTACTATCATTTTTTGAGATGGACCTCCGCCAGATCTCAACTCTTGTCGCAATCGCCGATCATGGATCATTTTCGGCGGCTGCCAAAGCCCTTTTCACCGTGCAATCCAATGTTTCGGCCCATATCGCCCGCCTTGAAAAAGAATTGGGCATCATCGTGATCGATCGTGCAACAGGCCACATCACTGACGAGGGCAACCTTGTTGTTGAGAGGGGTCGCCGTATTTTGCGTGAATTCGACGATATTTCGGCCGATATTGCCGCTCTTGATGATGTCGTCACGGGTGACACCCGCCTGGGCGTCATCGGCACCACCGGTCGTTGGTTGATGCCACAGTTCTTAACTCGGTTACAGCAGGCTCATCCTGGGGTACGCCCAACTATCTCTGAGGGTGGCACATCGAGCCTCATCCCCCGCTTATTGGCTGGGCAAATTGACGCCGCGATTGTCCACTTACCTGTTGAGAACACTGAACTGTTTGTTGAACCACTGTTTGCCGAGGATCTCGTGTTGCTCGTTCACAGCAAACACCCTTGGCACGGACTGCCAAGTTTGCCGATGTCAGCCCTAGGCGATCATCCGTTACTGCTGCCTCCTCGTTCGGCCACGTTGCGTCGCATCATCAGCCGAGCCGCTGACACCCACGGCGTTTCGTTGACCGTTAAAGCCGAGATCGACGGCGTGCGACTCATGACTTCGCTGGCCTTTGAGGGCTTTGGGGCTGCAATCGTTCCTGCCACGGCCATTCCTAACTGGTTAACCGGCGATTTTTCGCGCATCACCGTACCCGGACTGCCGCGTCGCGTAGTCGGTTGGGTGCAACGTAAACGCCCACGCCCCGGTCCACCAACGCGTGAAGCACTCAACATTGCTCGCGAACTCATCAACCAACGCGGCGGTCGACAACCCGGACTTCATGTGGGCGCCGACGCATTCCCGCTCAAGGCCCCATAGGGCGTACTGTACAAGTTGTGAATCCAGTGGCGTTGAGATCGAAGGTGCCTGGCGTAGCCCAAGCCGATATTCGAAATCTCAACGGTCGACAAGTTGTATGGCTTGAGGTCACCGCCGATGATCATCGCGGCGCATTGTCATCTGACGCATCGCTCATGATCGCTACCGCTGCTCACGCCGCAGTTGATGCTCGTCTACCGCTGATTGCCGTGATGGCGTCATCAGGAGCAGACCTTCGCGAAGGTTTCTCTGCTTTACATAGTTGGGGACTTGCCGCGAAAGCACTCACCGACTGCTCAGGGATCGTGCCGACCATCATCATCGTCGATGGACCCGCAGTTTCTGGCCCCGCCCTGTTGCTCGGAATCGCCGACCATGTCATCATGACCGAACAGGCTTACGCGTTTGTCTCTGGTCCTTCAATGGTCACCGAATTCACGGGCGTACCAATTGACAATGCCGAACTCGGCGGTGCATCGGCGCACGAAAAGTTCACTGGTGCCGCCACTGCCGTCGTGACTGATCGCGATGCTGCTATCGCATTCGCCGAAAACATGATTGCGTACTTTCCGAATCATCTTGATGAAGAGCCCCCACTTTGGGAGACCGACGATGACAACAATCGTTTAACTCCCGAAGCCGGCGATGCCATTCCAGCAACTTCTACTGGAAGTTATGACGTGCGCACTGTGATTCGTGCGCTTGCTGATGATGGTGAATTTTTAGAACTCAAACCGCGATGGGCGGCCAACCTCGTCACTGGCTTTGCCACATTTGGCGGTCGACCGGTCGGCATTGTTGCCAATCAGCCAGTAGCTCTGGCCGGAACACTCGATATTCCAGCCTCACAAAAAGGTGCCCGATTTGTGGCATTTTGTGATGCGTTCAACATTGCGATCATCACCCTTGTCGACACACCTGGTTTTTATCCGGGCAAAGATCTTGAATGGCGCGGCATGATTCGTCACGGAGCGCAGTTGGTGTTTGCATACGGGCGCGCCACTGTTCCGCGTATTTGCATCATCCTGCGCAAAAGTTACGGTGGCGCATACATCGTGATGGACTCCAAGAAGATGGGCAACGACCTCTGTTTGGCATGGCCTTGGGCAGAGTTGGCAGTCATGGGTGCCGGACAAGCCGCGGCAATTTTGCAACGCCGCGCGACTCCTGAAGAAAAAGCGGCTTTCGAGGCTGACTACACCGAACGACTTCTGAACCCCTACGTGGCTGCCGAACGCGGTTACGTCGATGGCGTGATTGAGCCAGCCGACACTCGATCAGCCATTTGTGCGGCCCTTGATGCCCTCGTTGACAAGCGTGAAGTCTTGCGCGGCAAAAAGCACGACAACACTCCCCTCTAAAACAACTCCGATCTCTCTGCGAGACGAATACTCACGCTGCATATCCTCCCTTTGCGAATATTCCCAGAGTTGGCGCTGTGAGTACGGGGTTTACCCCCAACACTGATTATCCTGCATAGCGGAGGAGCAAGCCTCCAAACGACGACCGACCCGAACAACGGGTCCTACATACAAGGGGACGATCTCGGTGTCCGAGACCATCACGATTATTGACGACCGCACGGGCAAGCAAATCACTGTCCCGATCACCGACGGGGTTTTCCCCGCTTCAGCAGTACGCGAACTAGATCCGTCGCTGTACATCTACGATCCGGCCTACATGCAGACTGCGGCCTGTAAAAGTGCCATCACCTATCTCGATGGTGAAAACGGAATCCTGCGCTACCGCGGCTACCCGATTGAGCAACTCGCTGAAAAGAGCACCTATCTCGAAGTTGCGTACCTTCTTTTGAATGGCGAACTTCCCACCACGGAAGAACTTGCCAAGTGGACGGGCGAAGTGACCCACCACACGTACATTCACGAAAATATGCGCAAGCGTTTCGTTGATGGCTTCCATTACGACGCTCACCCCATGGGAATGTTTGTCAGTTCGTTAGCCGCACTTGGCACGTTCTACAACGACGCCAAAGAAATCGAAGACAAATCCAGCCGTGACAAGCAGATCATGCGGATGGTCGCCAAAACCCCGACACTCGCAGCCATGGCCTACCGATTCTCGGCTGGTCTCCCCTTCGTCTACCCCGATAACGATCTGTCATTCTCTGGCAACTTCCTCAACATGATGTGGAAGGTCGGCGACTACCACATCGATCCGCGCCTCGAGCGCGCCATGGACGTGCTGTTCATTCTGCACGCCGACCATGAGCAGAACTGTGGCACCACAGCAATGCGCGTAGTTGGTTCAAGCCACGCCGATCCGTACACCTCTGCTGCTGCCGCCGCGTCAGCCCTGTATGGTCCGCTTCATGGTGGAGCCAACGAGGCAGTGGTCCGCATGCTTGAAGACATTGGATCCATTGAAAACGTTCCTGCCTTCATCGACGAGGTCAAGAGCGGCAAGGGCAGTCGCTTGATGGGATTTGGCCATCGCGTCTACAAGAACTACGACCCGCGAGCGACCATCATCAAAAAGACCGCCTATGACGTCTTTGAAGTCACTGGCAAGAACCCGCTTCTTGACATTGCTCTCAAACTCGAGGAAACCGCGCTCAGCGATCCGTATTTCGCCGATCGCAAGCTGTATCCGAACGTTGACTTCTACTCAGGCCTGATCTACCAGGCCATGGGTTTCCCCGTTTCAATGTTCACGGTCTTGTTTGCCATTCCGCGAACCGTCGGCTGGCTGGCCCACTGGCAAGAACTTCTTGCCGACAAGGACCAAAAGATCAGCCGCCCCCGCCAGTGGTACACCGGTGTCGAAGCACGCGATTATTCGCCAATCACCGCCCGCTGAACGAAACCTCAGTCGCAATAATAAGACTGCCTCGATCCGACATGTTTGGGCTTGGTGGTTACATACTGTGACAGTATGAGCGACCGCATTTCTCCCGATTCAACAGATCGCGAAATTGATCCGAGCGCGCCCCAGGTCGTCACTACTTTAAATCTCACACCAAGCCGAAAAATCTCCAGTCTTGTCGGACTGATTTCTGGCGCTCTCGCCGTCACCACCGGAATGATGGTCGCGGCACTTGGAAGCGTTGCCTCACCAATTGATGCTGTCGGCAGTTCATTTATTGACCGAACTCCCCGTTGGCTCAAAGAATTAGCAATCGACTGGTTCGGAACCAACGACAAGACTGCGCTTCGAGTCGGAATTGTGATCGTGCTCATCCTTGTCTCACTGATCAGTGGTTCATTGAGTAACAAAACGCCTTCACCTCTTGTTGCCGCAATTGTGATCTTCAGTTTCTTAGGAGCATTAAGTGCCTCTGAACGAGCCGGCTCAACTTGGGTGTCCATCACCGCTCCGGGTGTTGGCTCGATCGTTGGTATCACCATCGCCCTGATCTTGTTACGACAGATCAACAATCAGTGGCTACTCAAACATTTTCCCCGCGAATCACAAGTTCCGCTCGGCTGGGATCGTCGACGCTTTATTCGCTCGGCCTCCACAGCAAGTGTTGGCGCAGTTGTTCTAGGGGCCTTGGCCCAAAATGGAGAGCAACAACGTATCGACCGCATCGAGTCACAAATTCCCGACTCGCTGCCCGGCACCGTTGAATCCTCAAATAACTATGACAATGCATCGGCCCCCGGCGAACTTTCATACATCACACCTAACGACGACTTCTACCGCATCGACACTGCGTTATCTTTTCCAAATGTCGATCTTGATACCTGGCAGCTCCGCATTCATGGCATGGTCGACAACGAAATTGTGTTGTCGTATCATGACATTCTTGACATGCCACAGATTGAACGCACGATCACCATTTGCTGTGTCTCTAACGAAATTGGTGGGCCGTACATCGGCAATGCAGTGTGGCAAGGAGTGCTTCTCAAAGACCTTCTTGAGCGAACTGGTGTCAACAGAGACGCCGAACAAGTTTTTAGCCGCAGCATTGATGGCTGGACGTGCGGGTTCCCCCTCGAGGTGGCACTTGACGGACGAGACGCGATGTTGGCAATCGGCATGAATGGCGAACCACTGCCCCTTGAACATGGCTTTCCGGCCCGCCTGATTGTGCCAGGAATTTATGGCTATGTTTCGGCGACGAAATGGCTGAAAGAAATCGTCATCAATAAATGGTCTGATGCGATGGGCTATTGGATCCCGTTGGGTTGGGCTCGCGATGCTCCCATTAAGACCCAGTCACGCATTGACGTACCCCGCAAGAAACAAGAACTGCAAGCAGGCCCCAACAAGATCGCTGGGGTTGCTTGGGCGCAACATACCGGCATCGAAAAAGTGGAGGTACGCATTGATGACGGCGAGTGGAACACCACCGAATTATCAGATGACCTCACCGATGATGCGTGGCGGCTCTGGACTTACGACTGGATGGCAACGAGTGGCAAACACACCATTCAGGTTCGAGCAACGGACAAGAGTGGATACACACAAACCGATGTTGTCACGAGCGTCGCCCCCGACGGCGCAACGGGCTGGCACACCCGCAAAGTAGAAGTCGCCTAATTCTTAGTTGCTACTGGCTCACTCGGCACAGATCTAAATCAAGAGTCATATCAACCACTGATCGACACCGTGTTTGATTCATCTCATCTAAGGCATCAAAGTATTTATCGCGCAATCTCGGAATCAAAATCACCCGCGCAAGTTCTTCGCCGAAGTCCTCCGCAAGATGAACGCCGTCTGGTCGCTCAACTTTTCCTTCATCAGAGTTTGGGTCACTCAACGCATCGGCATAGGGGATCATCTTTACGGAATGCCAATCTGCATCCCACTGTTGAATCACTTCAGCCCAGCGCAAGAGTGCCGCAATATCATCACCAAGTATTTTGGGGTTATCTCGAACTGGTGGAGATTCAAAAACCAAAATCGGCAAACCCTGAGGGGCCACAATCTCTTCCATGTTTTCAAGAAACGCATTGAGGTCGGCCGCATATTGATCAGACTCAGGTTCAATCCATAATTCAGAACCGGCATATTTGTAAGCCCATTGGTTGGCGACACCCGCCACGATCACAATGGCGTCAACATCAGAAACATGATCTTGCACTAACTGCTCATTATCTGGGCAGTACGACACGTCTTGTTGTGAATCTTCTCGGTCGCGAACATACGCGACTTTCAGCAATGGACAACCCAAAACGCCACCAGATATCAAAGCGAAATTTCCATCAGCGGCATTCGCTAAAGCAGTGGCGATGTTTTCAGCCGTCGAATCTCCGATTACCAGAACAGAAAGTGGTCCTGTACGAACAACTCGAGTAGGAACGTCGGACTCATCAGCAATTGTTGAAGAAGGAATGACAGGGGTAGTCGTCGGAGCGAGCGTCACCAATACTTTGGGAGATGTGTCAACTTGTGATTCGGCCGAAGCAAGCACTGCACTGGCCAGAACTACCACTCCGACAACTGCCACCCCGAATGACCCGCTGGCCAACGGAAAAGAACGCAGAATTTTCCGTTGACGAATTGGTTGTTCAATCAGCCAATAACTCACCAATGTCAAAATCACTGTGACAGCAACCTGGACACCGAAAAGTGCAGTCGCATTCAGTTCAACACGATCAGAATTCAGCCACACAATGACGGGCCAATGAATGAGATACAAGCCGTAACTCACCTCACCCACACGCACCAACGGAGACCACGACAAAAACGATCTCACTGGCCCTGCTTGTATCGAGGCCAGCAAACACACCACCGATAAGCCAGCGAACAAAGTCAAAGCACCCGAGTACACCCACGGCGAATCAACTGAAGAAAATCGCGCCAGCGCAACTAATCCGATCAAAGGCAGAACGTACATAGTTGACCAAGGCTTTGCCTTTTGGCGAGCCAGTCGTTCAATCTTCTGACCAAACAAACAAGCCAACGCTGCGCCAAGCAAAAGTTCAGCAGCTCGAGTGTGTGTCCCGTAGTAAATCAGTTCGTGACTATTCGTAAACATGGTCGCGATCGTTGAACCAGCGACAGCAAGTAGAAATACATAGCCAATAGCCCGTCGCCGCAAACCCAAAGAAAATAAGCCAGCCACCACAACAGGGACGATGACATACAACTGTTCTTCGATTGACAAAGACCACAAATGTTGCAAGGGGCTCGGCGAAGCGAAAAGTTCGCCATATGAATGTCCCGAATAAATTAATCGCCAGTTACTGAAATACAAAACAGCCGAGATTGCGTCACCTTTAATGCGATGAGCCTCAATGCTCGTACTTAACCAACTCGCCAAACCGATAACGGCAGCGATGACAACTAACGACGCTGGAGCCAAACGCCGTAAACGGCGACCCCAAAACGCCTTGAGATCAATTCGTCCAGTATTTTCGCATTCATTGATCAGCAGCGATGTAATCAGGAATCCCGAAAGCGTGAAGAATACGGACACTCCCAAAAAACCACCGGGCAACCAATTAAGTCCCGAGTGAAAAATGATGACCAAGATGACCGCGACACCACGTAAACCATCGAGCCCGCGATGATGCGCGAGCGACGCCGAATCTTGTGTTTTGTCAGCCACCAGCGGAAGAAATATCAATCAGGATTTTGCCAGTGTTGGTGTTGGCACCCATCGCAATATGCGCGTCGGCGATTTGCTCAAACGGGTACCGACTATCAATAATCGGTTTCAGTTGACCTGATTC
>JBIKYT010000108.1:0-5044 GCA_044355095.1 Ilumatobacteraceae bacterium
CAGTCCCATTTCATACCTGGGCCCCCGATACGTATGAAGGTGCACCAACACCGGTGACTGCGTTCTTGTCGGTCGCAAGCAAGGCCGCTGGTTTTGTTGCGCTCGTAACACTCATCTATGTCGGCTTCCCGCAGGCAAAAGATGTGTGGCAACCATTCATCTGGGTGCTTGCTGCATTGACCATGACCTTAGGCAACCTGGTCGCATTGCGTCAGACGAACATCGTTCGCATGTTGGCCTACTCGAGTATCAGCCAGGGTGGTTTCATTTTGATGCCGCTCGCAGTTGCCGGAACAGGCGACGCTGCTGGGCCTGCTCTGCAGTCAGTGGTTGTGTACCTCATTGTGTACGCAGCCATGAACCTCGGAATGTTCGCCGTTGTCATTGCCGCATCACGCACAACTCGTAGCGGTGAGATCAGCAGCTTTGGTGGCTTGTTCTCGTACGCACCAGGTCTTGGCGTGTTGATGACAATCTTCTTGGCATCGTTGGCAGGTATCCCACCGCTTGGTGGATGGATCGCCAAGTTCACTGCTTTCCGTGCAGTTCTTGAGGCTGGCGGCGGTTGGGGTTATACCATCGCAGTGATTGGCGCCATCAACTCAGTGATCGCGTTTGGTTACTACGGCAGCATCATGCGTGAAATCTGGATGAAGCCTGCACCGAATGGCGAGGCCTCAGCAGTGAAGACACCAAGTTCGTTGATTGCCGCCATGGTCATCACGACTGCAGGAACCATCGTGTTTGGTGTGTTGCCAGGTGTGGTGTTGCGTTTCGGCGATCTTGCCGATCTCACCGGTGCCTTCGGCCGGTGAACATATCGGCCGCGTCATTGATGCGGCTGACAATGAACAGGTTCGTTTCGATCAGTTCATGAACGAGGCGCTGTATGGCGTTCACGGTTTCTACACCTCAGGAGTTGGTCGGGCTGGTCGTCGTGGTGACTTCATCACGTCTCCCGAAATTGGTCCGTTATTCGGAACAGTGATTGCCCGTGCACTTGATGCGTGGTGGCGCGACATGGGCAGTCCCGATGACTTTCACATTTATGACGTCGGTGCCGGACCGGGTGGTTTAGCGCGAGCTGTGATTGCGGCGCAACCCGAGTGTCTCGCGGGAGAACTTTCGCGGTACGTGTGTGTAGAAATCGGCGAGGCACAGTGGGCCACACATCCCGCGGGTGTGACGTCGATGAAGTCATTGCCTGATGGAGAGTTGCGCGGTGTTGTGCTTGCCAATGAATTGCTCGACAACTTTCCATTTCGATTACTGGTGTGTGACGGCATTTGGCGTGAAGCATGGGTGACGCATCGAGCAGGTGCGTTCAGCGAGGTGTTGTATCCACTCAGTGATGAACCGGCTTTTGCACTTCCTGCGAAACCAATTCACGGGGCGCGCATTCCGTGGCAACAAGCAGCAGGTGATTGGGTGAGCGACATCTTGAGTCGTTTGAATGGGCGCCTTGTTGTGATTGATTACGCAGTTCCATTGACGGCCGAACTTGCACAACGCCCCTGGCGCGATTGGCTGCGGACCTACGCCGGCCACGAAAAAGGGGCGCACTACCTGCGCAATGTTGCTGCTCAAGACGTCACGACCGATGTGTGTATTGATCAAATCATTGCGACGTGCGGGCAACCAGATTCGGTGCGCTCTCAATCACAATTTTTGCAGTTGTGGGGAATTGATGAATTGGTCGAAGAGGGAAAGCGAATTTGGAATGAAGAATCGGCACTACCTGGTTTGCGGGCGATGAAAATGCGTAGTCGAATTAGCGAAGCCGAAGCACTTTTGGATCCGAACGGGGTTGGCGGATTTACTGTGATGGAGTGGACTAAGTTACAGCGGTGATCACTGTTGAGGGTTTAACCAAGAAGTACGGGTCAACAACTGCTGTTGATTCATTGTCGTTCACCGTGACTCCAGGTCGAGTTACCGGATTCCTCGGGCCAAACGGCTCGGGCAAGAGCACCTCGATGCGTTGCATGATCGGGCTTGACCGTGTGCAATCGGGGACTGCGCTCTTTGACGGAAAGTCGTATCGAGAACTCAAGAAACCGCTACATGAAGTAGGCGCGTTGCTTGACGCTGGTAACGCACATAGTGGTCGTACCGCACGAAACCATTTGCGTTGGTTGGCGATGAGTAATGGCATGTCACCGAAGCGCGTTGACGAAGTTCTTGAACTCGTGGGTTTGACCGACGTGGCGAAAAAACGAGTCGGACAGTTTTCGTTGGGTATGAAGCAGCGACTCGGTATTGCATCAGTCATGTTGGGTGATCCGAAAGTTGTGATCTTGGACGAACCAGCGAATGGACTTGATCCTGAAGGAATTCGTTGGATTCGCGAGATGCTCAAGCACTTGGCCTCGCAGGGTCGTTCGGTGTTGGTGAGCAGTCACTTGCTCTCTGAGATGGCACTCATGGCTGATGATCTGATTGTGATCGGTAAAGGTCGTTTGATCACCGAATGCACAGTTCCCGACTTCATTGATCAATACGCCAAAAAGTGGGTCGTTGTGAAGAGCCCGCAACTTGATTCGTTGGTGTCAGTGGCGCAGAGCCAAGGTATGCACGTTTCACTTGGTCAGGATGTCGCTGAGTTCCATGGCGTCGCAGCAGCAACAATTGGTGAACTGGCAGCAAAGAACAACGTGGTGCTACACGAGTTGTCAACGCAAACTGGCTCGCTTGAAGATGCATTCTTAGAAGTAACGGCCGATGCGGTGCAATATCACGGAAACACCGAAACTCAATCGAAGGGAGTTGCATCATGATTGCTCTGATCCGTAGCGAGTGGCTCAAGTTGCGCACTGTTCGTTCGAATATCACGATGACTTGTTTTGCGGTTGTACTGCCTTTGGCAATCACATTGTTGACAACGGCCTTCATCGGTATTGACTCGGTTGATGATCGAACAGTTTCGGCTGTCCTGTCGGGCAGTGGTTCGTTGAGTGTTTTGCTCTTCGGAATTATCGGAGTACTAGCTATTACTCAGGAATACTCGCAAGGGACAATTCGACTCACATTGGCTGCGAACCCTCGGCGTACTCGAGTCTTTGTAGCGAAAGCGATTGTGCTCTCAATCTTGTCTGCTGGTCTCACTGCAGTCATTGTTCTCGTGGGTAACACAGCCGGTGAAGCAATTTTGGATTCACGTGGGGCTGTGGGCAAGTTGTCCAATAGCGATATGGGTCAGGCATATCTCGGAATGATTGCGCTGAGTGTCGTGGTATCACTGCTTGGCATGGCAATCGGAACACTGACCCGTAATCCACCAAGTGCGGTAACGATTTTGGTGTTATGGCCTTTACTTCTTGAATCATTAATTGGTGGTCTGTTGTCGATTGCAATTAGTGACGAGATTTTTAAATGGATGCCGTTCCAAACGGGTTTGAACGCGTTACTCCTTGAAGATTCAGATATGGACTTTGGTCGCTGGGGATCAGTCGGATATTTCGGACTGTGGGTCTTGGCCTTGAGCCTGTTCGCTCACACTGTCTTCAAACGCCGCGACGCCTAGATACATCACATTCCCCCGTGCTTCTGGTGCAGAATTGTTGCGAAATACGCAACAATTCTGCACCAGAAGCACAACTAGTTATGGTCGGGGCGGCTGGTCATGATGGCGCCGGCAACAACGATCAACATGCCAACGATTGCTGGCCAACGAATATGTTCATCGCGAAAGAGCACTCCGAGTACAACTCCAACGATGGGCGTAAAGAAAGTTCCGATCATGCCGCGCACGGTTCCTGATCGTCCGAGCAAAACTCCGTAGACCGCAAAAGCAAGTCCGGTACCGACTGCGCCCAGCGCAAGCAACGCAAAAAGTGCCGACCACGCAAACTGGCTGTCGAACAATGCTGGAACGCCAAGTGGTAGCGACCATAAGAACGCAAACGATTCAACCCACAACATCAGACGCAATGATCCGTACTTACGTTGCAACGGCGCAGCAATGTTGACGGCGATTCCGTAGCACAGCAAAGCAATGAGCAAGAGAACGATTCCGCGAATGTCAGCCGAAGCTCCTTCTTCATCTCCACTCACTGACGAGAACGAGATCAGCGCGATACCCGCAAAGCCGATGAGCACTGAAACCATACGAAAAACACTGGGCCTGCGACGAAACCAAATAGCACCGACGACAACCGTTACGACGGGTAGTCCACCATTGAGCATTCCGGTAATCGCAGTCGATGTCGTTTCTTCGGCCATGGGGTAGAGCAAGAAAGGCAGGCCCATCCATACGAACGAGAGCACGATCAAACGGGGGATATCTGATCGTTCGACCATTCGCCGCGCCGAAGGAATGCAGGCCAATGCCAAGGCACCAAAGAAGGTTCGCGCCATCGGCACAACCGGGGTGGCCACATGATCGATGGCGATTGCGATGAACAGAAACGAACTGCCCCACACCAAAGAAATGACACCCGAAAGTGCCCATTCGGCTGGCCCAAATCGAAGGTCCGATTCTTGGGGGCGAGCAGGGGCAACAGACATGACCCCTTATGTCTAGTCGCCTAGAGTTAGCACCGAGAAATGAATTGAACATCTCGACTTTTGTGTGGGGGAAATATGTCAGCCGACGATCAGCAGACCAATATCGACGATCTTTTGTTGGAGAATCGCAAGTTTCCGCCCTCGGCTGCATTCAAGAAGAATTCGTTAGCAGTTGGAACACATCTCTACGACCAAGCCGCGGCCGACGATGAAGGATTCTGGGCTCAACAAGCAGCTGACCTGATTGATTGGGATCAAGACTGGCACACCATTTGCGAGTGGAACGTTCCGTATGCCAAGTGGTTTGTGGGTGGCAAGTTAAACGTCTCTTACAACTGTCTCGACCGCCATGTACTTGCTGGCAACGGTGACAAGGTGGCGATTCACTGGGAAGGCGAACCTGGTGACACTCGCACCATTACGTATTCCGAATTGCTCGTTGAAGTTGAGAAGTTCTCCAACGTTCTGAAGTCTTTGGGTGTTGTCAAGGGCGATCGCGTCAATATCTACTTGCCGATGATTCCCGAAGCAGCAGTGG
>JBIKYT010000109.1:0-4986 GCA_044355095.1 Ilumatobacteraceae bacterium
GAGCGTGAGCGTGTCCCTGTGATCCGTAACCGATGATCGCAACCTTGCGGTTCTTGATAATCGAAACGTCACAGTCACCGTCGTAATACAACTTTGCTGCCATTGGTCAACTTGCCTTTCCATTTTTGTGAGAACGCGTTCGCGCCTCTTTGTCGAGTTTCGGAAGCGCCACACGGCCGGTCCGTTGAAGTTCAACAATCCCGTAACCACGAAGAAGTTCCTCGAAGTCATCAAGTTTGTCGGGACTTCCCTCCAAAGACACCGTTATGGCCTCAGTTCCTACAGCCAAAATTTTGCCTTCGAAGATATTGGCCAGTTCAACGACCTGCCCACGGTCCTCTGAGACCACCCGAACGGTGGCCATCATGAGTTCACGCTCCACCGAGCGGCGGGGGTCGAGTTCGCTGATTTTGACGACGTCGATGAGCTTGAACAGCTGCTTCACGATCTGTTCGAGCGGGGCAGACTCAACGTCAACCACGATCGTGATCCGCGAAAAATCTGGATCTTCGGTCGGAGCGACGGCCAAACTGAAGATGTTGTAGCCGCGTCGAGCGAACAGGCTAGAAACACGGGCCAAGACTCCGGCTCGGTTTTGCACAAGCACCGACAAGATGTGATGCGACGGCATTGATGCTGAATTCGGTGTCATGCTCATCGCAAGAACTCCCTTCGATCATTTTGATTCGGGTGCAAGAGAACATCGTCGTTGCCAAAGCCAGCGGGGACCATCGGGAAAACCTTTTCACCGGCGTCAACGCGGAACTCAACAACAACTGAACGATCGTTGATGCTGTTTGCTAAAGCAATCGCCGGTTCAACTTCTTCGGGACTCTCAACGCGAATACCGACGCAACCCATCGCTTCTGCCCACTTCACGAAGTCGGGAAGTTCTGGCGACAAGTACACCTCGCTATAACGCTCGTCATAAAACATTTCTTGCCACTGACGAACCATGCCGAGATACGAGTTGTTCATAACCGCAACCTTGATCGGAATTCGTTCGACGCTTGCAGTCACGAGTTCTTGTGCAGTCATTTGAAAACAACCGTCACCGTCAACTGCCCACACCGTGCGATCGGGTCGTGCGACCTTGGCACCGATTGCGGCCGGAATTGAGAAACCCATTGTTCCGAGACCACCAGAGTTGACCCAGGTGTACGGCTCTTCAAACTTCCAGAACTGCGATGAGAACATTTGGTGCTGACCAACGCCAGAACACAAGATGGTTCCGGCAGGAGCCAATTCATGCAGTTTTTCCAAGCAAAACTGCGGTTTGAGCGCTTCGCCTGGATCACTGGGCGAATAGTACAGCGGGAACTGTTCTTGCCATCCGCTGACGCGACTCTTCCATGCAGAAATGTCTGCCTGGACTTCACCATTCGCGAGCATCTCTTTGATGGTCTTGACAAGTTCTTCGATTACAAGACGACAGTCGCCAACAATCGGAACATCGGGACGACGAACCTTGCCTTGTTCGGCCGGGTCGATGTCGACGTGAATGATCTTGGCGTCGGGAGCAAAGGTGCTGACCTTGCCGGTGATGCGGTCGTCAAAACGCGCACCAAGGTTGATCAACAAGTCGCTCTTTTGCATTGCAGTAATTGCAGTTGCGTTGCCATGCATACCAGGCATGCCGAGACACAATGGATGGCTATCGGGGAATGCACCGCGAGCCATCAACGTTGTCACAACAGGAGTGTCAATCAGTTCAGCAAGTTCGCGCAACGCATCGGCTGCACGCGCTTTCAACACTCCGCCGCCGACATAAAGAACTGGCTGCTTCGAATCTAGAATCAAGCGCGCTGCTTCTTTGATCATGCGCGAGTGACCCTTGGTGTTGGGCTTGTAACCCGGAAGACTTTCCAGAACTTCTTCGTCAGTTGGCCAATGCCATGTCATCATGTTTTGCAGACAGTCCTTCGGGACGTCAATCAACACCGGACCAGGACGACCAGTTGTCGCGATATGGAAAGCCTGACGAACAATCAAAGGAATCTCGTCGGCCGACATCACTAGTTCGTTGTGCTTGGTGACGCTGCGAGTAATGCCAACGGTGTCGCACTCTTGGAAAGCGTCGGTTCCGATGGCCGAAGTTGGAACTTGACCCGTAATACAGATCATCGGAATTGAGTCCATATAGGCGTCACATAGTGGGGTCACCATGTTGGTTGCTGCGGGACCTGAGGTCACCAGAGCAACTCCAGGGCGACCAGTCACATGGGCATAGCCTTCAGCCATATGGCCAGCACCCTGTTCGTGACGAACGAGGATATGACGGATGTGGCTGTCGAGCAGCGGATCGTAAGCCGGCAGAATGCATCCGCCTGGCAAACCAAAGATGGTGTCGACGTTTTCAAGCTCAAGAGCTCGAATTAACGCCTGAGCGCCAGTGATCTGTTCAGTCATGTCGGTTCCTGTGTCTTGTAGGTTCGAGTCCCGAAAGCGAAATGGCCCCCCATCTGGGAGGCCGTACGACGCATTCGAGTGATCGAATGCGTCAGATGATTACTACTACGAGCGCGAACGAGGCGGCTAGGACCGAGGTCTTAGGGGACAAGTTGGCGTTCATTGCTCGTAAGTGTGCCATCTAGGCCCCAATAACGACAACCTTTGACACCAATTTCTCGATTTTCGACGGATAATTGCCGTTAATCGGGGAACGCCCCCTGCAACCGAGCAGCCGACAGGGTGTTCTCGAGAAGGCACGCGATCGTCATCGGTCCAGTGCCGCCTGGCATCGGAGTGATTGCCCCAGCCACGGCTTGCACTGCATCAAAATCTACGTCTCCAACAATGCCGGCTTCGGTGCGAGAGATCCCGACATCAATGACTGCTGCACCTGGCTTGATGTGAGCCGCAGTTATCAGATGAGCCTGTCCGACTGCCCCAACAACGATGTCGGCATTACGACACACATCAATGAGATCGGAGGTTCGACTATGGGCAATCGTCACTGTCGCATCAATGCCTTTGCGAGCCAGCAACAGCGAAAGTGGCAGTCCAACCAATGTAGAACGACCAATAACTACGGCAAGCTTGCCGCTTGTGGCGACGCCGTATCGCTCTAAGAGACGAATGACGCCCAACGGAGTGCACCCGACGAGTCCGGGCAATCCGCGAACCAATCGACCCATCGATTGAGAGGTCAGACCATCGACATCTTTATCGGCCGGAATCAGTGACAAAACCTGTTCTTCGTCGTATCCAATCGGAAGAGGACTCTGTACCAAAATGCCATGCACACTGGGATCTTGCGCCAAACGACCAACGACATCTTCCACCTGGGCCTGCCCAGCATCAGCGGGCAAAATCTCGTTGCGGCTCTGCATTCCTGCTTTACCCGCTTGCACATGCTTATTGCGCACATATCGCTGACTTGGCGCATCATCTCCGACCAGAACCGTTGCTAGACACACCGGCGGCGACCCAGCAGCCGCGATTGTTTGAGCCAATTCAGCCACGATTTCGTCCCGCAACCGGTTGCCGTCCATCAGGATTGCCCCGCCTGGCGTGCGTTCGTCCCCACTCGAGTTCAGGAGATCATTCATGGGAGTCATGCTAGGGGACGTATTCACCGCCTAGCCTGATGGAATGTCTACTCCCCCGTCCCCCATTGTTGCTCCGGCTACCGGTCGCCTCGGCGTCCTCACAGTTGGTCTTGGCGCAGTGGCTTCAACACTTATTGCTGGCGTCGAACTCACCAAGCGTGGCCTCGGATCGCCAATCGGTTCGCTCACACAGATGGGCACTATTCGTCTCGGAAAGCGCACCGAAGACCGTTCACCTCTCATCAAGGACTTCGTTCCGTTAGCAACACTCAATGACATCGTCTGGGGCGCATGGGATGTCTACCCCGACGATGCATACGTTTCAGCGAGTCGTGCTGGCGTGCTTGAAAGTGGCAAGCACATCGAAGCCATTAGCGATGCACTGCGTGAGATTCGCCCCATGCAAGCTGCTTTCGAACGCAAGTATGCGCGCAACCTTGACGGCGAACACATCAAGCCCATCAGCAGCAAGCGCGGCATGCTCAACGCTATCCGTGAAGACATCAATCGCTTCAAAGAAGAGAAGCAAGTTGAGCGCGTTGTCATGATCTGGTGCGCAAGTACCGAAATCTTCATCGAGCCAGGCAAAGCACACATGGACCTCGAATCATTCGAGAAGGCCATTGACGCCAACGATGAAACCGTTTCACCGTGTCAGTTGTATGCGTACGCGGCATTGCTTGAAGGAGTTCCGTTTAACAACGGTGCACCGAACTTGGCTGTAGACGCACCGGTGTTGCGCCAATTCGCAACTGAAAAGAACATTCCGATTTCTGGCAAAGACTTCAAGACCGGTCAAACACTCATGAAGACTGTTCTGGCCCCAATGCTCAAGGCCCGCATGCTCGGCTTGTCGGGTTGGTACAGCACCAACATTCTTGGCAACCGCGACGGCGAAGTGCTTGATGCACCCGAAAACTTCAAGACCAAAGAAGAATCAAAACTTGGTGTACTCGAAGACATTTTGCAGCCGGCGAAGTACCCCGAGTTGTACGGCAATGTCTTCCACAAAGTTTCCATCAATTACTACCCTCCTCGTGGCGATGCCAAAGAGGGCTGGGACAACATTGACATCACTGGCTGGTTGGGTTACCCCATGCAGATCAAGGTCAACTTCTTGTGTCGTGACTCGATCCTCGCTGCCCCGCTTGCACTTGACCTCATCTTGTTGAGCGACCTTGCACAGCGCGCCGGTATGGGTGGCATCCAAGAGTGGTTGAGCTTCTATTACAAGAGCCCGCAGGTCGCACCTGGCCTCTACCCCGAGCATGACTTGTTCATTCAGCTCACCAAGTTGAAGAACACGTTGCGTTGGATGATGGGCGAAGACGTCATCACCCATCTCGGCCGCGAGTACTACGAAGAAATTTGATCCACCAGTGGCGCGTCGCCTCTGGAATCCAAAATCTTGGGTGAGCCTGTCGCCAAACGGCAT
>JBIKYT010000110.1:0-4905 GCA_044355095.1 Ilumatobacteraceae bacterium
AGTCACCGTCGTCGTCGGAGCCCAATGGGGCGATGAAGGCAAAGCCAAGGTCATCGACCTTCTTGCCCGAGAGAATTCGGTGGTCGCTCGTTACCAGGGTGGACACAACGCCGGTCACACGGTGGTCGTCGGTACCGAGAAGTACGCGCTGCAACTCATTCCTTCGGGAGTTCTGTACGACCACGTAACTCCAGTGATTGGCAACGGTGTTGTCGTTGACATGCCAACTCTTTTCGCCGAAATCGATCGTCTTGAATCGCGCAGTATTTCATGCGCCAAACTGACTGTCTCAAGTCAGGCACAACTCATTTTCCCGTGGCACCAATCTTGGGACGCAATCTCCGAGGGCAACTTAGGAGACAACAAGATTGGAACGACTCTGAAGGGCATCGGACCGGCATACGCCGACAAAGCTCGCCGAGTCGGCATAAGAGTTGGAGCATGCGTAGATCTCGAGTCTTTTGCTGAACAGGTACGTGAGAGAGCAACCGCTGAAAACATCAACATTGTCCACGCCGGCGGCGATGCCCTTGACGTCGAGCGAATCGTGACCGAGTTTGTGGCGTATGCGAAGCGCTTGCAGCCTTATATCGGTGACACAGTCGGACTGTTGCACGACGCTGTCGATGCTGGTCAAGACATCTTGCTCGAAGGTGCACAGGCAACCTTTCTCGATCTTGACCATGGCACATACCCGTTCGTGACGTCGTCAAATCCGACCGCAGGTGGAGCGAGCGTTGGATCAGGTATTGGACCACGACTCCTTGATCGCATCATCGGAATTACAAAGGCTTATACAACTCGCGTTGGCTCAGGTCCTTTCCCCACTGAAACGCTCGGTGAGATTGGCGAGAAGTTGGTTGATATTGGTCGTGAGTTCGGAACAGTAACCGGCCGCCGCCGCCGTACGGGTTGGGTTGACTGTGTGATGTTGCGTCACGCTGGACGAATTAATTCACTCACCGAATTGGCACTCACAAAACTTGATGTGCTTGACACATTTGATGAAGTCAAAGTTTGTACGGGCTATCGCATCAATGGCGAAGTCGTCCACGGTTATCCAGACCGCAGTGATGTGCTGGGCCAAGTTGTAGCCGATTACATTACGTTGCCGGGTTGGAAAACTGAACTACGCAATTGCCGTTCAGTTGACGACCTTCCTGCCGAGGCCCGTGCATTCATCACCGCAGTTGAACGCGAATCTGGCATTCCGATTCGCATCATTGGTGTCGGTCCTGAACGTGATGATGTTCTTGACTGGACACCTGCGTCAATATTTGGAGGTTCAGCATGATTTCTCGCTATTCATTACCTGAGATGGAATCGGTCTTTTCTGACGAATCTCGTTTTGGTCGGTGGGTTGAAATTGAATTGTTGGCGACCGAAGCACATAGTGCTTTAGGAATTGTGCCAGCGACTGATGCTGCGACTTGTCGAGCAAATTCTCCGGGTGTCGACGCGCGCTTTATTGACGATGTGCATGAGCGTGAAAAGATCACCGATCACGATGTTGCTGCTTTTGTTGATGTTTTGCAGTCGCGAATTGGTGGAACCGCGGGTGCATGGGTTCACTACGGTCTTACGTCAAGTGACATTGTCGACACTGCCTGGTGCTGGATGCTGCGTGATGCAGCTGACTTGTTGATAGATGCTTCATCCAAACTGTTGCGTGTTGTCGTAAGTTTGGCCAAAGCCCACCGTGACACAGTGATGATTGGGCGCACTCATGGCGTGCACGCTGAGCCAACAACTTTTGGAGCAAAAGTTGCGTTGTGGGCATTACAGATTGATCGTGATCGCAGCCGCTTAATTGCTGCTCGCGAGAACATCGCTGTCTGCAAACTGTCTGGTGCAGTTGGAACGTATTCAAATGTTGATCCCAAAGTTGAACAGCATGTTGCTCACGCATTGGGCTTGAAGGCAGTTCCGGCCACTCAAGTCATTTCTCGTGATCGACATGCCGAGTACATGTGGGCGTGCGCCGCTGTTGGTAATACCTGCGAAATGATCGCTGTTGAATTACGTCATTTGCAGCGAACCGAAGTTCGTGAAGTTGAAGAAGGTTTCAAAGCAGGGCAAAAAGGTTCGTCGGCAATGCCACATAAGCGCAACCCAATTTCGGCGGAAACGATTACTGGCCTGTCACGAGTACTTCGGGGAAATCTTCAAGCCGCAATGCAAGATGTGGCGTTATGGCATGAACGAGATATTTCTCATAGTTCGGTTGAACGTGTTGTTCTTCCGGATTCGTCGTTGATGGCGCATTACGTCATGCATCGCTTACGCCGTCTGCTTGAGGGTCTGCAGGTGTCACCTGAGCGAATGAAACAGAACTTGTACTCAAGTCACGGCTTGGTGTTTAGCCAGCCGGTACTTCTTGCTTTAGTTCAATCGGGCCTGACTCGTGATGAGGCCTATCGCATTGTTCAAGAAGCAGCAGCCACATCATGGGAGCGTTCACAAGATTTTCGCTCAGTTCTTGAAGCTGATTTACGGTTGGAGCGGGTTGAAAGAAAAGTTCTTGACGAAGCTTTTGATCTCAAAAGATCTCTGGTGCATATTGGGCAAGTTTTCATTGCCCTTGATGCACTTGCTGTTTAACGATCAGCGAGTGATCCCGGCTTTTTTCAACACTGCAGGATCAACGCCAATTTCACGCCAAGCCGTGTAGGTGATTCCGTTGCGTTCACCGTATGAACGAGCAACTTTAACAAATGCTTTTTCAAGCGGTCCGATCTGCTGAGCAGTTGTCATCTCCGCAAGTTCCATTGCCAAGTCGAGTCGTTCTTGAGACAACTTCAGTTGAGTAATTGCATCTGAATCGTCAAATTGATTTTCAATAACTGCAAGACGCTTTTTGATTGAATCTGGTGTGCGCTTACGGCCACGCTTTGGCTTATTGCGTCGAACTGCTTCGAGATAATCACGAACAGTGCGACTCTCGGCGCGTCCAACCGCTAATGCAGCTTTATGGGACTTTGTCATCGGTGTCTTTGGTGCTGCCATAAGTCTTAATATATGACTGCGAAGTGTGAATTGAGGTGTTTTCTTGCGTAAGAATTTGTCACTTTCTCATTAAGAAAACTGTGTATTTATTGTTGATACACAGCGGTCTCACAAAGAGATACACAACGTGAATTCGCGCACTACTGTAATTACCGATGAGTAATTATTCGAATGCACTTCCAACTCTTGATCCTGCTCGGCACGCATTGCGCGAACATGTGCTTCGCCATTCGTTAAAGACCGGCAACTTCACTTTGAAGTCTGGGGCGAGCAGTTCATGGTTTCTAGATACAAAGCAAACAGCGTGTCGGGCTGATGGAGTCGTGTTAATGGCCGATGTTGCATTAGAACTCATTCCTAAAGATGCGGTGGCGATCGGTGGGTTGACGATGGGTGCCGACCCTGTGGCCTATGGGATTGCCGCAGTGGCTGCAACAAGGGGAATCGATTTGCGAAGTTTCAGCGTTCGCAAAGAAGCAAAAGATCATGGTGTGACTGGGCGTATCGCTGGTGCATTGCAGCCGGGCGACAAAGTTGTCATTACTGAAGACACTGTGACTCGCGGTACGTCAATCATGGAAGCAGTCGATGCGGTGACAGCATTCGGAGCAATTCCTGTGTTGATTACCGTCGTCGTCGACCGTGGCGGTACTTGCGGAGCGATGGCCGCTGAACGCGGTATTCCTTTTGTGCCGATGTTGACTGCTCTTGATTTGGGTTATGGATACGGCACTTAATTTGCGACAACTGTGATTGTGATTGGTGGCTTAAGTCCCTGAATAATCGGCCGAGGTGCTCTAAGTTTTCGGACCTCGAATGATGACAATTGGAGCATGATCCGTCATTCGCCAAATCCCCATGACTCGCGACCAATCCTGGTGGGCTTGGATGGGTCTGAGAATTCTGAGAGTGCAATGTGGTGGGCCGTCGATATCGCGGTTGAATCCAAAAGAAGTTTGCGCCTTTTGACTTGCTATGCATTGCCAGCGTTGATCGGCATGGGGGTTTCTGCAGGATATGTCGGGCCAATGTTGTCATCAGAAGAAATTCGCGCGGTGGACGAGCATCATCGAACTGCACTTGACTTAATGAAGTCGAAAGTCTTGAAGACACATCCTGAATTAGAAATTGAAATGTTTCTCGATCAAGGGTCACCAGTCATGGCCTTGTTGAAGGCATCTGTTGATGCCTCAATGATTGTGATCGGCACCAAAGGAGTTGGATCAGGTCATGCATTGTTAATGGGTTCGGTGAGCTACGCAGTTGCGCATCGTGCCGAGTGTCCAGTGGTTCTCGTTCCTGAAACTGCCAAGCGGACATCTGCCGGTCGAGTTGTTGTAGGAATTGATGGTTCAAAAGGCGCGCTGGATGCCGCCGATTGGGCTCTGCACTTTGCAGAAGACATGCATCGTGATCTTGAACTCATTTCCGCTTGGCATTATCCATACTCAGCGATGTCACCAGAGTTTGGTGTGATGTCCGGCCCTGATATCGACGAGCTGCGACTTGCGATGTTGCGTGATGCTCGCAAACTTGTCAATCGCGTCAAAAAGCACTTGTCTGAAGAGAAAGGCTCTCGAGTTTCGATTAGTGCTGAAGTGATCGAGGGTTCGGCTGCTGATGCACTGGTTGAATACACGACTCCACAAGACATCTTGGTTGTCGGATCAAAAAGTCACAGTCTGATTGCCGCTGTTTTGTTAGGTAGCACTGCGGTCGGTGTAGCTCATCGCAGCAAATGTCCAGTCGTCATAGTCCATTAATGCGTCATAGTTCACTAATGCGTCATAACCTGAAGACGTGACTATGCAACAACTTTTCGCCCTTGAACCCCACGGCGTTGACACATTCGTCGGTGCCGGACGGGAGTATCCATGGGGTGGCTTATACGGTGGTCAC
>JBIKYT010000111.1:0-4884 GCA_044355095.1 Ilumatobacteraceae bacterium
CTGGATGTTTTCTGACGCGCCGTTGAGCAAGTCGTGTGGCAAAACGTTCGCTGAATGTTGCTGAGTCCGCGATTTCCCCGAGGCGACGAGCCGAACTATCACTGACGCGAATGAGCAATGCCAACAAGACATAGTTGGCGACCAAACTAGATCCGCCGTAACTCACGAAGGGGAGTGTGATTCCGGTGAGCGGAACAACGCGGATGACGCCACCAATAATGATGAACGCTTGCATGCCAAGAATGGTGGTCAGCCCGACCGCTAAGAGTTTTTCAAATGGGCGAGAGGTACGCATTGCAGTTCGCAGCCCAGCACCGATCAGCAAAAGGAAGGCGATCAGAATTGCGGTAGAACCGAAGAGTCCAAGTTCTTCACCGATGGCCGCAAAAATGAAGTCGTTCTTAGCCTCGGGAATTCGTGTTGGATCTCCAAGACCCAATCCGGTTCCACCCACTCCGCCACTTCCAAGCGCATACATTGCTTGCGCTATTTGATAACCCTTACCGTCATAGCGACTCCATGGGTCGAGCCAAATAGCGACTCGCGTTTGCACGTGATCAAACATGAAATATGCCGCCGTTGCACCAGTAGCAAAGAGCCCTAACCCAATCACCAAGAAACTGGTTTTCTCTGTAGCCACCCACACCATCACGATGAACAACGTGAAGAACAAGAGACTTGAACCCAAATCTTTTTGCCCAACCATGACTACGACTGAAAATCCCCAGGCTGCAAGAAGCGGTAAGAGATGTCGGGGCTCGGGCAAATAGAACCGACCGACTTTCCAGGTGCCCGCAGCGATCAGTTCACGGTTGTCGGCGAGGTAACCAGCAATGAAAAGTGCGAGTGCAATTTTGGCGAACTCACCTGGTTGAAAGTTGATGGGTCCGATACTGACCCAAATGCGTGCACCACCTGATGAAAACCCAAAACCTGGAACCATCGGCAAAAGTAAAAGTCCTGCACCAATGAAGAAAAACGTCCACTTGTATCGCGCTAAGTCATTCACTCGTTGAATGACAAGGAGAACTCCAATAAATGCGGCAACGCCAACGAAAGTCCAAGTTGTCTGTAAACCAGCGAGACGTTCTGACAGACGAGCGATCATCACGTAGCCGATGCCATTCAAAAGTGTCGCAACGGGCAGCAAAGTTGATTCAGCACCATGTGCCAACCACCGCACACCAATGTGAGCCGACATCAAAACCAAGAGCAATGCTGCCAAGAAGGGCAAGATTCGTGGAGGAATGACTGAGTTCTGACCAAGTGAGGCCAATGTGTACGCGCCGGCAGTGATGATTCCCGCCATCAGCACAAGTCGAAATTCGGTTGAACGCCGTCGGGCGGCGATGTCGCTGTGGGTGTTGGTCACTGGTTCGATGTGACGGCCGAAATTACCACCGTTGCGGTGATTGCCGCCGATGCCAACCACATCGCGTATGTCGCAATCGTGAACCAACGTGAAGGTGTGCTTGTAACAACATCAGGTTCTGGAATTGCGGTAATGACCGTGATCTCTTCTGTGATCTCTTCGGTCGTTGGTTCGGTTACTGCGGGTGAATCAGTTTCAGGAACGACCACTGGTTCTTCAAGTTCGGCAACAGTTACTTCTTCATCGCTCACCGTAAAATCGACGACAACAACAGTGATGTTGTCTCGACCACCGTTGCGATTAGCCAGATCAACTAAACGTTCGGCCAAATCTTGCACCGAGGTTGATAAACGAATTTCTGTTTCGATTTCATCATCGTCGGCCTCATCAACCAAGCCATCGCTACACATAATGAAACGATCGCCGTCTTCGACGGTCATGGGGAAGGTATCAATATCAACCCACGATTCGATGCCCATGGCGCGCAAAACAATGTTGCGTTGAAAGTGCACACGAGCTTCAGCACGGGTAATGGCTCCACGATCAACGAGGGTCTGAACATGCGAATGATCTTTGGTGATTTGTCGGAGCTCATCGTGGCGCCATAAGTAGGTACGGCTGTCGCCGACGTTGGCAACAACGATTTGGTTGTCCGGACTGTTGGTTACTGCCAGGCCAGTGAGTGTGGTTCCCATACCAGTCTTCGAAGAATCGTGCATCGCCTCCATGAAGATCGCGGTATTTGCAGTTGAAATTGCATCGGCCAATAGACCAGGTGACGAAACGCGAACTTTGGGATCGGTATACACCTCTTGCAGAGTGCGTACGGCAATTTCGCTGGCTACTTCGCCGGCACTGTGACCGCCCATTCCGTCGGCGACAAAGTACAAACCTTCAATGGTGACGTAATTGTCTTCGTTGCCTTCGCGTACTTGGCCCACGTGCGTTGAGGCACCACTAGTCGCGCGAATCATTTGACGGCCTCAACAATGACCGAACCGATTTGCACGCGGTCACCGATTTTTAGCTCAGCACTTTGATCAATGCGGCTGTTATTCACGAAGGTTCCGTTAGTTGAAGCGAGATCTTCAACACGGGTGCGGCCATCACGAGTGAAGAATCGTGCATGGTGACTGCTCGCAAACTCATCATCGTCAAGACACATGTCATTGTCGGTTGCGCGACCAACGGTGAACGGTTGATCGGTCGTAAAAGTGAATCCTCGAAGTGGTGCCGGAGTAATCACTTTCATACGGGAAACACGATACGGGCGTGGAACCTTGACTACGCCGGCAGGGGAGTCGGATGTGACAGTTTTTGGTGTGCCCGTGCCCTGAGCCGACCGATTCACCGCAGGAACACGCACTTCATTCCAGACCGCCCACAAGACGCGGGCAAAGAAAAGATATAGCGCCAACAGGAGAACTATCTTGAGGACTCCGAGCAGTTGATCAGTCATGTGAAATAACCGCGTTGCGGTTTACTGAGCCTCGTAACGAATGGAATGACTTCCGACCGAAATGATGTCGCCGTCGCGAAGAGCCCGTTCGAAGGTGATGGTGACGCCGTTGACCTTGGTGCCATTGGTAGAACCCAAATCGTTAACGGCGTAGCCACCCACCAAGGCCTTGATCTCAGCGTGACGACGACTGACGTTTGAGTCATCAAATGCAATATCGCATTCGGCAAGACGGCCAATGATCAGTGTGTCTTTACCAAGTGTGATTTTGCGATCGTCGGGCAAAGTTACTTTGGCCACGATTTCGCTTGCACCGGCTTTACGCACTGACGAATCAACTTCGATTCGGCCTGTACTGACCGACTGGTCAATCTCGATCGTGACCACAACCGGACCACGAAGGTGGTAATTCTCGTCGGCGCAATATTCCTTGACGGCTTCGGCAAGCTCGGTGATAAGGGCCGACTCAATATCGGCCAAAGCGGCCTGATCGTCGGCGGCAAGTCGGACCACGAACTGATTGGGCACGACGCGGCGGCCCTTCATGTCGACAGTTCGGTTGCTGTCTATTTCTTTAATGAGTCGTCGGCCGATCTCGATCGGTCGGACATTGCTTTTAAATGCACGGCTGAACACACCCTCGACCATACGCCCTAAACCATCCTCAAAAGATTGCAGACCCACAAATTCTCCTACAGAGAAACGTCTTGTTGATTGTCTCAGGGTATCGGGGGGTTGGGGGGATGGCGAGAGCGTCGGTACCCTACAGGTGTTACTCGGGCGAGTGGCGAAATGGCAGACGCGCTAGCTTCAGGTGCTAGTGATCGTAAGATCGTGGGGGTTCAAGTCCCCCCTCGCCCACTACTTGGTTTCAGGCTCAATCGTCCGTAGTGGGCAACGAAGTCGTGCGCTACCGTGAAGATCATGGCGAGCGATATCTATATTTTGGGCGGCTACCAAACGGACTTTGCCCGGAACTATGTCAAGCAAGGTCTTGAGGTCAGCGACATCGTCTCTGAAGTGCTCGCCGAAACGTGGATTGATTCACAAATTGACCCAACCGACATTGAGACAATTCACGTGGCTAACGCCTTCGGTCAGTTATTCAATGGTCAGGGGCAACTGGGTGGAATGCCCGCAACTGTTGAGCCCAAACTGTGGGGGATTCCGTCATCACGCCACGAAGCTGCTTGCGCGTCGGGCGGAATCGCGATTCTGGCGGCGATGGCCGACATTGAAGCCGGTCGTTACGAGTGCGCATTAGTCGTTGGCGTTGAACAAGAGCGCAATGTGCCAGGCGATCAAGCGGCAATCAATTTGGGTGCTGCGGCATGGATCGGTCACGAAGGCCAAGGGGTCGTTCATATGTGGCCGCATATGTTCAGTTTGTTGGCCGATGAATACGACGCTCGTTACGGGATTGATAGTCAACATCTTTCGGCGATTGCTGAATTGAATTTTCGTAACGCCAAAACAAATCCGAATGCTCAGACTCGCGCGTGGTCGCATACTCCCGAATCGTTTGCTGACGATGATGTGGCGAATCCGATTGTTGTCGGTCGCATTCGTCGATCAGATTGCAGTCAATTAACTGACGGCGGAGTTGGTTTGGTTTTAGCCAGTCGTGCCAAAGCCGAAGAGTGGGCGTCGCGTCGAGGACTCTCGATTGAATCAGTCCCACGAATTGTCGGGTGGGGACACCGCACCGTTGGACTCCCGTTGGCGGAGAAATTACACAGATCCGCTGGCGATGAATACGTGATGCCGCATGTGCGCCGAGCAATCAGTGACGCCTTTTCACGCGCTGGCATTGCCGACGTTGCAGCAATTGATGGAATTGAAACTCATGATTGCTTCACTCCGTCTGAATACATGGCGATTGATCACTTTGGCATTACTGAACCGGGCGAAAGTTGGAAAGCCATTGAAGAGGGAAGACTTGAACGTGACGGCAGTATCCCGATGAATCCCTCTGGTGGTCTCATTGGTGGAGGGCACCCAGTTGGAGCAACTGGGGTACGAATGGTTCTTGATGCTTCGCGTCAAGTGACTG
>JBIKYT010000045.1:0-16509 GCA_044355095.1 Ilumatobacteraceae bacterium
TTCAATATCATCAACCCCAACGCAACTCGCTCATGCGGTTGCGGCCAGTCATTCAGCTGAACTAGTCGGTAGTTACGCCAGAACTTGGCGAACTTCGTCGGGGTGCCACACACCTTCGAATCGATGAGTAATCACGCCCGAAGCGTCGGTCACCCAAAGCACAGGCTCAAAGGTTAAATTCATCGCGTCAACTACAGGTGTTGTCGTTGTTGCAGTTTCGTCGGCATAAACATCGGCGTGAATAAAGATCACATCGCTGAAATCATTCGCGACTTCAATGAGACCGTCGAGAACTGGTGCACAAACTCCAGTCTGGCAATGAGCTGGTGTGCCCACCATGAAAACAATTCTTTTTCCTGTTGCTAATGCATCGGTGAGTGTCATCTCATGGAATGGGCAGGGGACCGGGAGACGCGTGCAGTAGGGCTCAACGCCGCGATGGTCACTCACAGTTGGAGTATCAAATGCTGGCAATGACTCATCAACATTGACAACGACGAGATTTTGAGGATCACGAATTTGGAACGCCGCACCGTCGGCTGGTCCACCCTCGACAATGAGCGAGTACATGGCAACGTCATTTGCCTCGGCTTCAAAAACCCAAAACGGTGCAGTGCCTTCCCCGAGCCATCGACGTTGAGCAACGAGGTCATCAACGACGAGTGAGTTATCGAGGTAGTTCAAAACTTTGCCGTTGAGAGTTTCTGGGCCCTTCATCAGTAACCCGTCTTTGTCGGCGAGTGACACGGGGAGCCGAACTCGGCCCGGTCCAAGTTGATCGGGAACCCAACGTTGCACGATCGCCATATCGCCCGCAATTGGACCGTCAAGCGGATTCCCGGGAGTTGATCCACCGCATGCACTCATGAGACGTGACAGTCCGATCGCCGAAACGCCAACGGTGCCAACTTTGAACAAGTTGCGGCGATTTCCACTCCAGATATTGCTACTCCAAGTATTTGCGGCCATGGCTAGACCGTAGTTGTTGCAATGTTGGTTGCGGACATCAAGTAAATGTGACAATGGAGTATGGCCAATGTTTCCTTCACACTCAACGGGACTGCGGTTTCGGTTGACTCGCAGGGAACATTGTTGACCGCATTGCGTGATCACCTGCGAATTCCGTCGGTCAAAGACGGATGTGCGCCACAAGGTCAGTGTGGATGCTGCACGGTTTGGGTTGATGGGGAACCACGAGTTTCGTGTGTGACTCCTGTGCAGCGAGTTGATGGGCGCGTCGTTACGACAGTCGAAGGACTTGATGTTGATGTACGTCAAGCATGGGGCGAAGCGATGTGCGCTACCGGTGGAAGCCAATGTGGTTTTTGTACGCCGGGCATCATCATGCGATTAGAAGCCGGAAAAGATTTGTTGGCCCATATGTGCCGTTGTACTGGGTGGCAAACAATTCATGAGGCAGTGCGGGTCCGGCGAGGTGAAGTGGTGTTGCCAACCTCGCTTGAACGCGATCTCGGCAATGCACAACGGCGAGCCGAGATTGAAGGCCGTGCGCCACAAGTTGTTGGACCGCTAGTCGCATTGGGAGCTGGTGGATTCGCCGACGATATTGCGCCTCATGATGCACTTGTTGCGGTTCCATCTGTTTCAGGTGAATGGTTTGTTGGTGAAACAACGGCTGATGCGCGTCGTGCCGCGGCAACTGTGCAAGGTCGAAAATCAAGTCTCGGACTTTCATATCCTGTTGATTTTTCCGTCGACTTCTCGTCTCCTTCATTCGTACACACTTTGCAAACAACATGGGTTGAGCCGGCCTACCTTGAGCCCGATGCAGTGTGGTGTCAACCTGGCGGCAAACCAGTGGGACCTTTGTTGAATGGCGGAGCCTTTGGTGCTAAGTCCATCACGAGTGAGCTAGCGCTTGAACTTCAAGAAGTTGCTCGACGTTTAGCGAATGAACATCAACGTCCCGTGCGAGTGGTGTTGGCGCGAGAAGATGTCGTTCGTCGTTCACCCAAGCGGCCACCGATGGCGCTCGGCGTTCACTCTGACGGTAGCGGTGAAGTTTGGGTGGCGCGCACTTCGGGAATCGCTCACTTGATCAGTAGTTATGCACCTGATTGGACGTTGCATGAAGTTGATGTCGATGGCCCAGCAACTGCAGTCGAAGTTCGGGCAGCGGGATGGGCCGAAATTGCGGTGATGAAATCTTCAGTCAGTGCTGTCACTGAATGGGGTGATTACGTAGTTGCGCCCGAAGGTGCTCAAGCTTGGGCGCGCGTTGACAAAGACGGGATTCAGGTACGTGTTCAGTGTGGGCGCGTTCTTGATGAGACTGTGCTGCGCTCGTATTGCATTGGTGCTGCGCATATGGCGCTCGGATGGGTTCGTAGCGAAGGAATTGCTGTCAATGAAAATGGCGAGCCAGTTGATCTCACGATTCGATCTTTTGGTGTGATTCGCGCGGTGGACACTCCAGCGATTGAGATTGAGTTAGTGGCGAGCGATGACCCGGCAGTGAACGGAAGTGATGCAGTGTTTGCCGCAGTTGCCGCAGCTACTTGGCGGGCTGCTGGATTTCCAGCGCAGTGGCCATGTCAGCGTTGACTTAACCCCAAAATTTGGTAGCCGCAAAGAAGAGACTGTTGATTGTAAAAATCGCTGAAATCATCACCATGTAGTTCTTGCGGAACATTTGATGCATCTCAGTTCTTAGTTCGGCGATTTCAAGTCGAACGTCCGCGATGTCGCCTTTGAGTTCGCCGCGGAGGTCGGCGATGTCGCCTTTGAGTTCGGCACGTAGAGAAGCGTTTTCGGCTCGGAGGTCGGCGATGTCGCCTTTGAGTTCGCCGCGGAGGTCCGCGATGTCGCCTTTGAGTTCGGCGCGGAGGTCGGCGATGTCGCCTTTGAGTTCGGCTCGGAGGTCGGCGATGTCGCCCTTGAGTTCGCCTCTCAGTGATGCGATCTCGCCGCGTAATGATACGATGTGGCCTTTGAGTTCGCCTCGTAATGATGCAATGCTGTCTTTGAGTTCGACGATGTCGCCTTTGAGTTCGGCGCGCACACCACTAATTTCAGTTCTCAGGTCGTTATGAACCTCATTGAACTGAATCTTTAGAAGGGCACTATGAAGCTCGAGGTCGGTCTTTGTTGCGACGTCTTCCCAAACGCTGGTCGGTAAAAGTGTCATCAGCGTGTCTGCCTCCTTTCGACCAAATTTTTCGGTCGCCACTAGATACAAGTCTTGTCGTTTGCTCTCGTCAATTGCCATTCTGATGCCTTTCAGTTGTTCAGTCAATGAGGTGTGGCGATCAGAACTCATATAGCGGTGAGCCAAGTGGCGATTTTGACAACTAACATTCGGGGCATGGCAAAAACTTCCGCACCTAAGCCCCTCGGTCCGTATACCCCTGTCGTTCGCGCCGGCGATTGGGTGATTGTGTCAGGCCAACTTGGCATCAAAGACGGCGTCTTGGTTCCCGGCGGTGTCGCTGGCCAAACCACACAGGCCGTGAAGAACCTCAAAGAGCGATTAAAGGAGGCCGGGGTCAGCATTCATGACATCGCCAAAACCTTGTGCTTCTTGACCGACATGGACACTTTCGCCACGTTTAACGAGGCATATGTCGCCGGCTTTGATGGGGCCCGTCCGGCCCGTTCAACGATTGGCGTCGCGGCGCTTCCATTTGGTGGAGCAGTCGAGATTGAAGCCTGGGCATATAAGCCACTCGCGCCAGCCAAAAAGGCGGCCGAGAAGAAGGCTCCCGCGAAGAAAGCAGCGGCAAAGAAGACGGTGACCAAGAAGGCCGTTGCGAAAAAGGCGCCGGCTAAGAAGTCGCCAGCCAAAAAAGTCACGGCAAAGAAGTCGGCGACTCGCCGCACCAAGAAGTAGGTTTTGATCATGTCAGGTGCAGTGATTCTCATGATCGTCCTTCTCGGATTTCCCATCATCTTTGGTTTGTCAATGGCGGGATTGGCAGCGTTGCTTGGTCATCTGTTGTGGAAAGACGGCGAAATTCGCAACGAGGGCAGCGAGCTGCTCGATCTCAACACCTGACGCTGTTGACTGCGTCAGTCGTCAGCGAAGGCTGACTCATGGTTGGAATGCACACACCCGACGCTGAAATGGCTCGGCTTGCCAGCAAAGCTCTTTTGTATTCAATTGACCGCATTCGTATTGACCCGCCACCGTTGGGTGCGCCGCGACCCTATGAAGAATTGCTTGAATCTGTTGGACAGACGATTACCAAAGAGGGAATAACCGGGGCAGAGGCTTTACGGCTTTTCACTGAAGTTCTAGCACCCTCGTCGATTTCAGTTGACCATCCAAAATTTCTGTCTTTCGTTCCAGGTGCACCGACTGAGGCGTCAATCATTTTTGACATGGTCGTTTCGGCCGCCAGTATCTATGCAGGTTCGTGGCTTGAAGGTGCGGGATCGGTCTTTGCCGAGAATCAAGCATTGCGTTGGATTGCTGATCTCGCTGATTTTCCGGACTCTGCTGGCGGAGTATTTGTCAGCGGAGGAACCGCCGGAAACATGTCTGCTTTGATTGCAGGTCGTCATTGGTGGCGTTCGCGCAATGAAGGTCGTCACGACCACACGCGTGGACTCATCATCGCATCCAAAGGTGCACATTCGTCAGTCGCTCAAGCAGCACGGGCGATGGATGCTGATGTGTTGTTAGTACCAGCCGATGAACGTGGTCGTTTAGTGGGCACAGCACTTCGCGCAACAGTTGATGCGATGTCGCAGGCTGACCGTGATCGTTTGTTTGCAATCGTTGCGACATGTGGAACAACCAACCTTGGTGTTATTGATGAGTTATCGGTAGTCGCCGATGTCGCACAAGAACTCAACGTGTGGTTTCACGTTGACGGTGCCTATGGCGCTGCTGGTTTATGCGCGCCGAGTGTGCGACACAAGTACATCGGAATTGAACGAGCCGACAGTTTCATTGTTGATCCGCATAAATGGTTATTTGGGCCATATGACAGTTGTGCATTGATCTACCGCAATGTTCATGATGGACCGAGGGCACACACGCAACATGCTGAATACTTAGACGTTTTGCACAGCGAAGTTGATGAATCGCAACCATGGCTTGAAATGAATCCGGCCGATATGGCTCATCATCTCAGCCGCCGGGCGAGGGGATTGCCACTGTGGTTCAGTTTGGCTACCCACGGCACCGATGCTTACGCCGACGCTGTTGAACGCACTCTCAAAGTCACACAACAAGGTGCCGAAGAAATTCATGCACGTCCGTACCTTGAGTTACTTCTTGAACCCGATCTGAGTATTTTGGTTTTCCGCCGTCTTGGTTGGACTCCAGAGGATTATCAACAATGGAGCGATCAGCAGTTGTATTCAGGTGAATCCTTTATCGTTCCGAGTTCGTGGAACGGTGAAACAGTTCTGCGCTTTTGCATTGTGAATCCGCGAACACGACGACAGCATCTCATCGAAATTCTTGATTCATTGGCACCGGAGGAATCGTGAGCACGACGAACAACATCACAGGCAACACAGCCGATCTTTTAATTGAAAATGCTTTAGTCGTCGCAACAGTTGACGACGCTCGGCGCGAACTTAAAGGTGGTTGGGTTGCAATTACCAATGGTTTGATCAGCGGGGTTGGCTCATCGTTAGATGCAAAGCCGATTGCTCAAGAAAAACTTGATGCGACTGATTGTTTGGTCACTCCAGGTTTAGTGAACACTCACCACCACATGTATCAAAACCTCACTCGTGCCTATCCTCCTATGACAGATAAGCCGTTGTTTGGTTGGTTGCAATCGCTTTATCCGTTGTGGCGAGCTATTGACGAAGAGGCCGTCTATGTGAGTGCATATGTTGGGCTCGCCGAACTCGCACTATCTGGATGTACAACCAGTACTGATCATCTGTATTTGCATCCTCACGGGGCTGGCGATTTATTGACTGCCGAAATTCGCGCTGCTCAAGAACTCGGAATGCGCTTTCACCCGACCCGTGGCTCAATGTCGTTGTCACAAAAAGATGGGGGCTTGCCACCCGATGATGTCGTTTCGGATGACGACGAAATTTTGGCTGCAAGTCAGTTGGCCGTCGAGCGTCACCATGATCGCTCGTTCGGTGCAATGGTGCGGGTGGCATTAGCTCCATGTTCGCCGTTTAGTGTCACCGAAGATTTAATGGTGCGCTCGGCTGAACTCGCTGAAAAACTAGATGTGCGTCTGCATACCCACTTTGCCGAAAATGCTGAAGATGACGATTTTTCTATTGCGACTTTCGGTTGCCGACCAATGGAATATCTCGAACGCACTGGCTGGTGTTCAGATCGCACGTGGGTCGCGCACTGTGTCATGCCTAATCATGATGAAGTTCATCGTTTGGGTGCGGCAGGTATTGGTGTGGCGCACTGTCCGAGTAGCAACATGATTTTGGCATCAGGTATTTCGCCAGTTGTTGATCTGCGCGCCGCTGGGGTAAAGGTCGGGCTAGGTGTGGATGGTTCGTCTTCAGCCGACTCGGCATCAATGTGGCTTGAAGCTCGTCAAGCAATGTTGCTGGCGAAGTTACGCAATGGTGCAAGTGCCGGAACTGCACGGATGTCGCTTGAGATTGCAACTCGAGGTGGAGCAGGCTGCCTAGGACGTGAAGGCGAGATAGGAGAGATCAGTGTGGGTTCTGTCGGCGACGTTGCTGTGTGGTCTCTGACTGGACCATCGTTCGCTGGCGCGATCGCCGATCCGGTTGAAGCCTGGTTGCGTTGCGGACCAGCATCGGCCAAGCACACGGTTGTTCATGGGCAAGTCGTGGTGCGCGACGGTCATTTAACGCATCCCGCACTTGATGACATGTTGAAGTCACATCATTCCATTAGTTCACGTATTCAACAGTTGTCCTGAAAAAGTTGAACATGAAACATCCGGCTGCAGTTCTCTGGGATATGGATGGGACCATTGTCGACACTGAACCATATTGGTTCGCCGCCGAATTTGAGATCGTCGAAATGCACGGTGGGCAATGGTCGCATGACCACGCTCGTGCGTTGGTTGGTTCTGATTTACTTGACTCGGGTGCGTATATGCGCGAGCACGGTGGGGTTGATCGCGAGCCCGCCGAGATTGTGGAGATGTTGCTTGATCGAGTGGTGGCTCAATTGCGCGCCGAGATTCCGTGGCGTCCAGGTGCTCGCGAATTGTTGGCAGCGGTGAATGGCGCAGAAATTCCAACAGCACTTGTGACGATGTCATGGAAGCGCTTTGCCGATCAAGTGGTTGAGTGTTTACCTTCGGGCAGTTTTCGAGTTTCGGTGACTGGTGATGAAGTCACCCGTGGCAAGCCTCATCCCGAACCGTATTTGTTGGCTGCCGAACGTTTGGGCGTTGACCCACGGCATTGTGTCGCGATTGAAGATTCACCTACCGGCGTGCGGTCAGCACTGGCTGCTGGGTGTCGAGTGTTGGGTGTCCCGCATGTGGTCGGAATTCCGAGAGATTTAGATCAGGGTTCAGGTCAACTGGTTATTGCTTCATCACTCGTTGACACATCTTTGAGCGATTTAGTTTGGTAAAACAAGCGATCTGGTCTGGCGAAGTAGTAGAAAACCTCAGTTATTTCCGACCAGATCGCCAAGATATTCAGCTGACGACAGGCCGGAGAGGATTGCGCCTTCAACTTTTGGTCCCGCAAAGGCGTCACCCGCGAAAACCAAAGTGTTCACTGCGAAAAATGGTTCGGGCCACACCTTGCGAGGTGTGGCAAATCGCCACTTCTTGTATTCACTAGCCACGATTCGTGCATCGCCGAGATACTTCTGCGCTGCTTGCGTGATGAGGGCGAGTCCATCTTCGAGTGAGTCGTCCCAATGAGCCGAACTCCACGCTGGATTGGCATGAAAAGTAATTGCTGGAATTGGCGAAATTCCTTTGGCTTGGTTGTCACCGATCCACGAGAAAACTTCATCAGGATTCTGTATTCCACCTGGCGACGGAATTGCCGATGGACCATCAAGCACCGCGAGCAATCCAATGGTTCGGTCGTAATCGGTCAGCAATAAATCTTGTGGTAGTTCGACACCAGTGGTGACAGTGAGTGAGTACGACTGCGGCAGTGGGCAGGTCATGATGACCGCATCGCAATCAATTCGAGAATTGTCGTCAATAACAACAGTCCAACGCTCGGGATCAGCGTCGCATGGTTTCACTGCAAAGACGAGCGTTGAAGTTCGTACATCAAGACCTTGAGCAATGTGTTTGGTGAGAGCCGTCATTCCGTTATTGACGACATAGCGTGGATGTCCATCGTCAGCGACAAATCCTCGGCACCACTCACGCACAACTCCGTCGGTTATCCAACGATCAACCATCTGCTGAAATCGTTCATCGCGAACAGTAAAGAACTGTGCACCGTGGTCCAAGATGGCAGTTGATCCATCGGGGATCGAGATTCGCCGAGTGGCCATACGTCCACCAAGGCCGCGTCCCTTATCGAGAACCACAACATGGTGACCATTTTCCTGTAGAAAACGGGCCGCCGTTAATCCGCTGAGACCGGCACCAACAACGACAACATCACTCACGAGACAGAGCGTAGGTGACGTTGCTCGCTTGTGGCCTTGTTGTGCTTTGATTTCCAGACCTGCTCGGCTCGTGACAAGAAGTCACCCAGCACGCGATTGAAAGTAGTGGCGTGCTCAATCATGAGTCCATGTGCTGCACCCGACAACACCGAAAGTTCTGCGGTGGGGATTCGGTCAGCAATTTCTTCGCTATCACCGCGGGGTGTCAGCACATCTTGATTACCAACAATCACGGTTGTCGGCACCTTGATTGAACTCAGTTGATCGCGCATCGAATCATCGGCATCAAGAATTGCTTGCACTTGTCCCTTGAAGCCATGTGAAGGTCGGGATGTTGAGATAGGTCCGAGCCACGAAACTGCCGGCCATAAGCGACGAAGCGAACGTGGTCCGATGACCCAACGTGCGGCTACTGCAGTCATGGCACCCATACCTTTTTCGGTGGCAATATCGCCCCATGTTCCAATGAGGTCACGGCGCCACTGGTGATTGCTGCACGAAGTACAAACCAACGAGAGTGAGCGAACTCGTTCGGGGTACAGCACCGCAACGAGTTGAGAAATCACGCCGCCCATTGATGCGCCAACGACATGGGCATTGTCAATCTCGGCGTGGTCAAGAACAGATATTGCATCTGCTGCCATTTGTTCAATTGTGTACGCACCAAATGGTTTGTCACTTCTTCCAGCACCACGATTGTCATGAGCGATCACTCGATAGCGCGTCGCAAGTACGAATCGTTGCATATCCCACATGTGCTTGTCTGCACCGAGTCCCTGAATCATCAATACGGGCGGCGCTGATTTGCGTCCAATAATTTCGTAGTGAATGCGGGTGCCGTCGCTGGCAATTGCGTAGGTCATGATGCTTGATCCCATGCAACTTTGGGTGGCACACGAACAACACCTTCCCAGGTGAAGAGTGAATCAATGATCTCTTGGGTGCTCATCGAAGGTTCCCACCCAAGTTCTTGTGCGCAACGAGTGCTGACACCTCGTCGACCGTGATGCAGTACTTCCATCACGTGTTCGGGAACCGGTGCACCAAAGAGGTGTGCAATGCGACGCGTAATTGCCCACTCGGGCCCGATGAGCGGAAGCGGAATATGCCGACTTCTTTTCACGACAGAAAAGCCACTGATCGCGCCATCGCCAACAATGTTGATGGGATGCCCAATTGTGCGTTGCGCTGCTAACACAAAAGCGCGCGCCGCATCAATCTCGTGCAACACACTAAACATCGGTGGTTTCAAAACATTGAAAGGTACGAAAGGTAAGCGCAACAGCCGACCGAGCGGACTCGGAACATGAGGACCCACAACTGGTGCGAGACGCAACGCCGTGACATCAGCGCGTGATTCAGCAAATGCAGTCGTGGCGAATTCTTCTAACTCGACCAACATGCGTCCGTAATGTGATGTCGGTTGTGTCGGTGCGGTCTCATCGGGAATATCGCTGCGGTTACCACCTCGGCCATACACCTCAAGGCCTGACCGCAGCACCACATGTTTCAGTGACTTGCCATCACACGCGGTACCAAAAACTGATTGTGATGCTTCGCGTGTGAATCGCTCGGCGTGCGGCGGACCGGTGCGCGCATCAGGTTCCCAGACGGCGAGGTGAATCAGAACATGCGGATCAAAAGACTTAATGATGTGCGCAGTACGAACCGAATCACCAGCATCAACCAGATGAAACTCGCTGCGATTCAAGCGACGTCGTGGCGGATCGCCGTCCATGCCAACGATTGAGCCAACCCAAGATTCTTTTTCAAGTTCGGACGCAACGAGCGATCCGAGTTGCCCGCCCATTCCGGTGATGAGAACTCGTTGACCAGAACGCGGCGCCGTTGCCATATCACTGACGCTAGTACCAATGACCGACTAGGGCATTCTTTCGTTTTCTACTCAAGTGAGCAGTGACAGCGATTTAGCGCAGGAGGTGGGCCCGCAAAATGAGTTCACGAGCTGAGGGATCAAGTTGATGACCAGCGAGTTTCTCGCCAATAGCGATGGCCTCAATGGGGTCTTCAACCATTCCTTGCCAACGCACGAAAGCAGCCATGGCACCCATGATGATGTCACCAACCTCTTCGCCGTGAACGATCACCTTGACGTTGTTCGTGAGCAACTTTTTGAGTTCTTTGAAGAGCCCACGAGCCCATTCATCAATCTTTTCGTTGTTCTCGTTGTTGTATGGCCGATGCTGATAATTGACGTTGAGTTCGTCGTAGTTATGCAGGTTATGCGGGGCCGGGATGATGCTGATCAGACAACCGAAATGGTTTTCTCGGATCCAAATGATCTCTTCTTGACGGCGAACACGACGATGGTTATCGCCATAGCCCCCGGGGCGTTCACATACGGCTAATCGGTCTTTGAGAATCCAAGTGAAGTTTCTGGGGGTAATTCCCAGAGCCCACTTTCCACGTAACTTAGGCGGCACGCCGTCACACTAGTCCTGAGCAGGGGCGGAGGTGATCGAGATTCGCTGATTTGTTCGACTTATTCTGAATCCACCCGGTAATTCACAGGCCACGACCTCGCCTCGAGCAACCGCCAGCACCCGTTCAACCGAGGCTGCGTCGGGGGGATGAGCGCCAGATAGCCACTTTCGGATGGCCCGTCGGGCCAAGGCGATCGGTGCTGCAGACACTGCTTTGGCGTCAGTGGGGTCAATTTCGGCGGCTAATTCGTCCAATAAGGCCGAATCATCGGCCATTAAGGCGGCTTGACGACTCAAGATCGGGGTGAGGTCACGGTGGGCGGCTTCGTTAAGCAGGGGCAAAATCTGTTGGCGAATGCGATTGCGGAGGAGTGAATGGTCGTTATTTGACGGGTCATTGACCGGTTGCCACCCCAAAAGGTGACAAACCGCTTCGGTTTCGGTTCGGCGAATGGCTAACAACGGATGCCCAACATGTTGACTCGGACCCCCGGTGGGGCGAATTCCGGCCATTCCATCAAGGCCGGCCCCGCGCAAAATGTTGAGGAGGACGGTCTCGGCTTGGTCGTCGGCGGTATGACCCGTCAAAACATCGTCAGGGAGGGCTTGATAACGGGCCTGGCGGGCTCGGGCCTCAAGATTGGGACCCTGACCAACCTCTACAGTGACTGCCTGAAATTGAGCGCTCATGGCCTCTGCCGCAGAACGAACAATGTTGGCCTCGGTGGCCGACTCGGGGCGTAAGCCGTGATCAACATGGATCGCAGTGACATTCAGGCCAGCGGCAACCGCCAAAGCCAAGAGAGCTAACGAATCGGCTCCGCCGGAAACAGCACATGAGACAGAAGCGCCCGCAACGGGAAAAGTCGTTCGAGAGAGAAGATCAACAATTAAAGGCGAATGTTGCCATGTCGCCTGGGTTCCCGAATCGGGAATGGCTCAGCCCTCGTCGTGGCCGCGGCGCTGGCGCTTACCCGGGAAACGGGTTGCCGACACCTGCTTGACATAGCCAACACCCACAGCAGCCACGGTCAAAATTCCTACGATCGTGAGAACTACGCCGATCCACCAGTGCCAAATGTTTGCTGCGAGCATGACTGTCATGGTAGCGACTTTTGGGGGTGACCTGCTAGTTCCTCGGCCTCAAGATTGTGCCTCAAGATTTTGCTGACGAACCTGTGGCCCGCCAGATCGACATGCATCGCTGCACCAACGGACTTCATCCCAGACCCGCTCCCACTTCTTTCGCCACTCAAAAGGGCGGCTGCACGCCGCACACACCTTGGGCGGGTGACCATTTTTGGTGTGGGCGACTCGACTCACTCGGCTAAATCGCTCTGGTCATTCAGTTGGGCTACGAATTGGTCGAGTGAACCAACAAAGCGATCAAGGTAGGTCGATAATTCACGAAACTCGTCCTGATCAAATGTGGACATGATGTGAATGATGAGTTCTTGGCGACGAGCCGCGGCAGCGGCATGACGTTTGCGGCCCGACTCGGTGGCCGACACAACAACCACTCGCTTGTCATCGGTACTTCCGCACCGTGTTGCGAGTCCGAATTTTTCGAGGCGCTGAATGGCTCGTGTGGCAGTTGACGGGTCAACGCGCAGTGCATCAGCTAAATCGCCCATCCGCCAGCCTGGTTGTTGGACTAACAAATCAAGAGTGTCCATTTGGCCAAACTCGAGAGCATCTTCACCCTCTCCAAAAAAGTATTCAATGAGTTTGCCCATGGATGCTCCACGGCGAAGTTCGCGCCATGCTCGTCCGACGCGCAACGCGGTTTCGCGTTGCTCGGGACTGAGTTGCTCAAGTTTGTTGGAACTTGTGGACATCATTGCGAATGTAGGGTACAACCAATGGAGACACCTCTTCACGCCCTAGGGGTCATTGCCTCACAAAGCGTCATGGTTACTTCATCTTTACGCCATGTTGAGTTGTTTACCATGCGCGGTTTAGTCACCATCATGTGGCATCAAGTGCCAACTGGCGTGCCAGTTACTCCCACAGCCATTGTGGCGTGTGGTGGAGCGATGGGCGGGTTGCTCGGACCAGCAGATGGTTTGTATCAAGAGCTGGGCGATAGTTGGGCGGCTCGTGGGGTTCCCGTGTTGCGGGTGTCGTATCGCCGACCAAACGATTTAGATATGTGTTCTCTCGATGTTGCGGCCGCTGTTCAGTTGGCAGCTGATGCTGGAGCGCAACGAGTGGTGGTCATGGGCCATTCATTTGGTGGGGCAGTTGCCGTACGAGTTGGTGTTGTGATGGACGAAGTCGCGGGCGTCGTGACATTTGCAACTCAGTCGGCCGGATGTGAAGTGGCAGCAGGCTTACGGGGCCGTCCCTTGTTGTTATTCCATGGCGACATGGACGAGATCTTACCGATGCAATCAAGTGAAATCGTTGCGGCGATGGCGGGCAGTGGTGAAGTTGTGGTGTGCGAAGGTGACGGCCATCTGCTGTCACACAGTGGAGCTGACATGGTGGCGCGACTTGAAGAGTGGTTGCCCGCCGTCCTCGGGCAGTGAATCTCAAAATCTCCGCTCTGTTTCGTTTGTCGTTACCTCAATGTCTTCTCAATGGCGTACCGTACTGAGGGACATTCATTCCATGCTTTGGAGTTATTCATGCACACCTTTGCCAACACCCAAGAACTCGTCGAACACTTGGTGGTTCTGAAGACCACGGTGTCAGCCGAGAGTGCAAAATTCTTTGAACTTGATCACGGATTGCAATGCGCGGCGTTGCTCGAGAAATCTGATCCATCAGATGTTGAGCTACAAGTTGCTGGTTTGATTCACGATTTGGCACATCCCTGGGACGGACCTGGTCAGCCCCGTCACGCCACGATGGGTGCCGAGGCTGTGCGAACGATTTTAGGTGACCGTGTTTCGGCATTGATTGAAGGTCATGTGCCGGCCAAACGATTCTTGGTGACAACACGACCCGAGTATCGAGCACTTTTATCTGAAGACAGCATCATGACATTGGCCGCGCAAGGTGGCGATCTCACTGATGCAGAAGTCGCAACGTTCACAACCAATCCATGGTGGGAAGCGATGGTCGCCTTGCGTATCGCTGACGATGGGGCGAAAGACCCACATGCAGTTGTGCCCCCACTTGAACATTGGATTGATGCCATTCACTCGTTGAGCAAGGTGTGATTGTGAAGTCTTTTGCTTCTGGTGACGTTGAGGCAAAGACATTCTTTGACGAGCATGGTTGGGTATTGATTGAGACACTTGATGAGCAAGGTGTTGAACAACTTCGTCAATGGATCGACGAGATTTCGTCGTGGCGTGATGAAGATGGCCATTGGTTGCACTATCGCGAATTGACCGACTTCGGCCCCAAGTTGTGTCGCACCGAAAACTTCACACCATTTCATGAAGGCATTCGCGAACTATTAACAACTGGCGCCATGCTTGACTCAGCATCACTGTTAATGGGTGAACAAGCGGTGCTGTATAAAGAGAAGATCAACTACAAGTTGGTGGGTGGTGCTGGATACGCACCTCATCAAGATGCGCCGGCTTACCCATTTATTGATAGCCATATCTCGTGCATGGTTGCTATCGACGATGCCGACGAAGTAAATGGCTGTCTTGAAGTTGTGAGTGGTTGCTTTGGCGAAGTGTTACCGATGAACGACGTCGGGTGCATCAGCGAAATTGTGGTGTCGCGACTGAAGTGGGAACTTGCTCCAATTCGTGCCGGCCAAACCCTGTGGTTTCATTCGCGTACTCCGCATCGCAGTGGATCAAACAATTCAGATCGTGATCGCCGAGCGATTTATCCCACGTACAACGCATTGTCTGAGGGCGATTTACGCGATGCGTATTACGAAGCGAAACTTGAACAAATGGCCAAGCACACGGTTGGTAACAATGTGCAAGTGTCGTTAATCGGCGACTTTCAAGGTCGACCAGTCAAATAGCTTTTGTGGTGTCAGGCTTTGACGACTGCAACAGGTATTGCGCTTTGAATGGCCATGCCATTGATGGGGTCGTAACCACTGTCAACCGTGCACAAACGATTCGTTGGTGTTCCTTGATTGCGAACATCTTCATCAGTTGTTGCGCCACCCCATGAGTGCGACATTGAAATCACACCGCGCTTGATGGTGTCACTACCTTCGGCTACACCAACTACTCGACCCGATGGTGAAGTGATTCGTACAAGGTCGCCGTCGGTAATGTCGAGTTCTTTCATGTCATCAAGATTCATGTAGGCGGCATTAGTGGTGCCAACGCGCGCTAATCCAGGAATTTCGCGTCCGAGTGAATTGAGAACATGCTTCAAGCGGCGACTGATAAGACGGAACGGAAACTTGCCGGCGTCAAAACCATCAATGACTTCAGCGCCTGTTTGTTCGGTCAGAACAACAGCGAGCTCTTCAACAACATCTGGCGGGGCTACGGCAAAGCGGGCTGATGCTTCGGGATCTGCTGCAACAACTTTGACCGCTAGTTCTTCGTGAATGGTGCTGCGCTTCTCGCGGATTTCGCTCATGGGCATGCGACCCTTGGCAAATGAATAGTCGAGCACCATGTCGTCGTCAGCCGAACCATCAACAGGCAGATCGCCACCAGGTAGTGGCAGACGAGTGCCAAGTCGTTGGGCGATACCAGCAAAGACTTCCCATTCCGACAACATGTCGCCGTCGGGCTGCAAAACCGCTGGTGTGTAACTGATGTACGGAGCCGCAAAGCGCCGGTCCATCACTGTGGGTACATCGGCGCGTTCAAGCTCAAGTCGAGGCGGAATGACGTAGTGCGCAAGTTCGGCAGTTGGTGTCATGCGGTGATCAATCACGACCAACAGCTCAAGATCTTTCAGCGCCTTGATGGTCTTAAGTTGATCGGGGAAAGCAACGACAGGGTTGCCACCACACACGAACAAACAACGCACTTGCCCTTCGCCTGGTTCAAGAATTTCTTCGGCTAACAAAGGCGTCAACATTTCGCCAGGCATTCCGCGCAAGCCCTTGATGCGATGTGGTGTGCCAGGTGCTGGATCACTCGGTGCAATCACTTGCGCTCGACGAGTGTTACCTGGATACAAGAAGTTTCCGCTTTCTAAAACATCACCTTCGCGATTCACGCGACCACAAATGGCATTGAGCGTGAGTGTGAGATGCTCCATCAATGTGCTGTGGGCAGCCATGTTGGGTCCGGTGCCAGTGCCCGCAGTTCCCTTGGGACCAGCAGCGAACATTCGTGCTGCGGCGACAACATCGTCGGCATCCACTTCACATCGTGCAGCGACCATCTCGGGTGTGTACGGCGCAACCGCCGCGCGTAGTTCATCAATCTGGCCGACCCAACGAGCGCAGAATTCTTGATCGTGCAGGTTCTCTTGCAGAATCACATTCACAAGACCAGCCAAAAGGGTTGGATCTTCGCCAGGCTTGACGGGCAACCACAGATCGGCAAACGATGCGAGTTCACTCTTACGTGGATCGATCACGATCAACTTCATGCCGCGTTCTTTGGCGCGACGTAAACGTACGAACGGGTTGGTACCTTGCAATCC
>JBIKYT010000012.1:0-46554 GCA_044355095.1 Ilumatobacteraceae bacterium
CACCAGCAACACCATTCGTGCCCGCAGTTCCAGGGTCGCCCTTCACACCAGCAACACCATTCGTGCCCGCAGTTCCAGGGTCGCCCTTCACACCAGCAACACCATTCGTGCCCGCAGCACCTGCACTGGCAAGTTCGTAATAACCCGCAATATCAATCAACAGATCCGTCGACCCAACCGTTGTTCCTTCAGCTTCATACCACACCTGAATCTCACCAGCGTGAGCACCGGTCGTCGGAACCGTGATCGTTGCCCCATTCGGGAACGTGCCACCAGCAGTCACATTCAAAGTCGACACCGTTGGCGCGCCAGTCGCGTCACCAGGACGCAACGACACATACCCTGCCGATGTTGGATTCACTGCAGTCACGTTCAATACCACTGCAGTGGCTCCCATGGGCACGACGACAGCGGTGACAACACCCTCAGGTACCGCGAACGGAATTGAACCCGTGACCTTCAACGTCCCAGCCACACCATCGGTCGCTGCAACCAAACCAAGATCACTTCGTGTGTCCAAAACTCGTACCGGTGATATCGGAACAAACGAACTTGCAGACGACGAACCCGATGTCGCCCGCACAACCGCCAAACCACCCACAGTAGCACCAACTACGACACCAACGAGTAGGAAAACTCCAGCTGATCGACGCGAATAGGACCCGGATTGGGGATTTCTTTCCATAGGTAACCATAGGTCACTTTGACCATCCCCGCAACCACTTCCAAACGGAATATCTCAGCCTTTTTTGGCGAGCAGCAACGCAGTGACGGCTTTGCCGTCAGCCTTGCCTTGGCTGGCCTTCATGATGGCTCCAACCAAGGCGCCCATGGCCTTTTGCTCGCCGCCACAGTATTTCGTCCAAGCTTCTGCCTGCTCGGCAATGACCTGATCAACGATGGCTTCAAGCGCCGAATTGTCCATGGCTTCAAAGCCCTTGGCAGCGGCAATGGCAACAGCGTCTCCGCCACCATTGGCCACAATTTCGGCCAACACGGTTTTGGCCTGAGTCGAAGTCAACTTGCCGCCAGTTTCCATGACGATCATTTGCGCAAGATCAGAGGCCGGCACTGTCGGGTGTGCACCCTGTTCAGCAAAGGCTTCTTTCACATGAACGAGTGCGCGGGCAACATCGGCGCCTGCTTCACCTACTGACATCACGTAGTCGTCTTGACCTCGTTCAACAACCACCATGATTGCTTCGCCATCGGCGGGAGCGCCAGTCGCCTGCGACAAACGCAAACGACGTTCACGTGGCAACATCGGCAACGCAACACGAACCGCGTCAATCCATGCCTGATCAGGATTCAAGGGCACGAGATCGGGTTCTAAGAAGTAGCGATAATCGTCAGCATCTTCTTTTGAACGCAAGGTGTGAGTGCGGCCGTCAGTTTCGTCCCAGTGACGAGTTTCTTGACGAATCTTTTCCCCAGCTTCAAGCAACACAATCTGACGGCGTGCTTCGTATTCAATAGCGCGGCCCAATGAACGCACCGAGTTGACGTTTTTGATTTCGCAACGAATACCTAACGGTGAGCCGGGCTTGCGCACACTCACGTTGGCATCGCAACGCATCGAGCCTTCTTCCATCTTGGCGTCTGAAGCACCAACAGCGACCAAAATTTGGCGCAATTCGGTGACGTATTGACGCGCTTCTTCTGGACTAGCGATATCGGGACGACCCACAATTTCAACAAGCGGCACACCAGCACGGTTGAAGTCGATCAACGAATAATCGCTGCCGTGAATTCGCCCACCCGTTCCGCCGATGTGCGTACTCTTGCCGGTGTCTTCTTCGAGGTGAGCGCGCTCAACTCCGATGCGCTTGCCACCGGGAAGTTCAAGCCATCCGTCAACGTTGATCGGTTGGTCGTATTGCGAGATTTGATAGGCCTTTGGCATATCTGGGTAGAAGTAGTTCTTGCGGTGGAAGGTGCTCGGTTGCACCGAGCAGTTCAGAGCCAGGCCAATACGCATCGCGAGTTCAACTGCTTGACGATTGAGAACGGGCAAGGCACCAGGCAAGCCGAGCGTTACTGGATCGATATGCGTGTTGGGTTCGTCACCAAAGCGATTGGCGCTGGCCGAGAACAACTTGGTTGCGGTTGCAAGTTCAACGTGAACTTCCAGACCACAGACAAGTTCGTATCCGTCAAGTAGGTACGAACCATCGTTGGGTGCAACCTTGATTTCGTTCTTGCTCATGTCGTATTGAATTCCCGAATCTTGAGTCTTGCTATCGGCAGTAGTCACTTTGCACCTCCGGTCGCGATCATGCTTCGTTCAAGAGACGCAGCAACTTTAAACATCACTTGTTCACCCAAAGTTGGAGCCAAGATTTGTACGCCGACGGGCAAACCATGAGCGCCAGTTCCGAAGGGAACACTCATCGCCGGATGTCCAGCAAGGTTGGTTGGAATTGTGTAGATGTCGCACAGGTACATCGCCAATGGGTCATCAGACTTTTCGCCAACGGGGAACGCAACAATGGGCGACGTAGGCGTGAGCAAGACATCAGCCTTGGTGTAGGCACGAGCGAAGTCATCACTGATGAGTCGACGAACCTTGAGTGCCTTGCCGTAGTACGCGTCGTAATAACCAGCCGACAATGCGTAGGTTCCGAGCATGATGCGGCGCTTAACTTCTTCGCCAAAGCCAGCGGTACGGGTTGCGCTGTACATCGCATTGGTGTCAGTTGCATTGACGCGCAGGCCGTAACGCACACCGTCATAACGAGCCAAGTTGCTGCTTGCTTCTGCTGGCGCGATGAGGTAATACGCAGTAAGCGCGTACTTCATGGACGGCATCTCAACATCAACAATCTTTGCTCCAGCAGCCTTCAAAGCATCAAAGGCCGCTTCAAGTCGAGCAGTGACATCGGGGTCGGCGCCACTTGGCATGTCAGTAATTCGACCAACGCGCAATCCTTCAACACCTTGTGACAAGACGTGTTGCAGTGACAACGGTGCTTGCGGGATCGACGTTGAGTCCATCGGGTCGTGACCACTGATTGCTTCAAGTACAAGTGCTGAGTCGCGTACATCAGTTGAGAATGGACCCATCTGATCGAGACTGCTGGCATAGGCAACCAAGCCGTAACGGCTCACGGTTCCGTACGTGGGCTTGACACCGACCACGCCACACAGTGCGGCGGGCTGGCGAATTGAACCACCGGTATCACTACCAATACTGATCGGCGAGAAACCAGCAGCCACAGCCGCAGCGCTTCCGCCACTTGAACCGCCCGAAACTCGCGACGTATCACGCGGGTTGAAGGTGACACCAAAAGCTGAGTTTTCAGTGCTCGAGCCCATGGCAAATTCATCGAGGTTGGTTTTGCCAATGGCCACAGCACCGGCGGCGGCGAGTCGCTGCACAACAGTTGCGTCGTAGGGCGGGCGCCAGCCTTCAAGAATCTTCGACGAACACGTCGTCGGAATTCCGCGCGTGCACATGTTGTCCTTCAGGGCAATCGGTACACCAGCCAAAACACCGGGGTCACGACCCGCTGCGACATCGGCATCAACGCGAGCAGCGGCCGCACGTGCTTCGTCGGGCGTCACCAAGTTGAACGCGTGAATCTCACCTTCGCGCGCCGCGATCTGGGCGAGGTGGGCTTCAAGAACATCGACTGCCTTCAATGTGCCAGAGCGAACTCCCTCGGCGATGGCAGCGGCAGTTGTCGGAATGTTGCTGTGAATATTTGCGGGCGTTGTCATCTCAGCCGTCCAATCCAACAATCGGCGGAACCCGGAAACGTCCGTCTTCAGCGGCTGGCGCATTGGCCAACACTTCTTCACGATCAAGACCCGTTAACACGACGTCTTCACGGAACACATTCGACAGTGGATACGGCTGCGTCATCGGCTCGATACCGCTCAAGTCGAGAGCATCGATATCGGCAAAGTGTTCAAGCATTCCCGCCATTTGCGTGGTGATGCGCTGCACTTCGTCGGGGGTGACGTCAAGGCGGGCCAAGCGTGAAACTTTGACCACGACCTCAGCAGAGATTCGTTCAGAAGATGATTCGGACACGCCTCAATGCTACGAGCACGACAGGTGTACGAGCACTGCCGATTCGGGCCACATGATGGGCGAAGGTAGGCCCACTGAGGCCAAAAACTCGCCCGAGTAGGTCAATGGCTCGCCTTTTTGTGCCCGCCCCACCCAATCGGGCTGCTGCGAAGCCGGCCCGACCACCATGACCGAACCGGACGGGTCAGTTGGCACGATGTCGACGCGATATTGGCGATCAGGAATCAAATCAGGAATTCGCCAAGTGGGCGGTGTCAGCGAGGTCGCCGATGAAAGTTGGCAGTACGCCAAAAGCGCCTCTTGGCGATCATGCGCATAGACCCCATGGGCCAGACTCGTGCCCGCCGAGATCGCGTACGTGTCAAACCGGACGGTGTCACCACCATGCAACAGATCGCGATAACCCTGATAGATGTCGATCAACTGTGCGAGCTGAGCAATCTCATCGTCGTCACATTGCGTGATATCGGCCTCAACTCCAAGATGCCCAAAGAGCGCTGTCACTCCCCTGAATGCCATCGTGTGCCGACGACCGGTGGTGTGCGATCGAGACGGCCCGATATGGGAACCCATCACTTCGGGTGGAATCACCATTGACGCGCCCCGCTGAATGAGTTGTCGATCCAATGCATCGTTACTGTCACTGGTCCACACGCGTTCAACACGACGCAACATTTCGTGGTCAATACGGCCGCCGCCAGAGGCACAAGATTCAAACTCAACATCGGGATGCAATTCACGAAGCGCATCCAGCAACGAATACATCGCCACTGTTTGATCATGAGTGCCAGCCTTGCCATCGGCATTACTACCTTGAACATGCCAACGGTTCATATCCCACTTGACATAACTGATGTCATGGTTTGTCAGCAGGGCGTCGAGTTGAGTGAGGACGTGATTGAAAGCCTCTTGACGAGAAAGATCGAGCACTAACTGATTGCGTCCGAGAACTGAGTCGTACCCATCAGTCGCCAGAGCCCAATCTGGATGCGCACGCAAGAGATCACTATCGGGATTCACCATTTCGGGTTCAATCCAAATGCCGAACTGCATACCCAGGCTGGTCACGTGATCAATCAATGGTTTCAAGCCATCGGGATAAACATCGCTCGATACCCACCAGTCACCAAGACCAGCTCGATCATTACGACGACCGCCAAACCAACCATCGTCTAAAACGAATCGCTCAATTCCAATATCGGCCGCGCGAGTCGCCAACTCTTTGAGCTTGTTGACATCGTGATTGAAATAAACCGCTTCCCAAGTATTGAGGTGAACTGGACGCGGAGAAAGATTTTGACGCGGCGCTCGTCGGCGGGCTTCGTTATGAAATCCCCATGAAGCCGGCGTCAATCCTCGCGATGAATACACGCCAATAACTTCGGTCGTACTAAAGGTTTCACCGGCGTATACACACATCTCGCCCGCATGGAAGAGTTCGCCGCTTTGAATGTAACGACGACCATCGGGCAATTTCTCGGCATAGACAACGTGATTGCCACTCCACGCCGCATGCACTCCCCACACGTCACCGTTCCATTCGCCAGCACCAGATTGCATCGACCAGATGTACGGAGGGTGCTCATGCGATGTACGACCCAAACGATTTTCACTTGTCCACGCTCCATACGGCCAAGCAAATCGCTGAAGATCAAATTCACGAATCCAGCGTCCGGCAAAGACACCAAGTTCTTCAGCGTGACTTGGTAGTGGCAACGAAACCGTGAATGCGTCAAGCATTAATGGCGAGTCGCCAAAGTTCTCGACCGTTGACTGGACCTTCAAAACTCCGTCATGAGTGAGAGTGATGTGCGTTTCAATTCGTAATTCAGCAATTTGGTCAATGGCATGACACACCAGAGTTGTACCTTCATCGCTTGCCGAGAGCGAATGCGATTCGTACACAAAACGCGGCGACCAATGACGACCGCCCCGACGATGAGCCTGAAAGCCAGGACGCCCCATGAATCCGTCTCCGTGCATCGGCACAACCGAGATTGGCTCGACAAATTGGATCGCGCCGTAAGGGACCGGAGGACGACTCCATGTTTCAGGAACATCAGCCAACGGTGATCCCCAATGAAGCACCACGGGAATTCCCCGACGCACATCAACCACGACGCTTGTGGCCTCTGATCGCAAATGCTCAATCACGACCCGAATCGTACGACCGATATCACGTCGTCAGACACTTCAGCGTAGGCATCTTCGTGATGTGGTTTACCGGGATGCTCGTCGCTGGCTCGTGGTTGACTCACTGACGTCGCCCACACACCGCCGTTCTCTTTCAAGTCCGTGATGTGAGCTCAGTCAACGTTCGTCTCCCCCGACCAGCTGCGCATCCCGTCAAGACTCCAGAAGCCCACCAACTCGACTAGCGAATAGTTAGCTCTCGGGTGTCGGGATCGAGTTGTAGTTTCCAGCCGCCTTCGTGGGCAGCGTGATGATGCGGTGAACACAGTGGGACCATGTTGTTGAGATCGGTTGAGCCGCCGCCTCCAGAATCAGACTTGGCCCAATATTCAATGTGGTGCACGTTGCAGTGATCAAAAATCACTTCACAATCCGGGATTGCACACGTTGGATGTATCGCTTCGAGTGCTCGTCGTTGGTGAATGGTTGCTAATCGTTTTGATCGACCCACATCGATCGGTACTGATCGTCTCACCAATTCTGTGTCGTGTTGTCGGTCTGTTGGGAAGCTCGTCGCTGGCTCGTGGTTGACTCACTGACGTCGCCCACACGGCCTTGTTCCGAATCAAGTATCTGGGGTGGGCTCAGTCAACGTTCATCACCCCCGACCAGCTGCGCATCCCAACATCAATTCACCACCATCACCAGACTCGTGAGACGACTTTTTCTCTATTCGTTGGGATGGCCAGTTCTTAACGACGCTGGGTGTGGGGCGCAGCCTGTCGTCGGTCGACAACATCGGATGCCTGCACAACCGACTCACTAACAACCGATTCGGCGGTATCCGGTTGGAGAGCGATGAGCGGGCGACGAGCCTCACACCAACATCGATGAACCCGACATCACAAACGTCTCGCGCTTTTGACGCTCAAATGTTGAAAGCCCATCGTCAGCAACGACTGATTTCGCAGTCTCTTTGACGAGTTGATCAAACTGCGACGCGGTCATCGTGGTTGATGCTTCAACCAGTTCAGGCAGATACGTGAGGAATGCTTCACGTTCAGCACCAGCGATCTTGAGTCCACGACCTAATGCGTCGACATGAGCCGCTGTCGTGTCGCCAGCAGCCAACACCGCGCCCATTTCGGGGGCAACTTCAGTAACGAGCCCACGTGAAACAACTTCTCGAGCTTCACGAAAAGTGAGACCACCATGAGTAACAAGTTCACGCTCGGGGATCACGAACGTTGGTGTGACTGGGTCGTGCATCAACGAAATCATGCGAGCATTCAACGCAAGTTTTTCGGCATCGAGTTTGGCCTGCAACGATGAAACTTCGGACAGACGAGTACGAACTTGCTCAATCGTCATGTCATGAATCTCAACCTTGGCTGGACCACCGAACTCGAACAGAAACTTCAAAATACCCCTGATTTCATTGATGATTCGTAACATTTACCGCTACGAACGTATGTTCAAAAGATACAGGAGGGGTGTTGCAAAGTCAACGCAGCAAACAACAAATTTTGAAAAGTTTTTTACTTGGTTTTCGCTTTAAGTTCTTTGGTTTCCGCAACGAAAGCGACATCATCGCTCACGTTGAGATCAATGAGTTGTGGTTCCTTTAGGTGTGGGGCGCAGCCTGTCGTCGGTCGACAACATCGGATGCCTGCACTACCAACTCTCCGACGACCGATTCGGCGGTATCCGGTTGGAGAGCGGCGAGCAGGCGACGAGCCTCACACCAACTTGTTTGAACAAAACATCACTGCAAAGAACTTTTTGTCCCAAACATTTCTACTTTCCCTCAATTTGAGCGAGACTAAACACATGGACCGAGAAGTACGAGTAGACCCAGCGCTTGGCACTGTCGTACACGTAGTCGGTAATCGTCAATCACGACCCAATTTGGCAACCAACACATCCACTTCAGAATGCCCGTTTTGTATTGGTGGGCTTGAGGCGCCCGAACCGTACGACGTCCGGTCCTTCGTCAATCGCTGGCCACCCATGCCCGACGATCGCTGTGAAGTCATTTTGTATACGAGTGACCACAATGCATCATTCGGTTCACTTTCCATCGAACAGGCCAAGAAGGTCATTGACCTATGGGCCGAACGCACTTCGCAACTCACAGCACGAGCCGATGTGGACTATGTCTTGGTATTCGAAAATCGTGGCGCTGAAGTTGGCGCAACGATTTCTCATCCGCACGGTCAGATCTACGCATACGACCATGTCCCAGAACGTCCGCATCAATTGTTCACAAACAATTGGACACCCGACGAAACCGCCGAACGGGTCATCAACTCAAACTCTGAATGGACAAGCTTCGTTCCATTTGCTTCGATCTATCCCACCGCAGTCACTGTGGCCCCTCGCCAACGGGTCAGCGACTTGAATTCACTTTCAACGAAGCAGCGACTTGAGTTAGCCGAAATGTTGATTGAAACGATCACTCGTCTTGATCAACTTTTCGAAACTCCACTTCCGTACATGATGTGGATCAATCAACAGCCGGACAATGGTTTAGAGAAAGATGCTTGGATGAGTGTTGAAATCGTTTCACCGTGGCGTCAAAAAGGGTTGGCTCGCTTCATTGCAGCAGCCGAGGTCGGTGCTGGCGAATATTTCAACCCAGTTGTGCCTGAACAACTCGCCGAGAAATTACGAGCTATCAGCCTATAAATATCATCCAGCAAACGGCGCGAATTGCGGGGCGCGCTTATCAAGGTACGACTGCACACCCTCTTGGAAATCAGGTCGCATGACCGAAGCATTCATCATGTGAATTGAATTCGTCGTTGCAGCATCGGCATCAATTTCCCAATCGCCATACACCTGCTTCTTCATATGTGCCCAACTAGTTGGGCAGCAGTTCTCAGCCAAATCAGCCGCATAAGCCATCACATGACTCATCAATTCTTCGGCTGGCACAACCTGATTCACTAGACCCATACGTTCTGCCTCGTCCGCAGTAATGACACGGCCCGACAACAACAAGTCAAGCGCACGAGGCATACCAATCAACTTCGGTAGTGCCCATGACGAACCGTATTCAGCAATCAATCCACGACGACTAAAGGACGTTGTGAGCTTGATACCACTTGCTGCAAAACGTAGATCGCAGAAAAGCGCCAACACAAAGCCAACTCCGGCAGCCGCTCCATTCATTGCCGCGATGATTGGCTTGGGGTACGAAATGAAATCGCTAAATCGCCCAGCGCCTGTTGCGGGGCCGGCACCACCTGCGGGGTTCGCACGAATCTGATTCAGCGCGTCCATGTCGGCGCCGGGGCAAAACCCTTTACCAGCTCCCGTGACAACGACAACTCGGACGTCAGGGTTCACGCGACATTCTTCCAGCCGAGCAAAGAACTGCGCCGACATCGCCGCGCTCCACGCGTTCATGCGATCGGGGTTATTCAGAGTGATGACTCCGATACCAGGCTTCTCAACAGAGACCAGAACTAAATCAGTTTGATTCGACATCTTCCTGACGATAGTCGTTGGGCTGAGAAATGTTCTTAGCCCTGCGCATATCAATCAACAGATAGATCGCACATCCCACGATCATCGCAATCGCGATCCACTGGTTGAGGCGTAATCCCCCACCACTCTTGGTCGGATCAATACGTAATCCCTCAACCCAGAAACGACCTAGGCCATAGCCACCTACATATAGAGCCATCAATCGACCTGGTCGCGATGTCATCAAACGTCGCCCGACAATGACGAGTACGACAGCGAGCGCCAGATTCCATAGTGCTTCATACAAAAATGTTGGGTGGAAAAGCGTGCCAGGCGCATAGCCATCGGGCATTTTGTCGGCATCAATCTTGAGCGCCCACGGCAAGGTCGTCGGCCGACCAAACAGTTCTTGATTCCACCAATTGCCTAAACGACCGATTGCTTGCGCCACTGGCACTGCCGGCGCTACCGCCCACAACACTTGGCCGATATCCATGTTTCGTTTTTTGGCAACCATGACGCCGACAATGACACCAAGCAAGATGCCACCCGGAATACCAAGGCCACCCTTCCAAACTTTGAAAATCGAACCAAGATCATCAGAGAAACGATCCCATTCGGTTGCCACGTGATAGAGCCGAGCACCAATGACACCAGCTGGCACAGCCCATGTTGCAATTGAGGCCGCTTCTTCAGGTCCGCCGACACCGATCAGTGTCATTCGCTTGCCCCAGATACGAACCGCAACAATCACACCGATGGCAATCATCAATCCATAAGCACGTAACTGCAACGGCCCAATATGGATTGAGGCACTTCCGGGACTTGGGATATACGAAAGAAAACTCATGAAGTTACTTTTGCCGCAAATGCCAATGCAGATTCATTAATGAAATCTTTGTCGTAATCCTGCGTTGCCACATGGAAGCTGCGATCCAGCAAAATTCGTTCAACTGGTCCTCCCCATTGGTCCGCTAGTTCATCACTCGTTGCCGGATCAACCACGTGATCATTCTTTGACGTGATCAACAGCATCGGAATTTTGCTCGAACCATACTGCGCCAACATCGGCTTGATGCCATCTTCAACCATTGATACCAATGGTGCTAACGGCGTTTCAGAATACGAACTTTCTTTCACCTCTGGATCAGCAATGTCAGATCCGATTCCGGGGAATACTTCAGTTCCTTCGGCCAACATTCCTTTAACCATCTCGATCATTTCTTCTGCTTGCGGTTGCGATGCTGGGTTGATGCACACAATTCCCGAGACTGTGGGTTGCTGAAGCGCAGTCCACAATGTCAACGAACCGCCCATCGACAATCCAGCCACCACAACTTTGTCTACTCGTGCGGCCAATCGCGTGTACGCCGCGGCGACTTCAAAGGTCCAATCACTCCAGCGACTTGGAATCATGTCTGAGACTGCGGTTCCGTGCCCTGGCAGTCGCGGTAATTCAACGTCGTAACCTGCGCCAGCAAAAGCCTCGGCGACTCCCCGCATAGATGACGGATTTCCGGTGAAACCATGGATGCATAACGCTCCGACACGCTTGTCACCAACGTGGCTCCATGATTCGGCTCCAGGGATGACGGGGGCCTTGTCGATATGTGAACTCATACAGCAGTTCTAGCGGATTGAGTCAGCGAAATGGGGGTCAGTCACCAATCTTGACTGGGCAATGTGCATAAATGCTTTGACCACCGTCGGATCGAACTGTGTACCGGCGGCCCGAGCGATGTAGCGGACTGCGTCGTCAACTGTCCAAGCCTTTTTGTAAACCCGCTCACTCGTGAGAGCGTCAAAAACATCCGCCACTGCACAAATACGACCCGACAATGGCACGTCAGTCGCCCCGATTTGATTGGGATAGCCCAGCGCATCCCAACGCTCGTGATGATTAAGGGCAACCTCTTCAGCCAACTGCACTAGTGGCGAAGTACTACCCGACAAAATACGCGCACCAAGTGTGGTGTGCGTCTTCATCACTTCGAATTCCGCTGGCGTCAATGGCCCAGGCTTTAACAAAATTGAATCAGGAATCGCAACTTTGCCGATGTCGTGCAATCGGGCCGCTAGACGCAAACGCTCTGACCACACCGGATCTTGACCAAGCTCGTGGGCAATTTCGGCGCACATGTCACCAACTCGTGACGTGTGTTCACCAGTATCGGTATCGCGGAATTCTCCGAGAATCGCCAAGCGCTCAAGCGCTTCAAGTTGAAATTGTTCCAGCTCTGTCGTGCGACCACGAACCAAACCTTCAAGTTCACTGGTGCGCAAGCGCAGGATTTCTGCTTGTTGACGAGATTCTTCTGCTTCGTGTGCAACCTGCAGAGTCTTGATGCGAATATCCGTGCCCTCATTGAAGATTGACTGGTTGATCGCAAACTTTGCTTCAAGGTGGTACACCGCTTCTTCGAACCGACCGAGGCCTTTGTACAGGTCGGCCAAAGCACTATGAGCCGAGAAGGCCACGGGCTTGGCGTTGATCACTTCTGCTAATCCGAGAGCACTACAAAAATGAGCAATTGCATGGCTTTCGTTTTTGGCACTGTGTTCAACTTGACCAAACGAAAGTTCAATACTCGCTCGCACCGCGTCATCAAACGAAACACTCGACGCATCAAGCATCGCTAGTGCCGCATTCAACAGTGTTCGTGCTTGATCGAAATCTCCACGACCGCCATAGGCGCCAGCAAGTGCAGAAAGCACTTCTGGCAAAAATCCAACTGCATGAAGTCGGCACAATGCCAAAGCCCGCTCGCCGATCTCAATCGCTACATCAAACTCGCCGCGCTCGGCTCGCAAAGATGAAACGTTCGCCAATGTGATTGCATCAAAATCTGGGCGATTCAATTGAGCATTAGCGTTCATTGCTGCTTCGTAATTGACAATCGCGCGATCAGTATCACCAAGTTCGTGGTAGATCGAAGCAATCGTGTTGAGCATGTTGCCCTCATCAACTTGATGTCCGGTTCCGCGATAACAATCAAGTGCTTGTAAACAGCAGGCCAGCGCCTCGGAGTGATTACCTGAATTGGTGTGCACCAAGCCAATTAAGTTCAGCGCCCAAGCGACGACCAGAGTGACATCATGAGCCATCGCAAAGTCGCGTGCCTCAACTGCCAATGCAAATGCATCACCTGGCTGACCGTCATAGTGAGCCAGCGATGCCAATCGGTACAACGACTCGGCCTCGCATGCGTCATCTTGGTTTGCTCGCGCTAGTGCACGTGCTTGCTGAACTAATACTCGTGATCGTTCTGGTTCAGTGGCTTCGTGAGTTCGAGCAAGGTCAAGTAACAAGCGCGCCGAGTGATGCGACTGACGCTCAACCTCGCTCTTGTTGTTTTGGACCTTGACCACGAAATAACCCCTTGACCGCTGATGTACTTGGATCTTTTCGGCCAATATGGCGTCAACCTTGAATAAGTCAGCGAACTTTCTTCAATATGGGGCATGATTCTTATGGCGAATCCTGTCGTCGACCCCACGAAGACTCCTGAGGAAACCAAAAATCCATGACCCCTAGTTGGACAGAGAACGAAAGACGAGGTCAGAGCCACAAAAGGCGGCGCGACTTCGATCGGGCCGCTCTGTACGCCTTCGTTCCAGTACTGGCCATTTCTCCGCTCTGGGCCGTGGCGATCACTATTTTTTGGCTACCCATCACCTGGATCACTGGGGTCGCACTCTGGAAAGTGCTCCTCGGTTACCTCGTGGCGGGCTTAGTTCTCTTCATTCCGGCCTTTCAACGGCGAGTGCTGACGCTCCTCATGGGCGCCCGCAAGCCCAGTTCGCGCGAAGCCCCCAAACTGCAAAAAGCGTTTAATGAAGTCACTCAAGCCTGGCATCTGCGCAACCGTCACTTTGTCGTCGGAGTTGTGGACGACAAAGAACTCAATGCATTTGCAAGCGGCGGACACCTCGTCATCGTCACATCATTTGCAACCCACGAACTCAATCACGATGAACTGTGCGGGGTCTTAGCCCATGAGTTATGCCATCACCTTGGTTCTCATACGGTCGCATTAACGATTGGTCAGTGGTTGACATTGCCGGTGTATCTACTTGAAAGAGTTGGTGCGTTCATGAACAATGTCTCGAAGGCCGCAACGAATACGTTCGCTCGAAGTTCTCAGTTGGCTCGCTTACTCGGACTGACCATTGCTCTCATCTTTCAAGGATTCTCCTTGATCTTTCGCGCTGGATATTCGATGATGCGCTACCTCGCAAATGTGGTTGGGCGTTCGGCCGAATTTCAGGCCGATCAACGCGTTGTTCGTATGGGTTACGGACGCCAGTTATCAGCTGCACTAAAAAAGACGGTTGGGCCGCGTGATACGAGTTCGTCACATCCGCCAGCGCGAACTCGAATCGCCCGCATTGAAGCATCGTTGCGACCTGGCAATTGGAAACACCCGTCCACTGGCCTCAAGTAATCGGGGAACTAGAGAAACACTAAAGATCTGTATAAGTATCAAGTGCTTCGTTGACCTGATCTGTGTCAACTGCACCTACATGACTCCACAGAACAGTTCCATCAGAATCGAATAAAACTGTGACCGGAACAGTGGCCGCGTCAAGGGCCTCGAGCAAACTGCCGTTGTCGTCAATGACAACGGCAAGAGTCAAATTGTTATCTTGCAAAAATGACTCGATCTTCACGGGATCATCGCCGATGTTGACTGCCAAAACTTCCAAATCTTGTCGTTCCATAGAGATTTGCTCAAGAGCAGGCAATTCACGTTTACACGGCTGACACCACACAGCCCAGAGTGACACCAAGACCGGCTGATTCTGCGAAATCTCACCAATCGAAGTCACCGTGCCGACAAGATTGCGCAATTCAAGATCGCCAACTGATGAACCTGACGATGTTGAACACGCTGCTGCAAACAGCAATGACACGGCGACCACCAATCGATTACTGCGTTTCATACAACGGTGATTGTGACGGTGTCGTGCAAACCGACAGTGCAAACTCCGAAGTAATAACCCGGATCAACAAAAGTCATTTTTTGTGTTTCACCTGGTCGAACGGTGAACGGTCCAATGCTGTGAATTGCGACGTCGTTATTCACAACTTCGACGGTGTCTCCAACGCCAATAGTGAGTTGCTCTGGAAAATAGTCCTCGGTGAGCAAGCCCTTGTCAAGTTGTTCTTTGGTGCCGTTGGGAATCTCGTAACTCCATAGTTTTCCGTCGCCAAACGAAACCGATGTTGAGTCACTGCCCGCGATCGAAAAAACAATCACGATGGCCACTGTGATCGGGATCAGAAAGGCCAGAGCTGCCAAGAGAACCTTGAGTGGTCCTTGATGCAAAAGGCCAACCGGCCCAGCATCAAGGACCACATCAATGGTTTCGTCAGAAGTGTTCACAACAGCAGTCTGTCAGGGGGCTTCGTCGCGGACTTCGGCAGTCACTGTTACTTTTCCAGCCTTGGCGAATGTCAGAGTCACTTCAAACTTGGCACCGAGTTCCAGTGGCGCAGCGATCTCCATCAACATGATGTGATAGCCGCCAGGCATCAGATCTACAGATCCACCGGCATCAATCACAATTGAATCAACTTCTTGCATCACCATTTCACCAGACATTGCGTCAGTGGTCATTGGCATTTCAGTCGTCATAGGCATTTCAGTAGTCATAGACATTTCAGTATCAGTCTCTGCACTCGCCATCACCATTTCGTGAATTTCCGCCATTGCTGCAATCGAGGAATCGACCGAGACATCAGTTAATTCATCGCCATCCTTCGACGAGATCGTCATATACACGGCACCTAGAGAAGTCTCCATCGGGCTCGTACGCGCCCACACCTTGGTGATTTCAGGCGCAGAACTAGAAGAACTGTCATCGCTGCCGCACGACGCGAACAACGCTGTGCCGGCGACAACTGCGAGTAGTAATCCCGTGATTTTTGACTTTTTCATTGTTTACCTTTCAGTTATTGCTTGAGATTTGTTCAAGCAAGATTTTGAGATCGTTAGTCATGGCTTCACTGTCAATACCGAATGGCCATTCGACGAGAACAACGCCTTGGTCATCGACGACATATGCAGTGGCACTATGACCTACTTCAATTTTCCCAGCCGAATCCCGCTGGATGGTTGAACTTGCAAGGAACGCATTCTCGGCAGCCTCTAATTCTTCTTGCGAACTGGCGTGAAGGGCATGAAAGTGATCACTAAAGCTTGATAGGTAGCCGTTCAAAACTTCAGGAGTGTCACGTTCGATATCAACTGTTGCCATCGCTAGGTCAACTTTGGCCCCGTCGTCTCCCAGATTCTTCGTGGCAGTGCGCACAGCAGCCAACGTGGTTGGGCACAGATCGGGACAGTTGGTGTAACCGAAATACATCACCAACAATTCGCCCGGTTCTGCTTTCATCGTGAACAAGTCGTCATGATTCGCGAATTCGCCTTCATCTGTCACCTCGGTCAGAGTCACGGCTCCCACTTGCAGAGGTTCGTCTCGAACAATGCCCCGCATTGTTGCCGTGTCAGATCCGCACGAGCCCAAAAGCAACAACATCGGGACACTTGCTGCCACGGCCAAACGCTTACGCATATCAACAGGATGCCGAATGACCGAGGAATGCCCTATGGACCAAAGTCCCTTACGAATTTGATTCCGAGCCATATATGTCACAAGTCGCTATTTCGCACGAGTTAGTTCCCGCGCAATCAGGCGCGAGACCAACGTCACGGATATCGTCGTAACCGATGTCTGTGTCGCACAACCCATTAGATGACTCACCGTTCCTCGCGGCAGCGAACGGCCGCAAACATCTCCACACCCCCGTTTGGTTCATGCGCCAAGCAGGTCGCAGCCTTCCCGAATACAAAGCGATTCGTGGTAGCGGAAGCATCCTTGAAGCAATCAAGCAACCTACGCTCTCAGCAGAAATAACGTTGCAGCCATTTCATCGCTACGGCGTTGATGCAGCCGTGCTCTACAGCGACATCGTGGTTCCGCCTCACGCAGTTGGATTTGGCATTGATGTCGCCCCCGGCACCGGCCCCGTAGCCGAAACCCCATTTCGGTCTCTCGCGGATTTGCAACGACTACGACCGCTTGAACCCAACGATGTTTCGTATGTCATCGAGACCGTCAAACTCCTTGTTGCCGAACTTCCCAAATCGGTACCACTTCTTGCTTTTGCCGGAGCACCTTTCACGGTTGCTAGTTACCTCATTGAAGGCCGCCCATCGCGCACCTATCAAAACACCAAGCGCATGATCCATCTTGAGCCCGAACTCTGGCATCAACTCATGGATCGTCTCGTGCAACACTCGGTGACTTTTATTGATGCACAACTGTCTGCCGGCGCCCGCGCATTTCAATTATTTGATTCATGGGCTGGTTCGCTGTCGAATGCCGATTACCGCGAATTTGTTTTGCCGCACAGCAAGAAAGTCTTTGACCAACTACGCGAATTACACCCCGAAGTTGACGGCATTCATTTCGGTATCGGTTGTGATCATTTGTTGGAATCAATGTATGAAGCCGGCCCACGCGTGATGGGTCTTGATTGGCGAACCCGCATTCAGTCAGCCCGTGCACGTATGGGATCTGATCTTGTTGTTCAGGGCAATTTAGATCCGGCACTCGTGTTGGCTGGTTCGCAGGCTGCACTCGCTGGTGCTGAGCGCGTTCTTGATGACAACGCCAATCATCCTGGCCATATCTTCAACCTCGGCCATGGCGTCGACCCCACAACCGATCCTGCAGTTCTTGAAGATGTTGTCGCATTTGTCCACGAAAAAACCCGAATCGAAGAATCATGACTCAAAAAACTGCAGTTCTCCTCATGGCCTACGGCACACCGCGTACGCCCGCCGAAATTGAGCCCTACTACACCGACATTCGTCGTGGTCGCGCGCCAACCCCCGAACAACTTGCTGATTTGGTTGCGCGCTATGACGCCATCGGCGGCATCTCGCCGCTCGCTGCTCGCACCGAGGCTCAACGTGACGCGTTACAAAAAGCGCTGAACGAAATTGCGCCCGACACATATGAAGTCGTGCTCGGCCTCAAGCATGCAGCACCCATGATTGAAGCCACAGTTAACGAATTGGCAGTCCGCGGCTTTCAACACATCATCGGACTCGTGCTGGCACCCCACTATTCATCATTCTCCATTGGCCAATACATGGGCCGCGCGCGAGCGGCCGCTGAACCACATGGCATCACCGTGACTGCGATTGATTCATGGGCTACCGAACCAGCATTTGTTGAGTTCTTGGCAGCCGATCTGCGCAGCCGACTATCGGCAATGCCGACAAACACGAAGGTGCTCTTCACCGCCCACTCACTTCCGCAACGAATCATTGACGCCGGCGATCCATACCCTGATGAACTGCGCTCAACCGCCGAGGCTGTTGCCGTTGCCGCTGGTTTAGATTCTTGGTCGTCATGGTCAATCGCTTGGCAATCTGCTGGACGCACTCCAGAACCCTGGATTGGACCCGACATCTTGGCAGTCATAGACGATCTCGCCGCCAGCGAAAATGCATCAGGCGTTGTTGTATGCGCCTGCGGATTTGTCGCCGACCACTTAGAAGTTCTTTTCGACTTAGACATCGAGGCCAAGCAACACGCTGAAGCCAAAGGTTTAGCGTTTGATCGCACAAGTTGCGTCAATGAAGACGCAACAATCATGCATGCCTTGGCCCAGCGAGTCATCTCCGCCCACTCATGAGTTCACGCCTCGACCCGAAACACATTGTTGTTATCGGTGCGGGTATCACCGGTTTAACTGCGGCTTATCGACTACTCAAAATCGCATCTGCTGCCGACTACTCTGGCCCAGCATTAACTGTCACCGTTGTTGAATCAAGCGCATCGGTTGGCGGCAAAATTCGTACTTCGCCTTTCGGTGGAGTAGCAGCCGTTGATGAAGGACCCGATGCCTATCTCGCTCGAGTTCCTCACGCAGTAGCACTTGCCCGTGAACTCAATCTTGGTGATGACATCACTCATCCAACCGCTGGCCACGCTGCCGTCATGCACAAAAAACTGCACCCCATCCCCGAAGGCTTAATGCTCGGAGTGCCAACCGGTGTGATGTCACTGGCAACGAGCAGTCTAATGTCATGGCACGGGAAAATTCGGGCCGCACTTGAACCGATTTTGCCCTCAAGCGGTGATCACAAAGACTCAATCGGCAACCTCATTCGTCAACGTTTCGGCAAAGAGGTTCAACAGTTGCTTGTTGATCCACTCGTCGGAAGCATCTATGCCGCCGACACCAACAACTTCAGTTTGGAGATGGTTCCGCAACTGGCCGCACTTGCTGGTGGTCGTAGTGTTCTCTTAACGGCTCGCAAGCAAATGGCCAATGCTCCAAAATCAACTGTGCCAATTTTTGAAACACCACGTAGTGGTTTGGCCACAATGACGCAGGCGTTAAACGATGCGATCCTTGCTCTTGGTGGCCACATCGCAACTTGGACGACCGTTCAGGGCATCACTCGTAGCAATACCCGCTACCTGGTTGAAATGAGTGGCGATACCGCAACGTCCATCACAGCCGACTCGGTCATCATCGCATCGCCAGCCCGTGCATCAGCTCACTTATTGAATTCTCTCAACGCAGATGTGGCGACTCTCCTCGGTTCAACTGAACACGCGTCAGTTGTGATGGCGACGATCAAAACTGTCGAAACAGATTTGCCTAAGTTGGCAGGCCTCAGCGGCTATCTCGTTCCGAAGCCCGATCAAGATCGTGTCACTGCTGCATCATTTGGCTCCAACAAATGGGCACATTGGAAACCGAGCGACGGATCCATGATTCTGCGAGTTTCACTCGGCCGAGATGGAGCACCGACACAAGATTTGATTCACGAATGGGACGACGAGCGCATCGTCCGCCAAGTCATTGATGAAGTAAGTCGCCACACGCAGACTTCGCTAACTCCCGATTCGTTCCGCGTGACTCGCTGGCCCGAGGCATTCCCTCAGTACCGTCCCGGCCACATAAAACACGTTGAGTCGGTTGAATCCGCACTGGCCCAACACAACCCTGGCATCTTTGTCACGGGAGCTAGTTGGCGCGGAATCGGAATACCTGCCTGTGTTGCTCAGGCTGAAAAAACTGCCCAAAGCACTGCACAATTCCTCAGCCACCTGCAAGACTGAACAACGTGCGTTTTCAAACAACGATTTCATCAGTAGTTCTAGGATTCGTGATTTCGACGGCGGTTATTTCTGGTTGTGGTTCAAACGATGAAACATCAACCGAGGCAACGTCAACTTCTCTTGCCCCCACAACAACAGTTGCAGCAACAACTACGAGTACGAGCACGACAACGACGACAATTTACGCCGGACCACCAACGTTGGCACCTGGCGAATCGCTTCCGGTACCTGAGGCGATCCCTCCGGAAGACGTCGTTGAACCAGAAGTTCTCATCGGAGAACTCGTCATTCCTGCGTTGCTTTTAACGCAGCCCATCTTCAAAGGAGTCACACTGCCGACACTCGACAAAGGTGTCGGTTACTGGCCAGGAACAGCAATGCCGGGACGTGTTGGCAACGTCGTCCTTGGTGGACATCGAACAAGTAAGCAAAAGCCATTCCGAAACATTGATGTACTGGTTCCAGGTGACGAGGTTTACGTCACAACCGCCGATGGCACGTTCGTCTATGCCGTCACAGGTACAAAAATCATCGAACCGACCGATGTCTGGATTATTGATCAAACAGAATCGGCAACATTAACTTTGTTTGCTTGCCACCCGCCTCACTCAGTCAAACAACGAATCGCCGTTTTCGCCGAATACCTCCGCAAAGAAACTGTGTGAGTTCAAAAAACAGTAATCGTCGGCGTTTTGCGCGTGCGCTCATCGCTGGGTTACTTGTTGCTTCATCAATGCCGCCGTGGGGCTGGTGGCCTTTGGCCTTTGTGGGCCTTGCAATGTTTACTTCGCTTGAGCTCACCGCTTCTCGTGCACGCCAACGATTCACAACCGGTTTCGTCTTCGGTTTGGGTTGGTTTTTCCCGGCGCTCGCGTGGATGTGGTTCTTAACTGCTCCTGGATACATCATTGGTGTCGTGTTGTACGCAAGTCTTCACGGGCTCGCGTCACTCGTCGTCGTCAGAAAAGACAACAATCGTTCTTTTCTTTTCATATCACCAGCAGCACACATGCTGATTGAAGTACTACGCATGTGCATTCCCTTTGGTGGCGTACCGCTAGCCACGTTGGGTATCTCACAAGTTGGCGGACCGTTGCATCACGTTGCCTCGGTTGGTGGCGTGATGTTGTTGTCATGGCTCACTTGGCAAGTCGGAGCATTACTTGCAAAGCGACCCCGCGATTTGTCAATTGATCGCCAGCATCGTCGCCTTTTGTGGGCCTTGTGCCTTCTTGTTTTCGTGGGCAGTTATTTTGCTCCGCGCGGTTCCGACACTGGACGCGATTTCCGTGTTGTGGCGGTTCAGGGCGGCGGGCCACAAGGAACGCGGGCAATCAACACCAATCCACGCGACGTCGTCGAACGTCATCTTGCAGCAACCCGCTCAATCGTCAATGAATCCGCGGATCCCATTGATTTAGTGGTGTGGCCCGAGAACGTCATCGACGTTGTTGATTTCGCCTCCAGTATCGAAGCCCAAGAAATTGGTGCCGAGGCAGCTCGCTTAGATGCACCATTCGCGGTTGGGATTACCGAAGATGTCAGCCGCGAACATTTCACCAATGCTCAAGTTATTGTGACGAGCAAGGCCGAAGTTGTTGACCGTTACGACAAAGTTCGTCGCGTACCGTTCGGTGAATACATGCCTATGCGTTCGTTCTTGGAATCCCTGGGAGCACCCGTTGATCAAGTTCCTCGTGATGCTTTGGCCGGAACTGGTCGGGCAATTCTTGATGTTCCAACTGCAGTTGGAAACGAGCGCATAGGTGTCGTGATCTCGTGGGAAGTTTTCTTTGGTGGCCGTGCCCGCGAGGGCGTCAAGGACGGCGCTGGTTTTATCATCAACCCCACCAACGGCTCCAGCTACACCTGGACCATTCTGCAATCGCAGCAAATCGCTTCCTCAAAATTGCGAGCAATTGAAACCGGTCGTTGGGTCGTACAGGTGTCGCCCACTGGCTTCAGCACTTTTGTTGACCCAGAAGGTCGTGTGTTCGACCGCACTGGGGTAAGTGCACAACAAGTGATCTCACACAACATTGCTATTCGCACCGGAAAAACTGTTTATGTGGCGTTAGGCGACAAACCATGGGCTGCGTTAGTCGCCCTTGTTTTCTTGGTTGGCATTTTGAACCGTGCAAAAATACGCTCAAAATCTCAGGCTTAAGTCTCAGGCTTAAATCTCAATAGTCACAGTGACCGGACCATCGTTCACTAGAGCCACCTTCATATCGGTGCGAAAGCGACCAGTTTGAACCTGCGCTCCGAGTCGACGCAATTCATCAATCACTTTGGTCACTAACGGTTCAGCAACTTCGGGTTTGGCAGCAGCGATCCAACTGGGGCGGCGACCACCATTGGTGTCGCCGTACAGCGTGAATTGACTCACGACTAAAACATTGCGGGTCGTATCGGCCACCGACAGATTCATGACACCGTCAGCATCGCCCATAATGCGCAAGTTCCAAATCTTGTCAGCCAGCTTGATGGCCGATTGCTCGGTGTCACTATGGGTCACTCCAACGAGCACCATCAGACCTTGCCCAATTTCTCCGACTCTGGTTGTCACTCCGTCGACAGTTGAATCAACAGAGGCTTGGTCAACTCGCTGGACTATTGCACGCACGTGATCATCGTGTCATAAATGTCGGCTCGTTTGCGACACAATGAAGGTGTGATCACATTGCAATCGCCAAATCGAATCGTCACCGCTTTGGTATATCCCGAATTTGGTGCACGCATCGGGTCACTCATTGTGGGAGACCAAGAGATCTTCATCACGCAAGCAGAAAATGGCGATCCTCTTTCGTGGGGTTGCTACCCGATGGCGCCCTTTGCCGGACGTGTGCGCGATGCGAGCCTCCATTTTGCCGGCGAGCAATATTCACTACGTCAGAACATGGCACCTCATGCAATTCATGGAACTGTTTTTGACCGATCCTGGGAAGTCGTTTCAAGTACGCCATCAACAACGGTGCTTGAAACCGAACTCGGGCCCGAATGGCCGTTCAAAGGAATCGTTCAACATCGCATTGAAGTGGCTGACAACGAAATAGCGCTGCAACTCACAGTCAGCGCACTTCAGCCCATGCCGGTTCAAGTGGGTTGGCATCCTTGGTTTGTTAAGCCCGATTCTTCAAGGCTTCACTTCGCAGCGATGTTGCCGCGCGACAGTGTCGGAATCAGCATGGAACAACGGGTGCCTCAACCGTCGGGACCAGTTGACGACTGTTTTATTGATCCTGAGAAACCCTTAACAATCACTATGGGAAACGTTCAAGCGAGGCTCACCAGTGACTGTTCGCATTGGGTGCTATACGACATGCCAGCACATGCAACCTGCATAGAACCACAATCAGGGCCACCCAACAGTATTAACGACCACCCTTTCGTACTTTCAGCAGGCGCAAGGTTGACGAAGAATTTCACCATTGATCTCCAACAAATCACCTGACATTGACGAAATCTTCAGGCAGACTTTTGTCAGAGCCCGACCATTCGTGACTCTCCTCATACATGGGGCGATCTTCAAACCGGCGGGTACGAAATCATGAATACGCTCACCGTCGACGCCCAACTTGTGACTGCTTACTTAGCAGGAGATCGAAATGCTCTTGCATCGATCTACGACCTCTACGCGTCCGGCCTATACGACACGGCCGCAGCTATGCTTTCCGACCGTCACGACGCAGCCGACATGGTGCAAGACGTCTTTTGCATTGCGGCCGAACGACTCAATCAATTGCGCGATCCAAATCGGCTCAAACCTTGGCTCTATGCAGTGCTGCGCAACGAGGTATATCGACGTACCAAAAAACGCAAACGCGCAACACCCACCGACTTCCAATCAGCAACGGTTCCCGACGTGGTTGCCGCATTTGATCCCAACGCCGAAGGCGCCACTGCTTCGTTTGACGAACTCGCCGAGCTTGTTCGATCAGCAGCTGCTGGTCTTGATGAGCGAGATCGACTTGTTCTTGAACTTTCGGTTCGTCAAGGGCTGACCGGAACCGACCTCGCCGACGCACTCGGAGTATCTCCCGAACAGAGTTATTCGCTTGTACACCGAATGCGGGATCGCGTTGAAAAGAGCCTGGGTGCATTCACAGTTGCCAAAATGGGCCGCAATGATTGCAAAGAGTTGGCCTCCATCATCTCGGGATGGAACGGCGAATTTAGTGTCCTCATTCGCAAACGAGTCGCCCGCCATATCGACGAGTGTGCGATCTGTGAAAAGACTCGTTCAAAGTTTGCTCCGCTCGCACTCTTTGGCGCAGCCCCAGTCTTCCTGTTGCCCATTGGCCTTCGCGACAAAGTGCTGGCGGCCACTCAAACAATTCCTGTTCCATCGCAGTCCACCGATGTTCATGGTCTCAAAACCCAACGGGGTTCACATCGCTCGCGCCATATAAAACTCAGTCGCAATGATGGTTTTCCGCGCTTGGCGAGGGCTTCTCGCCATGCCATGACATTTGTTCTCTCAACAGGCTCCGCGCTTCTACTCATCGCTGGCGTTGTCCTCGTGCAACAGACCGATGGCTCAAATAACGAAGTACTCGCTGATCAGATAGTTGTGGATTCAACTCAAGTAACGGTTGATACAACCGTTCTATCCACACCCGAAAGTTCAATGGCAACAAACTCTGAAGTCCCGACTACATCAGTTCAAAACTCAGAGCCAATGACAAATGTCATCGTGCCTATTCCTTCGATGCGCCCCACAACGCCTTCAGCAACGTCACCAGTCGCAACAACACCAGTCGTAACAACACCAGTCGTTACAACACCGACTGCAACAACACCGACCGCGACAACACAAGTCGAAACAATGCCTCGGAGCACAACACTGCCTACAACAAGCAATGCTCCGACGACCACTCCGACCATTACTCGTTTACTCACGTCATCAACTGTTTTCGGATTCGGACTTGGCAACTTTGCGGCGATTGAAATCACGAATACCAACCCGTCCGTCGTGACTTGGGCGCTGACTGAAACCTCTGGTTATTTTTCATTTTCGCCGTCGTCGGGCTCAATTGCAGTTGGCGAAACCATCAAAGTGTCAGCAACTTTCAATCGAGTAGCGGCAGCCGAAATAGCAGCGACCGCTCTCGCCGAAGGGCAATTCAAACTTCCCGCAACCTTGACAACGCAAACCTCCTTAACGAGCGCACTGACATTGACGGGTACTCTGGCGCGCCCACCCGTGATTGCAGACTTCACTCCCACGTTTACGTGTTCACGACTCGACATCCAGGTTCTGATCACCGATGAAAGCCCCCTCACGAGCGTCAAAGCAAAAATCACGTACATCAGCCCCCAAAATCTGCAAGCACCACCGACGGTCGTGAACCTGCTGAATGATTTAGGCAAGGACTCGTGGATGGCATCGCTGGTGAACATTCCAGCAACGACAAACCAGGCGCTCGTCAAAGTCACAGCCACCGATAAGTACGGATTGACCTCAAGTAGGGATGTCACAATTTCCCGAACGAATAGTTGCTAAAGCGCAGGTCAGGGGCTTGCAAGGGGTCTGTAAGTGACCCGACGGTAGCATCGGAAAGCATGTCTGTCGCCCGCGACCCCAATGGGCCATTAAAGATCGCCTACCTCACCTATCGCGGCAAACCCCATGTCGGTGGTCAAGGCGTCTACACCCGTCATCTCACTAAAGCCCTGGTTGACCTCGGCCATAGCGTCGAAGTTTTCGGTGGTCAGCCGTATCCCATCTTGGACGACCGCATCAAACTCACCAAGTTGCCAAGCCTCGACCTCATTAACGACCACTACCCATTCCGTTTCCCTGCGATCTGGGAGCTCAAAACTCGCGAAGACTTTTACGAACTCGGACTGTTCTTAACCGGAACCTTTGGCGAACCCGCGGCATTCAGCGCTCGCGTTAAGCGCCACCTGGCTCAACGCACCGGCGAGTTTGACCTCGTACACGACAACCAGTGCCTTGGTTACGGCATCTTGTCGCTCGAAAAACTCATTCCCACGATCGTGACCTTGCACCACCCAATCACGCGTGACCGTGCACTTGAAATGGAACATGCGCCGAACTGGTACAAAAAGTTTGGCGTGTCACGCTTTTACTCATTCGTCGAAATGCAAGGTCGAGTGGCGAGTCGCATGCCGCGCATCGTTGTCGTGAGCGAAAACAGCATCAAAGACATTCACGGCGACATGGGAGTCTCGTACGATCGCATGCGTCTCGTTCCGGTTGGCGTTGATCCTGATTTGTTCAAGCCAAAACCCGAAGTTGCGCGCATTCCTGGTCGACTGATCACGACAGCATCAGCAGATGTTGCGCTCAAGGGTTTGTCATTCCTGCTTGAAGCCGTTGCCAAATTACGTACCGAGCGTGACGTCACGTTGACCATCATTGGTAAGCCGAAACCCGGTAAAAGTATGGATCTCATTGACAAATTAGGCCTTGCGCCACATATTCAATTTGTTTCTGGCGTATCTGATGAACGCATTGTTGAGCTCTACGCCGAGGCCGAGCTTGCCGTTGTTCCATCGCTCTACGAAGGATTCAGCCTTCCTGCGATTGAAGCTATGTGCACCGGCATTTGTTTGGTCGCCACCGATGGTGGCGCATTGCCAGAAGTAACAGGAACTGATGGCGACACCGTTCTTGGTTGCAAAGCCGGCGACGCCGAGGGTCTCGCTGCGACGATCCGCCGCGGACTTGATGATCCCGAACTGCGCGCTCGTGTTGGTTTGAATGGTCGCAATCGCGTCGTCGAGCGTTGGACGTGGCGCAAGTGCGCTGAACAAACCGTTGAGCAGTATCGCGAAGTCTTAGCTATGCCCGCCAATCAAGACAAACTACGCCGAAATGGTCGAGTGAAATAATCCATGTTGACCGTTCGCTTCAAACAACTTGGGCTCACACCTGGCGATCTTGTACTCGACGCTGGTGCTGGCTTTGGTCGCCACGCCTTTGAGATTGCTCGACTCGGTGGCCGCATTGTTGCGCTTGATTACGCCGATGAAGAAGTACGCATGACCCGTGCAACTTTCGGCGCAATGATCGAAGCCAAAGATATTGAAGCCGATCGTTATATGGGTGCGTTGCGCGGCGACGCCACCAAATTGCCATTTGCCGACAACACTTTTGATCGTGTCATTACTTCTGAAGTACTTGAACACATTCAAGACGATGTTGCCGCAATCGCCGAACTAGCACGTGTCGTGCGACCTGGCGGAACACTTGCCTGCACGGTTCCTTCGTGGTGGCCAGAAAAAATCAACTGGATGTTGAGCGACGAATACCACGCCCCCAAATCTGTTGGCGGCCACGTACGTATTTATTCGCAGACCGAACTCGAGGCCAAACTTCGTTCAGCTGGGTTGATCGTGACGGGTTCACATCATGCTCATGGTTTGCATTCACCGTATTGGTGGCTCAAGTGCTCCGTTGGTCCACGTCGCGAAGACAACAAACTTGTCAATCGTTATAAGCAATTCCTTGAATGGGACATCATCAAACAGCCACGTTCAATGAAGATTCTTGAACGTGCTTTGTCACCAGTCATGGGCAAAAGCCTGATCATTTACGCCCAGAAAATGCCGGTGCACTCATGAGTCGTGTCCCCCACATTGAAGGTGTTCTCAGTGCCGATGAAGTTGTGCAAACTGCCGAATCAATCGCTGCGCTTCAACTCGATAGTGGAATGATTCCGTGGTTCAAAGATGGGCACTGCGACCCGTGGAACCATGTTGAAACAGCAATCGCTCTCGACATTGCTGGCCTGCACCACAATGCCGAGCGGGCCTACGAATGGCTCGTTGACATGCAGCACCCAGACGGCTGGTGGTTCAACTATTACTTGCCAGGCGGAATTGTTGAAGAACCAAAACTCGACACCAACGTGTGTGCGTACATCGCCGCAGGAGTCTGGCATCACTGGCTGTGCACCTGGGATCGCGGATTCGTCGACCATTTGTGGCCAACTGTTGAACGCGCCATCGAATGGGTGGTGTCAATGCGCCGTCACGATGGCACCATTTTGTGGGCCAAAGAAGAACACGCGAGCCCTTGGGATTATGCATTGCTCACTGGTTCATCAAGTATTTGGCACGCACTCACCTGCGCTGTACACCTTGCCGATCTCATCAATGAACCGAAACCTCATTGGGCCGCCGCCGCTGATCAACTACGTGCCGCGATCACCACTCGACCCGAGGCTTTCGAACCCAAGACTCGTTGGGCAATGGACTGGTACTACCCAGTTCTCACCAACGCTATGGAAGGCGATCAAGCCAAAGCTCGTTTGGCCGACTTGTGGGACACGTTTGCCATGGAGGGTCGCGGAATCCGTTGCGTCAGTGACGAACCTTGGGTGACCGCAGCTGAAACCGCCGAATGTTCATTGGCTCATGCCGCCGTGGGCGATTTAACTACTGCTACCGATTTGTTGTATTGGACTCGTGCTCATCGCACCGATGATGGTTCGTATATGACTGGCATCGTGTATCCGTCGCTCGAAAACTTCCCAGCCGGCGAACGTACCGCTTACACCGGCGCTGCCGTGATCATGGCTGCCGATGCGATCACCGCAAGTTCACCAGCGGCCAAACTCTTTTTGCCCACACTTGTCACTGATTGAAGTTCCGACCACCTCGCCGTATCGGCAAGACTGTCTAGGTGACTAGTCAAACAATCAATCCGCCCACTGCGAATGAACTTCGCGATGTCGCGCAACGTGCACTCATTGCTATCGGAAGCGATGCCAGTATCAGTGCTTCTGGTGCGACGCCACTTTTGGCTCGCTCGCCCATTAATGGTCAAGCATTAGGTGCCATCACCAGTTCGCTCACCCAGACATCAGTAGAACAAGCAATCACCACTGCAGTTGAAGTCTTTCGCACCTGGCGAGCAGTCCCGGCACCCGTGCGCGGCGAAGTTGTTCGCCACCTCGGTATTGAACTGCGCACGCACAAAGAATCTCTAGCCGATCTTGTACAAATTGAAGTTGGCAAGATTCGTTCTGAGGCGCTCGGCGAAGTACAAGAGATGATCGATATTTGTGACTTCGCGGTTGGCCTGTCACGACAGATTCACGGTTTGACGATCGCATCAGAGCGACCACAACACCGTCTCACTGAAACTTGGCAGCCACTTGGTCCGGTCGGAGTCATCAGTGCCTTCAACTTCCCCGTCGCGGTGTGGTCATGGAACGCGGCGTTGGCATTGGTCTGTGGCGACACCGTGATCTGGAAACCGTCAGACCTCACGCCCCTCACTGCTTTGGCGACGACAACTCTGGTTCGTCGTGCAGCATCGGCTGCTGGTGCTCCCGTTGATGTGTGTCAGGTGGTCTTTGGCGATGCCTCGGTTGGTGCTGCGTTGGCGGCCGATCATCGAGTTCCCGTCTTGTCGGCGACTGGTTCAACCCGAATGGGACGTGCAGTGGCCCCTGTTGTTGCGGCCCGCTTTGGCCGTTCAATCCTTGAACTCGGCGGCAATAACGCCGCAATTATTACTCCATCGGCTGATCTAGATTTAGCGGTTCGCGGAATTACCTTCTCGGCTGCCGGAACCGCTGGTCAACGCTGCACCACTCTTCGTCGACTTATTGTTCACGAATCACGCATTGATGAAGTATGCGAGCGCGTCGGCAAGGCATACAACAATTTGCGGGTCGGAAGTCCACTTGACTCCAACAACTTGGTTGGTCCGCTGATCAATTTGCAGTCGTTGCACAATATGCAAGTAGCCATCAAACAAGCCGAAAGTGACGGCGGACTTGTTGTTGCTGGCGGGCAACGCCACGAAACACCTGTTGCCCCCGAGGCCGCGTATATCCGCCCCGCGTTGGTGCGCATGCCGGCACAAACTGACATCGTTGCCACCGAAACCTTCGCGCCAATTTTGTATGTCATGTCGTACTCAAGTTTTGACGAAGCGATTGAGTTACAAAATGGTGTGCCACAAGGTCTTGCCTCCAGCGTTTTCACGACTGACTTGCGCGAAGCCGAACGTTTCACGAGTGCAATTGGCAGCGACTGCGGAATCGCCAATGTCAATATCGGACCATCAGGTGCAGAAATTGGTGGCGCATTCGGTGGCGAGAAAGAAACGGGTGGCGGACGCGAAAGCGGAAGTGACAGCTGGAAGGCGTATATGCGTCGCCAAACCCAGACGATCAACTATTCAGATCAACTCCCCCTCGCCCAAGGCGTTGTCTTTGAATAAGCCCTCGTGATTCTGGTGCAGAATCGTTGCGTATTTCGCAACTTATCTGCACCAGAAAAACAGGTAGTCTGACTTCATGTTCAACTCGCCAGAGCGTCATCCCGCTTTTGAAGAATATTGCGAGTGCATTTTTGAGTTGCACGAAGACGATCTCGATGTGATCCAGGCTCGAATTGCCGAACGACTACAAGTGAGTCGGGCCTCGGTCTCACAGATGATTGAAAAAATGAGCAAGGCCGGACTGGTGGTGGCCGAGAGTTCACGAATCACTCTCACCATCGAGGGACAAAACCTTGCTCAACAGGTCGTCCGTCGCCATCGCTTAGCCGAACGATTTCTCACCGACATTCTCGGGCTCAGTTGGGCTGACGCTCATCAAGAAGCCGGCAAATGGGAACACGTCATTAGCGATGATGTTGAAGTCGCCATGAACCGCGTTCTCGGTGCACCCACCACCTGCCCCCACGGCAATCCCATTCCCGGATCGAGTTACATCGCCACTGATGCCGTGCCGTTGTCACAGTTGGCGTCAGGAACCAAGTTCACGGTGTCGCGCATTCCGGAAGAACTCGAGTTCACACCCGGTCTGCTTGACTTCCTGCAACAATCGAGCATCTTGCCTGGTCGCCACGGCGAGATTTCCGAGACAAATCACGATGGCACAATGTCAGTTGTGATTGATGGCAACACCATTGGGGTCAGTGCGTTTGCCTCGTCGCGCATTCTTGTGACAGCCTGAGTTACCCCCATGAAAAACATGACGAGTAACAAACCGAAAACCAATCGCCTGATCGCCATGTCAGTGAGTTGCCTGTTGTTGAGCGCCTGTGGCGCGACAACGTACGACAGCACCATTGCTACGAGCGTTGCTCCTCTTGAGGTCAGCACTACCACCTTGCCGAGCGGCACGGTTGAAGAACTTCTGCCCCGACTCGTTGACGAGATGATTGCTTTGTCATCGTTCATCGGCCCGAATCAAAGTGGCCGCACCAAGGCTGGCAAGGCCGATCAGTTGGCGGTCATTAATGCGCTATGGAATGCGATCGAAACCGAATTCATCACCGTTGACCCAGTCGCAGCCGAATCACTTGGCCGCTTAGTTGATCTCTCCAATAATGCCGTCACGACCAATCGTCCTGCCGACGCCGATAAAGCTGCGCGTTTCGCCGGCCAAGTGGTGGGCAACTTCCTCAACCCATAGAAGTCAGAAATTAGCCAATCATTGGCGCTGGCAATACACGAGCGTGCACAACTGTGAGCCGCTGTGTCGCACGGGTGAGCGCAACATAAAGCGAGCGCATGCCCTGAGCCTCGGCGTCAACGATGTCACTTGGTTCAACGACGACCACACCATCAAGTTCAAGGCCCTTCACCACGCTTACCGGAACAATCGTGATGCCATTATCGAGTGCAGTGTTTGAAGCGCGACCGAAGGCGAGTCCAGCATCAGTGAAAACATCAGCGACTTGCTCGGCCATGCGATCGGGAACCACCACTGCCACGTTGCCACCATTCACCTGCTCAACCATTTCGCGGGTTCGTCGAACAATTTCGCCAAGCAATTGAGTCGGGTCTGAAACAGCAGCAATTGTTGGTCCCGCAACACCTTCACGCACGGCCCGCGGTGCCCGCAAACCCGGATTGGCGGCCTCCATGACGCGATTAGCAAGGTCCATAATTTGACCAGGAATGCGATAGCCGACCGAAAGACCAATCACTCGGCTTGGCTTGAGACCCGGTAAATGATCAAGAACATCTTCCCAAGTTGCAGGTGCGTGAGCACCCGTTGCTTGCGCCAAGTCACCAACAACAGTCATTGAACCAGACAATGAACGCCGAGTCACCATGGCTAGCTGCATCGGTGTGAGATCTTGAACTTCGTCAATCACGATGTGACCGTACGTGCGAATTTCATCGATTTCATCAATCTTGCCGTCTTTGCCCGGAATCGGCCCAAGATGCACACGCGCTTCATCAAGCAGTGCCGCATCGGCAGTTGTCCAACGCACATCGTCAAGGTCTTCAGAACGCGGGCGATACAACGCCTCAACTTCGTCGAGCTCAAGATGCTTTTGTCCTGAAGATTTCAAAAGAGCGCGCGAACCAAAGAGGTCGTGCAATAACTGTGCGGGCGTCAACACTGGCCACATGCGCTCGAATGCAACACGCATGTCATCATCACGTCGCAGTTCTTCACGAACATCGCGGTGCGACACATCGCCTTCGCGCCATGTCGCAGCCAGTGCCGACCACACTTCGCCTTCAACCCACTTGCGCCCCGAATTATGTCGACGGAAACGACGACGCGCCGTCTTGATAATGCGCTCGGTTTCTTCGGCTCGCAAACGCACATATCCACTACGGAAAGGCAGCACCATGTCTTCGCGCAAAGGACGCTGTCGATCACGAACGGCCTTTTCAATCACGTCTGACATACGCTCGTCGCCCTTGACGCGCGCTGTCTCGGGTCGATCTTGTTCACCTGCGCTCATCGTCACCCAACGAACATCGGGTACAAGATCTTGCAAGATGACTTGTTCAATTCCGGCTTCGCCAAGTGATGGCAAAACTCGTTCGATATACCGCAAGAACACGCGGTTCGGACCGATCACCAAAACACCTTGATCTTCCAGGGGAAAACGATTGGTGTACAACAAGTACGCAGCTCTGTGCAGTGCCACCACGGTCTTGCCTGTACCAGGACCACCTTGAACAACAAGCACTCCGCTTTGTGGCGAACGAATGATTTCGTCTTGTTCGGCTTGAATCGTTGCAACGATGTCGCCCAACTGTCCGGTACGACCGCGTTCAATTGAGGCCAACAATGTGCTGTAACCACGCAGACCCGTGCCGGCTTGGGTGACGGTTCCTTCGCCGTCAGATACCAGACCTTCGTCTTGACCGATACCAAGGTGGCCTTCACCGAAAAGTTCATCTTCGATTCCGAGCAACTTGTTTGATTGCACAATGAAGTGACGACGGCGTGCCAAGTTCATGGGCTGGCGGCCAGTCGCGCGATAGAAGGGTTCGGCGATGGGCGCACGCCAGTCAACAACGACCGGTTGACGCTTTTCATCGGACACCGCGAGTCGCCCAATATGAAAACTTTCGAGCTCGTCATTTTCGAGACGATCGATACGACCGAATACCAAAGCCGCCTCACCAAGATCAAGATCGGTCAGTCGTTTCACCAACGCATCGTCGATGGCATTGCGCTCAAAACGATTCTGAAAGGTTCCACCCATTCCAGCCTCGGTATGACCGCGCAGTTTCAAGGCGTCTTCGCGACTCCGCACGAGGCAGTCATAGGCATGATCGATATATGCCTGTTCGTCATCAAAATCTGGGTGTTGAGCGGTCATAAAGGGTTGATCAGCCTCGCCGTAGTTGAATAGTTCCTTGTATTGCTCTGAATTTCGTTACTCTTTCCCACAAAATCGGGCTTTCGGTACTCTACCTGCGTGTCACAATGGCTCGGCTAGTTGTGGGCCGTGAATGGGTGAACAGTGTGAATCAACCTGAAAAAAACAAAGGTGGAACGCCCGCAATCGTGGTTCTTGAGCAGGCTCAGGCCGAATTTTCGGTCCATAGCTTCACCAACGATGTGGCCCCGGGCGAACATGGCTACGGCAAGGCGGCGGCCCAGGCTCTTGGCGTTGAAGAAGACCGCGTGTTCAAGACTTTGCTCGTCACCTTGCAGGGCGGCTCAAGCACTCATGCGGTCGGCATTGTCCCGGTGTCGGGCAAGTTGTCGTTAAAGGGAATAGCGACTGCGCTCGGAGCCAAAAAGGCTGACATGCTCGACCCAGTTGCCGCCGAACGAATGACCGGTTACGTGGTGGGCGGAATCAGTCCGTTCGGACAACGCAAAGTACTGCCCACAGTGATCGATGAAACCGCCACGTTGTGGGACACCGTCTTTGTCTCGGGAGGTAAGCGCGGTTTAGACATCGAAGTGAGTCCCCACGACTTAGTACGGATTTTGTCGGCAACAGTGGCCGATATCTCCGGATAATCAGTTCTCAACCGCGCTCGTACATCGACAGTTACATCATGTGAACGGGAAAACTGAAGTTGTTCTGAGCCGCCAGCGGCGACTCAGAACAGATGCAATCAGAAACTGATCAGTAATTGATCAGTCAACGGCGCGAACGTCGCGGGCTTCATCGCCCTTGCGTCCGGGACCGACGTCGAACTCGACCTTTTGGCCCTCTTGGAGGGTCTTGAAGCCTGAAGACTGGATCTGTGAGAAGTGCACGAACACATCGGGACCGTCTTCACGGGAGATGAATCCATAACCTTTTTCTGCATTAAAAAACTTCACTGTGCCTAGAGCCACGGTGGTACTCATTTCTCTCTATTGCCGGACACTGTGCCCGATGGGTTCTTACCCTACGCCCTCCGCGACCGATTTGTACATAGTTGGGTCCAATCGGCTAAATTTCATCCCCCACTTTGACAACAGTGCGAGATGACCCCGATACCGTCCTCACCGTGCGCGCCGCTTCCGAACCGTCACTGAACCCCGCCGACTACACCTTTGCTCATCAGATCCGGGTGCGCTTTTCAGAAACAGATGCCATGGGAATTGTGCATCACAGCAGGTACTTGCCCTATCTCGAAGAGACTCGAGTTGAGTACATGCGATCAATTGGTCAGTCGTACGCCAACTCTCGCGAGACCCTCGGTGACTCGGCAGTGCTTGAGGCCACCGTCAAGTACCGCCAGCCGCTCAAATTTGACGAAGTGATGAATGTGCATCTGGTTTTGGCCGCCACCACTGGAGCCACGTTCACGATCAACTACTTGATCACCGTCGGCGACCAAGTTGTCTCGACCGCCTCGACACAACACGCATACGTGAACGCTCAGGGTCGACCGCAACGATTACCGGCGTGGATTAAAGAGCTCGCGTCTCAATAACTGTGTGCATCGCCTTACGGCAACAGCGAAACAACTGACACGATTGCGCTCGCGTGGATAAGTGCTTCACCGTTAGCGAGCGTTGGACCGAGCTCAACAATGAACGCCGTGTCATCGGTAAAGGTTCGACGTTGCCATGTGGCTGCAACTCCTGTGTACGTGCCACCTGGAACACCCTGCAACGGAAGTCCAGTGAGTCGCGCGTACTCTCGACGCAGTGGTCCATCTGGTCCTGACGACGGCGCAATACTGAATTCGTCTTGGTGAAACCACACCGTCATGTCAGGTCGCAAGTACTTCACAAACTCAACCATCGCTTGAGTTTCTGGTTCGCTTGCAGCCGATGGACCGCTGTACTCCCAGTTGCCTGGCTCGGCGATTAACCCCCATTTATATGGGAAATTGCGATTGAGATCGACTTGATTCACATTGTGACGTTGATTAAGAGCAACACCATCGGGATTAATTGCTGGCAATAACCAGAGATCAACATTGGCTGGTATTTCCGATGGCAACATTGCCCGCAATTCGCGAATCACATCAAGGCCTGCTTGCTCGTCACCATGAATGACACCAACAACAAGCACGACGATTCGGCTCGGATCATCAACTGGTAATTGCGCACCAGGAATATCAACACGATGAATCACATCAATGGGTTGACCTTGAACTGAATTCCCGATGCTCGTCGTGAGTTCAGTAGGAGGAAGCGTTGTGGTTGTACTTGTTGACGTGCTTGTCGTTGAAGTAGTCGACGTTGTTGAAGAGGTCAAAGTGGTCGAAGTAACGATTGTTATTTGGGGGGCTTTGGTCATCGGAGGAGTCGCAGAATCTGAGCCAGAGCAGCCAGATACGATCGTCGCTCCACACACAGCCAACAGAAGGCCTACCTGAACCTTTCGGACGCTCTTCACTCCAGCGAGGTTACGCTTTCATGCATGAGCAAGACCATCACCCAGAACAGCACTCCCCCGACACCCATCATTGACAGCCCGTCTGAATGGGTACGCGAGCACATCGAGAGTTACGTCAAGACAGATGGCGCTGAAGGACACGACTGGAACGGTGTGCCGTGCATGTTGTTGACCACGCAGGGCCGCAAGACCGGATCGTGGAATCGCAGTGCATTGATTTACGGCACCGATGGCACCGACTTGGTGTTAATCGCCTCGAAGGGCGGAGCGCCCAGTCACCCGCTGTGGTTTGAAAACTTGGTGCAGAACCCCCAGGTGTGGGTGCAGGTTGCCGCCGACAAATACTGGGCAACGGCCCACGTCATTGATCCCGCTACTGACGCCAATAAGCGCTCCAGTCTGTGGAAGTCAATGTCCGCTATTTGGCCGGGCTACGACGAGTATCAAACGAAGGCCGACGAAGTTGGTCGTGTGATTCCGGTTGTTGTGCTCACGCGCAACTAATTGATTACAGCAATACTTCGATTAATCGCGGGCCTTGTTGTTTCATGGCCGACTGAAAAGCGGAACTGAAGTCTTCAAGCGTGCTCACGCGCACTGCTTCGACGCCCATTGCTTCGGCCATTTTCACCCAATCAATATTTGGATTCGAAAGATCAAACATTGACAAGGCTTTGGTGTCACCTTCGGCCATGAGATCTTTCGCGCCGGTACGGCTCAGTTCAACGCGTAAAATCGCATAAGCGCGATTGCTGAAGATCACTGTGGTGACATCAAGATTCTCTCGTGCTTGAGTCCACAGTGATTGCACGGTGTACATCGCACCGCCGTCACCATGTAGGCAGACCACTTTGCGATCAGGACACGCCACGGCTGCACCACCAGCGACTGGAAGGCCTTGACCAATTGATCCGCCAGTGAGCGACAACACATCGTGTGGTTGCGACGTCGCCAATGCCAACGCGGGACCAAGTCCATTCGTCGCTGATTCGTCGGAGACGATTGCATTCTCGGGTAAATAGCGCGCCACAATTTTGCCGATGCTGTACTGATCGACTCGGCCTGATGGTTCATCGGGCAATTGCAATTCGGCGACAGTGAAAGTTTCGCCTTGCGCGCCGAGTAAGTCGACTAGCGAGGCCAGCGCTCTAACGCCATCTTCGTGCGCATGCGCAAGAAATTGGATCTTGGTGTGCGGAGCGGTGCACCACGACTCTTTTCCGGGATAGGCAAAAAAAGACACTGGTGGCTTTGCCCCAACCAAAATCAAGTGATCAACGTTGGCCAACGACTCCACGAGTTGTTCGGCAAAATAGGGCAAACGCTCAACAATGACGCGATTTGCACCCCGTTCAATTCGCGGGGCAAACGTGTCGCATAACAATCGTGCGCCAGTGGTTGCCGCAATCTTGCCCGCTGCTTTCAAACCTTCTCCACGCAACGGCGCACCACGCATCAAGATTGCAACTCGAGCACCAGTTAATTGCGCCGTTCGAAGTGTTTGGGCAATGTCACTTATTGTTGAATCAGTAACTCGAGAGGCTTCTATGACGGGAAGTGCTTCTGCCGCAGAATTGGCTTCAAGCCATGCCACGTCGGCCGGAAGAATCAGCGTGGCAATTTGACCAGGCGCTTGCCGCGCAACTTGTACGGCGCGAGCTGCATCGGCGCCAACTGTTAAGGCACTCGTTGACGAATGCACCCATGCCGAAACTGGTCGCGCAAACCCAACAATGTCACTCGCCAACGGCGCGTCATATTGGGCGTGATAGGTCGCATGATCTCCGACCACATTCACAATGGGCGATGACGCTCGACGGGCATTGTGCAGATTAGCTAGGCCATTGGCCAAGCCAGGTCCGAGATGCAACAAGGTGACTGGTGGTTTTTCTGCCATGCGGGCATAGCCATCAGCCATTCCTGTCACGACACCTTCGAATAAGCCAAGCACCGCGCGCATGCCATCGACACGGTCAAGTGCTGCCACGAAATGCATTTCAGATGTTCCGGGGTTGGCGAAACAGGTGTCGACCCCCGAGTTAACAAGCGACCTCAGCAGGCTTTCAGCACCGTTCATATCCTCATTGTTCCATGCCGCGCTTCGCAGAGAACACAGAACCCGTCACAAACCCTGAAAATTCTTATAGGGGCGTTAGATTTGAACAATGGCGGATCATTCCAAGACTTCAAAAATTGCATTTTGCGTTGTAGCAAGTTTCATTTCAGCTCCCTTCTTGGCGGCGTGCGGAAGCGACTCAACGTCAACCCCTATTCCGACCATTACGGCAACGATTGACGACGTCGATGCTGCCGTCGCAACTCAATCACGCAATACTGACAGCACAGTGCTGGCTTCAAAGGGAAATATTGATACCAATATCGTCATCCCCGACTCGGCACTTCCGATTGGACTCAACAGTCAAGACATCACTGCAAAAGTTTTCACGCTCGATAGCAAAGCGGACGGAGTGAGCGGTGTCAGTTTCAAACTTGAGCCAGATGGCACCAAGTTCAAAGAGCCCATTTTGTTGCAGTGGAATGGACCGTGGGATGAGGCTAATTCCTATTCACTCAACGCCTTTTCAGGCGATGGCACTCCCATAGCCGACTCAGGATCAACAATTTCAAACTCGGTGCTGGCGCTACAAGTTGAGCCCACCTCGAAAACAACAGCTCGTTACACCTTGCCCATTGATCATTTCAGTACATGGGCGGTGACCATCCGCCGAGCCGATCGCGACACAAATCTCTATTACAACTTCAGTGCAGATACCAACCTCAACTTGGTGGTGAACACTCCAACAGTTGTCAAAATCAAGTCAGTCGGCGGTCGAGTCTTCACCGAAGACAATTTCAACATGGGCCTTTATTACACAGCCACTGAATGCGGTTCGACAGTCATCAAATCAATCAGCGGCCCAATTACGGCGAAACAAGAATCAAATATTGCTCAGTGCAATCGAAAGCCCACCAATTATCCATACCGAATATTCCCAATGACCTTTGAATGTACTGATCTTGGGAGTGCCTCAGTTTCGGTGTCAGTTTTCCAGTTGATTCTCTATGCAGTTAATTCAAATACAGAAGCTGACCAGCTTTCAGAAGACAAGATGAGAATGTTGCTACTCACTGCTGCATTCCCGCTCAATCCCGATGATGAAGACACTGCAAACATTGATCAAGGAAATCTTCAAGGTGGAGTTGCCACAGTGCCAATGGAATTCACTATCAACTGCGTCTCAGAATTAACGACAACAATCGCCGAGACAACGTCGTCAGTTGCAGAATCAACAACTACGACACGAGTTCCGGTTACGACAAGCGTGGTAACGACAAGCGTTGCAACCACAAACACGACAAACACGACAAACACGGCGACATCAAACGTTGCAACAACATCGTCAGCACCGATTGTTGCAACAACATCGTTACCCGTCCAAGCCGTGACGTCGGCCCCGGCGCCAGCCACCACAACGACTTCCTCGCAAGCACCATCCGCGCCAACCTTGCCGGCAGGATCACCAGGTACATGGGCCTACAACGCCACGTGGTGCGACTGGGATGATGACGGCGTTCCTGGATGTGGTTTGTATTACGGAAACGGCGGATTGAACGGCTCAGTCTGGGTCGGACCCGAAGGTGGTCCAGGTATCACGATCCCACCGAGCGGCTATAACTCTTAAGTCTTAGTCGCTGGGCCAGACTTCGGCCGTTGACAGCAACTGATCGCGGAAATCAGGATGGCTGATCTGTGCCAAAGCGTGCGAGCGTTCAGCTATTGATAAGCCGGCGATTTCGGCGGCGCCATATTCGGTCACGATGATGTCCACTTGATGGCGCGGGGTTGTCACCACGCTGCCTTCGGGCAAACGACCCAAGATCCGCGAGATGGTCACACCATTCACGACCGAAGTTGATGGCAAACAAATCAAACTGCGACCATTCGTTGACAGTCCTGGACCTGACACAAAATCCTCGTGGCCACCAATGCCAGAGAACTGTTTGCCATTCACTGAATCGGCAATCACTTGTCCTGAAAGGTCAACTGCCATCGCCCCGTTGATCGCGACCATATTTTTGTTTCGCGCAATCACTTCTGGCGAATTGACAATATTCACGGGCAAAAAGCGAACATCGTCGTTCTCGTGAAGCCATGTGTACAACTCGGGTTCACCAGCGGCAAATGTTGTCACCGAATAACCATCAAACTCGGTGCCTTTGCGATTGGTCACTTTGCCCGATTGATGCAAGCGCATCAAACCAGTTGTGAACATCTCGCTATGGATTCCGTAGTCTCCACCGCTTCCGGCAGCAAGTCGTGTTGCAACCTGTGTCGGGATGCCACCAATGCCGGTTTGCAATGTGCAACCGTCGTGAATGTACGTCACGGCAATTTCGGCAATACGACTTTCGACGTTGCTCGCAACAACATCGGCCAAATTCAGTGCGACCCGATCTGACTGCACCAAGTAATCAATATCTTCAAGCGCAATTGAATGCTGATAGCCACCCGCACCAAATGTGCGCGGAAAATTGGGACTGCATTCAACAATCAACACTCGGTTTGGGTCAGCAATCACATTGGCGATTTCGCTCGTGAATGCTCCCGCGTGCAACGACAGCGAAACTCGTCCGTCAACTGGCATCGCTCCAGCGATTGCGAGTACTCGTGGTTTCAAATGAGCAAGCGTCGGTTCAAAACGCCGAAAGTCGGCCGGCACGAAATCAACATCAGCGCCGGTATCGCGCAAGAATCTTTCAGCCGGACCAAAGAATCCAGACTTCAAGTGAACCGACGGTCGGGCGAAGATCGCATACAGATCGGGCAACAACGCACCAAAAACTTTCAGATCACTGAATCGATCTTCCGGTGTGTCATTGCCAAGCGAATGCAAAAACGCACCGGGTGCGCCTGGTCCAAGTGGAATCGCCAAAGTATCAACTGGTCGGACGGCAGCAACAGCCGCTTCCATCGGAACGAATGTTGCGGGAAGTGTGCTCATCACCGAACCTTAGTGAAGATGTGCGATATCAATCACGGCAGCACCTGAGACAACGATCTCGTCGCCGCGCTTCAACCACACCGCACAAGTGGCCCGATCGCCTTCAATCGCCGAGATTTCACCACCTGCCACGACCGAATCGGCATCAAACACCGGTCGACCAAACGAAACAGTGAGACGCCGCACTGACGTTGGCCCGCTAAACGAATGCAACATATTGACGATGTAACTCAGATTGAGCGGACCCTGATTGATCACGCGACCATCAAGACCCATCTCGCGCGTAGCTTCACGATCCCAATGCACTCGATACGGGTCCCGCAAAACGGCAGCCATTGTTTTCATCCGCGCTGGGTCGACTGACGGCACCACGAATTCGGGAAGTTGATCACCGACCTTCATGACTTCGCCTCAATTGAACCTTCGGGCTTGCGTCGACGAAAGCGCCAGGTATTCGTGATACGTGCCACCAAACCTTCAGCATCAAACATTTCAATTGAGAAACTCATTGAGTCGTAGGGATTTCCACGTTCGTCAACAAGTTGTTCCCAGCGAACAATGCCACCTTCCATGCGGTACTCAACTCCGACGCGAAGCGGTCGCATGTATTCCCAGTCGTAACCATCGAGACCAACTGAACCTGGTCCTTCTGCACCACACACTTCAAACAAAGTCGTGATACTTGTACCCGCCCCGAGAATCGGCACATGAAAAAGCGCTACCGGATGAGCGAGATCATCAGGCAACGGTTCTGCAGTGGTGCAATCGGTGAGTAACCAATTTTCCCAATGAGCGATTGTGTACGTGCCACCTGGGAATCGATATCCGAGAGGCGAAACAACCGTCATGACATATCAATACCACGACTCTCAGCCTCGGCGGCGAAGTTCAGCCAAGATTCTTCGGCGGTGTCGACTTTGGTTTGCGCATGAGCAAGTTGTTCACTCAATTTCGCCAACGTTTCGTGATTACTTGACGCACTTGACGCTTCAGCAATGAGCTTCGCGCTGATGGTGTCGCGCTCGGTCGTGGCTTGGGCTAAGGCTTTTTCGGCCTGCGCCACGAGTCGCTTCAATGTGCTTGCGCTCTTGAGTGAACCCGATTTCGAGGCGGGCACATCAACAACAGCCTTAACCGGCTCGTCAACCTTGGCCGAACTCACCGACTTAGTATTTTGCGTTGGCTTTGAGCCGCGTTCCAGACGCTGCTTCAACCATCCAGCAACACCACCGCGCACCAACGACGCCCCACCTTGTCCGTCAAGTGCAAAAACTTCATCAACCGTTCGATCCAAAAATGCTCGGTCGTGACTCACGACTAAAACGATTCCGGGCCAATCATCAAGGAAGTCTTCGAGGGCTCGCAACGTATCAAGATCGAGGTCGTTGGTGGGTTCGTCAAGCAACAACACATTGGGTTGCTCAATCAATGTGAGCAACAATTGCAAGCGTCGTCGCTCTCCACCAGACAATGTTGAAATCTCAGCGAATTGCGAGTCGCCATCAAACCAAAAACGCTTCATCAAGTTGATGTCTTCTAACGATGGCGCACCTTTGTCGCCCGCAACCGCGTCACGAACTCGCTTAGTGACGTCAAGGTCTCGGCCCAACTGGTCGTAATAACCAATCTTGACCGTACGACCAATATCAATCTTGCCTTCAGTTGGTGTGAGTCGTTCAGAGATGAGATCAAGCAATGTGCTTTTGCCGGCGCCATTTGGCCCAACAATTCCGAGCCGATCGCCCGGTTCAAGCATGTGATCAAACGGAGACAGAACCCGTTTTCCATTTGGCCAACTAAAGCCAACGCCGTGCAGTTCGACTCCTTTTGAGCCAAGACGTTTTGAACCAAGATCTTTGGTGAGACCAAGTTCGCCTTGCCGAGCCGGCGCTTCGGCTTTGGTATTTACCAATGCAGTTGCCGAGGCAACGCGAGCCTTGGCCTTCGTCGTGCGCGCAGGCGCACCACGTCGCAACCAAGCCAGTTCAGTCTTAGCCAGGTTCTTGCGCACTTGTTCGGCCGTTGCCGCTTGCTCTTCGCGTTCACTGCGACCCGACAGATACGCGGCGTAACCAGAACCAGCACTCCAGCCCGTCGGCACATGTAGATACGCCTTGCCACGGTCGATTTCAAGAACTTTGGTCGTGACCCGGTCGAGCACATGGCGGTCGTGCGTGACGAGCAACAACCCGCCGTTGTAATTTGCCAGCCATTCTTCGAGATATGCAATGGCGTCAAGGTCGAGGTGGTTAGTGGGTTCGTCCAAGATGAGCGCTTCCCATTCGCCAATTAATAAGCCCGCAAGCGCAACCCGCTTTTTCTGTCCACCCGACAACTGATCGGTTTGACTATCAATGAGCCCACTCATTCCGAGACGGTCAAGCATGGCCTCACCCTGCCAAGTGCCACCAACCGCTTCACGAACTGTTCCCTTGGGCAGTACCGGCGCCTGGCTCAAAACCCCAACTCGAGCGTTGCGACCTCGTCGCACGACACCAGCTTCTGGTTCTTGTTCGCCGCTAATGATGCGCAACAACGTGCTCTTGCCACACCCATTCAGACCAACAACGCCGACACGATCACCATCGCTCAAAGTGAGAGAGACATCAGCGAACAGCGGACGGTTGGGCCGCGACGCTTTAAGTCCTTGAGCATCAATCACAATCACGACTGCTCAGGCTACGAGCACATCAGTACCGAATTCGGCTTGACACGTCATAACACCCACAGAATCAGCGTGGGACTTCAGTCCTGCAGCGCAAGGCAGTACTCCCCCATACAAACAACAGCGAGTTACTTACGCTGAAAGTACAAGCAACAGAAGTTTTTTGTGACTGGTCATTCATCATTTCTCGTCGTGGCAATCACGCACGACGAAGCACGAGTCTGGAATTCTGGCCTTGATAGAGATTCACGACCCGAACGCATTCACGCCCCCGGACATCACGAACGACACCTACACACTCGCAAGGGTCTGAACAATGTTGAAAAGGGACCGAGCAAAGACGACGTCGAAATCTTTGAATCAGTTGCCCACGCAGTCGCTGGAGCCCAGGAAATATTGGTAATCGGGCATGGAAAAGGCGAAGCCAATCACATGGTCAAAATGATTCAGCATTGGGAGCGCAAGTTCCCCGCTACGGCCAAATTGGTTGTGGGAGCGATCGATAGTGATCTACCGCGACTCACCGAACCCGAGATCTTGGCCTCCGCGCGAGCCTGGTTTGACCACTACCACGAGTACGGTTTTTAGCCCAGGAGTCGCATTTTCTCGAGCATCTCGGGAGTCCGAAACGACTCATTCGCCTTCTGAATTCGGGTTACAGCGAAATCGTCCGCCGAAACTTTTGTCACATCCTCGGCTGTCAAGGCACCGATATGGCGGTAATCACCTTGGTCCATTTCGCGCCTCACATAGGCGACCGAGCCATTTGCATCGCCCATTTTTCCTGAGCCTTGGTAGCCGTAACCTTCGACCAAATTGGCTGTGATCGATGACTGAAATCCAAGACGCCACAACAATTTGTCACTTGCTTTTGCGAGAACTTCAGGACTCACGGTCAACAAGAAGTTTTCTTGTTGACGAATAAAACTCTTCACACACGAGTTGGTGATGACGTAGCGAAACTTGTCTGAATGATTCACTGCGCCGCCGTGCAAGAGTCGACCATCAAACATCAAGATGGTGCCCGCTTTTGCTTCAAGATTGATTGGCTTGGGCATCGAACCATACAACGCATACGGACCACCCGTTCCGTTTGGTTTGTGAGAACCCGGAATGAAAAGAGTTCCGCCATTCACCTCGTTGACATCTTGCAACACATACATCGTGTTCACTAACACTGGCGCCTCGCGCGGGTTGTACGGCGCAATGAATGTTTGATCTTGATGCATCGGTTGCGGATGGCAATTTGGATACGAAATATTGGAAAGGAAACTGAAGTGATTCCAGCCGATTCCGAGCGTTTCGTCCAGTAAACGCTCAATTATTGGGCCGGCTTGCACACCCTCTGGATCGTGCTCAAGGCACTTCACAAAGTCGTCGCCTTTATTGACGAGTGACCACACATGTTGTTGCGACTTCACGAGATACGCAATACCCAAGGCTCGTTCGGCAGCTGCTTGTTCCTCAATACGTGTACGCAAACGCGCACACTGTTCAGGTGACATCCCATCTTCAATGAGGCAATAGCCCCACTCGAAAAGATTCTGACGCATCACTGTGATGTCTTTGGTTGGCTGCGGAAGATCGATGTCTTTCCAGTATTCGTGTTTACGCGCAACAGTCGTGTCGTAATACCAACCCTTGCCCCACTCAAGTTCTTCATTATCTTTCGGCGGAGTGAGCCACTGATTGTTCAGATAGATCGATACATAAGGTTCACCCGATTGCAAGAAATCGTTGTAGGGACGAAATGCGTCAGTTGATGCGGCAGAAATAGCCTCTGCTGTGAACTCGTGTGGAACTGCCATGACCGATCCCCCAAAAACTTCAACGAAAACATTTGACGTTTGAGCCGACAGTACTCACCGAGTTTCGGTTGAAACGACTGCAGCACACTTCATTCTTCAAATTTCAGAATGAGAAAAATCTCAAGAAAAACAACGGAAATCCACCACCCACGCATTTTCATGAAATATGTTTACGGACATGAAGAAACGCGACCTCATCCAAGCAGTATCCGACCACACCGGTATCGACAAGAAGACGGCTACCGCAGCCGTTGAAGGTACGATCGACGTCATCTTGGCCAACGTGGCCAAGGGCGAAGTCGTCAACCTTTCCGGTTTTGCAAAATTCGCCAAGATCAAGCGTCCAGCACGCATGGGTCGTAACCCAGCAACGGGTGCAACCATCAAGATCGCCGCGAAGACCGTAGCCAAGATCACCGCACTCAAGGGCTTCAAGGACATCGCCCTGGGCGTTGCTCCGGCACCTAAGTTGAACAAGGCTGGCGCCGTTGCTGCTGCAGCTGCTGCTAAGGCCCCGGCCAAGAAGGCAGTTGCAAAGAAGGCTCCCGCCAAGAAAGCTCCTGCTAAAAAAGCTCCTGCAAAGAAGAAGGCAGTTGCTAAGAAGGCTCCGGCCCGCAAGGCTCCCGCCAAGAAGGCCCCAGCACGTAAGGCTCCCGCCAAAAAGAAGGCAGCCGCTCGCAAGCGCTGAGCAATTCCTAGTCCAGTAACTCGAACCCCCGTTGCGCAAGCAGCGGGGGTTCTTTTTTGCTTGTGATTCTGGTGTCGTTTGATTCGGTATTACCGAATCAAACGACACCAGAATCACATGGAGGGGGGTTTACGAGGCGAGGTAGCCCGAGGCATCAACCAAGATGTGTGATTTGCCATATACATAGATGCAGACCTTGCCATCAGCCGACACCGGGGCAATCACCGCATTTGGAACAGTCTGCCCCGTCGTGAAGTTGAGGTTTGATGCATCAGGCCTGGTGCCACACGGGTACACCGTCACATAACCGCCGTACTCGTTCACTAGGCCATCGACAACAGTGACATTCAATGCAACCGAACCAATACCTGCAGACGGCAGGCCACCTTGTCCTGCGATTTGCAATGTGTACGCCACGCCCGAACCGTCAATCTCGCCGATCTTGCCAGCGTCGCCAGCAGTACGCGTATTCAACAAGCGGTATGGCTGAGCCAACGCGGTGAAACCACCTGTTGGCAACCAACCCGACACATCAGCCAACAAGTGCGCCTTGC
>JBIKYT010000046.1:0-16397 GCA_044355095.1 Ilumatobacteraceae bacterium
AAATCTTGGGTCAGTACAACCCACGCACCGAGCCTTCGGTCATCAATCTCGACAACGACAAGGCTGTTGCCTGGTTGATGAAGGGCGCACAGCCCACCGAGCGCGTCAAGAAGATTCTTGAAATCTCGGGCGCATGGGCACAGTTCACTGCTGCTCGCGCTAAGTGATTCAGTTGTCATGACTGATCCCAACGAAATTTCTTCGCCCACAGCTGTTGCTGTGTTGACTCACGTTGTTCGTTCAATTGTTGATGATCCCGATGCAGTCAATGTTGCCGAAACTGAAGGTCGCAATCGTTTGCGTCTTGAAGTGAAGGTTGGTCCCGGAGACCTCGGTCGAGTGATCGGTCGTCGTGGTCGTACTGCTCAAAGCATTCGCACACTCGTGCGTGCCGCTGCCGCTAAAGATGGTCGCGAAGTCGACGTCGACTTCGTTGACTGATTGTGGTTCACGGAGTTTCCGTGACTGCTGAAAAAACTCCCGAAGGCCTTTTAGAAGTAGGCCGTTTTGGTCGCCCCCACGGTGTGAAAGGGCAGATCTACATCAAGTTGTCGACCGATCGTTCTGAGCGCGTCCAAGTTGGTGCACAGTTGTGGGCCGGTGAGTGGTTTGAAGTGTCTGCACGAACATCAATGGTTAACACTGGCGCCGATCGTTGGGTGGTTGGACTTGTGGGCATTGACGATCGCAATGATGTTGAGCGTCTTGTGAACAAGGTTGTGTGGGCCGAACCGATCGATGACCCAGATGCGGTATGGGTGCATCAAGTGATTGGCGCACGAGTCGTTGGTACAGATGGCATCGATCGCGGCACTTGCATCGCTGTTCTGAAGAATCCAGCAAACGATTTACTTGAACTTGAATCTGGTGCACTTGTCCCAGTGATTTTTGTTGAATCAGTCGTGCCCGATGACGCTGACGGATTTGTGATCACTATTGATCCGCCCGACGGTCTGTTTGAAGTTTTCGAAGACACGAAGTAGTTCACATGCGCGTTGATGTTTTCACCATCTTCCCGAGCATCGTGAACAACTTTTGTTCCGAGAGTTTGTTGGGTAAATGCCGCGAATCAGGTCTGCTTGATCTGCGAAGTCACGACCTACGTGAGCACACCACGGATGTGCATCGCACGGTTGATGACGCCCCCTTTGGCGGAGGTGCCGGCATGGTGATGCGGGCCGAGCCGATTTTCGCCTCGGTTGAGGCTGCTCAACCTCCACGACCTTTGTTCTTGTTGAGCCCAGGTGGTCGGCGTTTCGATCAGGCCTTCGCCCATGAGTTGGCTGCCACCCACGAAGGTCCCTCTGGTGGGTTCAGCTTGCTGTGCGGTCGCTATGAAGGAATTGACCATCGGGTTCGCGAACACCTCGTTGATGGCGAAATCAGTATTGGCGATGTGGTCTTGTCGGGTGGCGAAGTTGCTGCTTGCCTCATCATCGAGGCCGTGACCCGCCTGTTACCTGGGGCGATGGGCAATGCTCAGAGTCCAGTGACCGAGAGTTTTGGGGCGACCAACCTGCTTGAAGAGCCCCATTTCACCCGCCCAGCCGAGTTCCGGGGATGGGAGGTTCCCGATGTTTTACGGGGTGGCAACCATGCCCAGGTCGAAAGTTGGCGATTGGCTCAGGCCTTGCATCGCACCATCAGCCAGCGACCCGACCTCATCGAGGCTCGGGGAGGACTTTCAAATGATGAGCTCGCCCTGTTGGAGAAGTTCCCTGCTATCCCGTATCCTTGACAAGCCGTGACTGCGATCTACCCAGGTCGTATGTCCCTGAAAAGTTCTAAGGAAACCCGTCATGAAGACCACCGACATCGTTGACCTACAACACATCCGCTCCGACATTCCTGTATTCGGTCCCGGAGATGAACTGAAGGTTCATGTGCGCGTTGTTGAAAGTGGCAAAGAGCGTATTCAGATTTTCCAGGGCAACGTCATCGGACGTCATGGCTCGGGAATTCAAGAGACCTATACCGTTCGCAAAATCAGCTACGGCGTTGGTGTTGAGCGCACATTCCCCGTGCACACCCCAACAGTTGCCAAGATCGAAGTCATGAAGCGTGGCGATGTTCGCCGTGCCAAGTTGTACTACTTGCGTGACCGCACCGGTAAGGCTGCCAAGGTTCGCGAAAAGCGCGACTTCTGATTTCATTGGGAAATCTTTCCCTTCGTATCTGTTGTTACGTTTGCTTTAACGACTTGAGTGTTGTCCATTGAGCACCGACGATCTCGAAGACTTCGAGGCTGATCGCGAACTCCACCTCGCGCAGGAATATCAGGACGTTGCGGGCATGTTCCGTTACGCCATTGAAACCGAGCGCCGGTTTTACTTGGCCAATTCTGTAGATGTCAATGTCAAAGGTGACAGCACACGGCCACTGATCGAAGTGGAACTCACCGACGCATGGGTATGGGACATGTACCGCAAGAGCCGATTCGTCCCGAAGGTACGAATTTTCAGTTTCAAAGACGTGAACGTCGAGGAACTCCCGCAAGAAGACTTGACCGATCTCGACAAGGCCTAGTTGCGCCAACTCAATCAACACACAACCAAAGTTTTGGTGCGTGGGGAGAAGAGCTCGTTGCCGAGTGGTATCGCAACCACGGCTACCAGATCGTCGCGCGAAATTGGCGTTGTCGACAGGGCGAAATTGACATCATTGCCAGTCGCGATTTAGTGATCGTGATTTGCGAAGTGAAAACCCGAGCGACTGCCGATTTTGGATCGCCGGCTTTAGCGGTTGATGCAAACAAACAACAGCGACTTCGCCGGTTGGCAGCTCACTGGCTCAGCGAACATCCGAACAATCGTGTTTCAGTTCGCTTTGATGTGGCTGCAGTGATCGGACCGAAAGAAGAAGTGTCGCTCGAGGTCATCGAGGCAGCGTTTTGAGCAGATCTACGCGTGAGTCTTCACTTCGCGGTCCCAGCACGTGTAGTGCCAGTGCCGACGCAGATCGGGAGCGTCGTGAGGCACTGCGACGTTGTGCCCCATGCCCGCAGGAATCTCTTGGTGACATCCTGGGCAAATATAGGTTTTGAGAGCCTGATAGGGCTGAATACGGCGTACTTCGACCGTCCCGTACAAACCTGACCAGATGCCGGGTGCTTTCTTGCCCGTTTTGGTGCTCGGCTTCTTGGCTGGTTTTTTACTGGTAGCCATGGGTTGGTCGGTCCGTCAGCCGGTGAAGGCCCAGGCCACCAAAGCAACCACTGCGATCGCTGCGGCGACGACAAAGACATAGTCAGCGCGGCGAGCCCGAAATTTCCGATAAGGGTTGAATCCCATGTCACTCATTATCGTTCAAGATGTGAGCACAACCTCGGATACACAGAATAAGAACTACGAAACTCTCTTAGTTGAGCGCAACGGTGGAGTTGTCACCATTACGTTCAATCGCCCTAAGCGTAAGAATGCCGTCAATGGCGTGATGTGGATTGAGTTGCTTGAATTGCTGACCGAGATTCAGCACACTTCATCTGATCGAGTGGTCGTTCTCACGGGAGCAAATGATGAGTTCTGTAGCGGTGCTGATTTGGTTGCGATGGGTGACGGCAGTGGCCGAGCCCACAGCCACTCGTACTACTCAATGCGTGAAGTCACCGGTGTGATTATGGCGTTGTCGCGTTTGCCGCAACCCACGATCGCCAAAGTGCGTGGAGTTGCAGTAGGTGTTGGTTGCAACATGGCCCTTGGTTGCGACTTGGTTGTCGCTTCAGAAACCGCACGTTTTTCGCAGATCTTTTCAAAGCGCGGTATGTCGCTTGATGGTGGCGGTTCCTGGTTGTTGCCTCGCCGAGTCGGTTTGCACCGGGCTAAAGAACTTGCCTTCTTTGCTGACATCATTGACGCCGCCGAAGCTGATCGCATTGGTTTGGTGAATCGGGTTGTGCCTGATGACCAACTCGATGCTTTTGTGGCCGAATGGACCGATCGCTTGATTGCGTTGCCACCGATTGCGTTGGCTCAATCGAAGCGCATGCTGAACAACTCAATGAACGTCACTCTTGAAGAAGCCCTTGATGACGAAGGCGTTGCGCAAACAGTGAACTTTGGTACCAAAGACACCCCCGAAGCCATCGCTGCTTGGATGGAAAAGCGCAACCCGGTCTTCAAAGGCCGCTGACTCATTTGCTGCTTGCCGATTCACTAGTTTGTAATCGGTGACTCAGCGAACGACGCAACACTTGGCAGGCCGATGGGCATTGCGCGCCTCGCTCGGTGTTTTCATCGTAGGTCTGTTGTTTGGTGGTGCTGGTTTCTCAACTGCTCATGCGTCGGTTCCGCCGACCACGATTCCAGTTGATGAACCAGTTGAAGGTGGGGGAGGCGTCGAAGTCCCGACCGATCAATCAACGACTGTTCCTGCGCCGACGAATACCGTGCCGGCAAGTTGCTTCATTCCGACACCAGTTCAAGCAACCTTTGTTGGTCGCTTATCGGCTTCTGATCGTCGTACCGCGCGTTTTGATGTCGTGCAAATGCGCGGTGGTTCACTTGAGGGATATGTGGTCGCCAGTTTGGTTGACGTGCAATACGACGAAGATGTGCGTTATCTCAACCTTGAGCAGAGTTACATCGTCGCCGTTGGTATTGATCAAACCTCGGGTGTGTTGTATTCAAAAATCCGTGACCCCGAACCGTTGTATGGCGGAAGCCAAGTAGTCGGATTGAATTCGGGAGTGAAGTGTCCGGAAGTCGAAGATGCGGTACGCACATTGACGATGGACGCTCGTTCAGTTGAAAGCGGAGTATTGGCGCCACTGAAGACCGCTAAAGGCAAACTTGCTCAGGCGATTCTCTTACCGTTTTTGTGGGTGTTTGGTGGCCTATTTGGTCTGGCAACCATCCGTGCGTTCATCGTGATGGTCTACCGCACTGGCCAGCGGGCCTGGAGTGGTCAGTGATATCGAGTGGTCAGTGATATGGAGCGGTCAGTAATACGGAGCGGTCAGTAGTTATTGTGCGGCGCGAGCAGCAGTAGCTTTCGCACGCAAGTCTTTGACTGCGAATTCAAGACCTTCGGTATAGCGGAACAAAGCGGTTCCGGCAATCAACACATTGGCGCCGGCTGCGGCCGCACCTTCAATTGTGGAAGGCCCAATGCCACCGTCAACTTCGATGTTGACTTGATCAGAGAGTCCGCGACGTTCGATCAGTGCTTTGAGTTCGCGAATCTTGGGTTCCATTGATGCGATGTACGACTGGCCACCAAAGCCAGGGTTCACTGTCATCACCAACACCATGTCAACGAGGTCAAGTACATGTTCAATTTCGCTAATGGGCGTGTGCGGGTTGAGGGCAACGGCAGCGTTGGCTCCCATTGAATTGATATTGCCTAACGTGCGATGTAAATGCGGGCAGGCCTCGGCGTGAACGATGAGACGACTGCAACCCGCGTCGACATAGCGCTGAGCCAAAACGTCTGGTGTGAGCACCATGAGGTGCGCTTCAAAAGGCTTCTTGGTGTATTTGCGGGCTGACGCAATGACGTCGGGTCCAAAGGTGAGGTTGGGGACGAACTGGCCATCCATGACGTCCCACTGGAAGAGGTCAACGCCCGCGGCATCAAGTGCCTCAACTTCGGCCCCAAGCTTTGAGAAGTCGCACGGCAAGACAGAGGGGGAGATCATGATCGGTAAGGACACGCCAACACGCTAGTCGGCTCTAGCCTGCGAGGGGTATGACGAAGCGACCGATCCGTAAATCTGGCTCGCGGCCGTTACCCAATTTCGAAGTTCAAGTGCGTATCGAAAAGGTGGTCGCTGAGGGTGATGGCTTCGGTCATCTGGAGGACGGGCGAGTCATCTTTGTTGAAGGCGGTTTGCCGGGCGAACTCGTAGTTGCCAAGGTGTTGAAGCAATCAAAGGATTACGCCCGCGGCGTCGTGACCGAGGTACTTGAGGCGAGTGAACAACGCGTTGGGCCGCCATGTGAATATGTGGCGCAAGGTTGTGGTGGCTGCGATTTGCAACATGCATCAGTGGCCCTGCAACGACAGATCAAGTTTGACATCGTGTACGAGTCACTTGTCCGGCTTGGCAAAATTGTTGATCCCGACGTTCGGCTCTATGAATCTGCAGAGTTGCCAGTGGTCGCGGCCCGCACCACGTTGCGCGTGGCCGGTGCTTCTCAAGGAGTCGGGTTCCGTCAGCGCCGCAGTCACGATGTCGTACCCATCGAGCGTTGTCTCGTTGCGCATCCATCGTTGAATGAATTGTTGCCAACGATGCGCCTTGACGGAGCTGAAGAGTGTGTCGTGCGGGTTGGTGTCGCGAGCGGTGAACGAATGGCCTGGGCTGAACCGGCTGATTCGGTGAGTGGACTGCCAGTCGATGTTGGTCTTAATTCTGATGCGTTGGTGCATGAATCAATTTCGGGCCAAACGTTTCAGATTTCGGCGTCGTCATTTTTTCAATCGTCTCCGCAAGCAGCACAAGCTTTGGTTGATGCCACAAAGCGGGCGTTGGGCGAAAGTTCAACATGGGGCGACGGCGCTGTTGTTGACGCCTATTGCGGAGTCGGTCTCTTTGCCGCCACGGTGTTCTCACCTGATCGTAATGTGATAGCGATTGAAGCAAACCCTTCGGCGTGTGCAGATGCGCGAATCAACCTTGCCGAACGTGATGTTGAAGTTGTGCAGTCGCCAGTTGAAGAGTGGTCGCCGCAGCCGGCTGCAGTTGTCGTTGCCGACCCGGCTCGTGACGGGCTTCGGGCCGGCGGTGTTGATGTTTTGACGGCGACTAACGCACAAGTGATTATTTTGATTTCGTGTGACCCTGCATCGCTTGGTCGAGACGCGCGATTGCTCAATGACCAGCATTATCGCTTGGAATACAGCGAGGTCTTAGATCTCTTTCCGCATACGCACCATGTTGAAGTTGTGAGTCGCTTTGTTCGAGATGAAAGTATGGAAGTCGCATGAAGCCCGTGTTATCTGCTGAAGTTGCTGCCGCAATTGCTGATGGTCGTCCTGTTGTAGCGATGGAGTCAACGATCTACTCGCATCTCGGGTTGCCTTCGCCGGCAAACCGCGAAGCTCTTGATCGTTGTAGCGCGGCGATTCGCAACGGAGGCTGTGTACCTGCAGTCACGGCAATCCTTGATGGTGTTGTGCGACTCGGTCTCACTGAAGCCGAACACGAACGAATTCTTGGTCCAGCTCGTAAAGTTGCCGAACGCGATATTGCAGTAGCAGTTGCGCAAAAGTGGGATTTCGGTGCAACGACTGTGTCGGCCGCGGTTTCGATTGCGGCAGCCGGGGGAGTCAGTGTTTTTGCAACTGGTGGCATTGGAGGTGTGCATCGCGGTGCAGAACTGACTGGTGATATATCGGCCGACCTTGATGCGATTGCGTCCTATCCCGTCGTCACGGTGTCGGCGGGAGCAAAAGCATTTCTCGATTTGCCTCGAACGCTTGAGTATTTCGAAACCATCGGTGTACCGGTGCTCGGTTGGCAGCACGAATGGTTCCCAGCGTTCTACACGCGTTCGTCGGGCTTAAAAGTTCCGCACCAAGTGCAGTCGGCCCGTGAAGTTGCCGACATTTTGTTGCATCGTTCGCGAGCAAAGACTGGTGTTTTATTGACAGTTCCCATTCCAGTTGAAGCCGAACTTGATGCAATACAACTTGATTCGGTGTTGGCACAAGCCTTAGCCGATTGCGAAGCTGCCGAAATTCATGGAGCGGCAGTGACTCCATTTGTGCTGGGACGAATTGGTGAAGCCACGCAAGGACGAAGTGTTCCCGCAAACCTGGCGTTGGCAGAAAACAACGCACGCATCGCTGCCCAAGTGGCCGTCGCTATTGCCACGAATTAGGAACTGCAATCAACTTCACTTTTCAAAATTGACCGAAGGCCACGGAGACAGGTATGCTGAAAGGGTCGAAATAGATACTTATTCAGGTTCTATTTCTCGAGCGGGGGCGTCATGCGAACTATTCGTCAATGTGCAAAATGGGTTGGACTTTTCGTCGTGCTCGCTTCCATTTTTCCTTTGGCCCGAGCAGCGGCCTGGGACGATGCGAATACCGCGCCGACTCAAACGCTCACGACAACCGTAGGCCTATCCACGACCGTAGATGTAACGTTTGATTCGTCTGGCAACTTATACGTACTCGACTATCTCGACAATGACCCGCTAAATAAATCAGTCAATGTTTACCCAGCGGGAAAACTTAACGGACATCCAGCGCCTATCGCTCACGTTGACGTCGACTACGCCGGCCTTGCGACTTCAATCGCGATCGACAGTAATGGGAACGTGTACGTATCTACTTATCCCATCAATGGAATATTGGTGTACGACGACATCAGTACTTGGGCAGCTGATGGCACTACGCAGCCCATAAAAAGGCTTGCCTACGCTCAACCATTGGCAATTTCAATAGATAGCAGCGACAATTTGTATGTTGTTGAATCGGCAAAAGTGAGCGTGTTTGACGACATCAGCACGTGGTTGTCAGATGGAAGTACCCAGCCGAGCAAATCTCTCGTTGGCAATAGCACTGGTCTGGATGATTCTTCGTCGATCGCGTTAGATGATTCCGGCAACATGTACGTGAGCAATAGCGGCAATAACTCGATCACCTACTACGCCGCGGGTTGGTTGGGTGGTGACACTGCTCCTACCAAAACACTGATCGGAAATAACACTGGACTCGACGCACCCGGACCTATCGCATTTGACGCGAGCGGAAAAATGTTCGTGTCTAGCGGATGCATCATTTGTAGTTTCGAGCCAACTGGTTCGCCCAAGGTGCTGGCATTTGCGGCGAATTGGACAACTGGCAACACCGCTCCGGTCAAAACGCTTGTCGGAGACCGTACCCGGCTACGAAGAGCAGCAGCTCTTGAATTTGATGATGGTGGGGTCATGTTTGCCACCGACGGGATTGGTTCGCTTGGTCAGGTGATTCAATTTGTCGCCAACTGGGCGGATGGGAACACGGGGCCGAGCGGATTCTTGGGCAGCCTTGAACCGACGGGGATCGCATTTGACCAAGCGGGAAGAATGTATTTGGCCAATTCCGGTCTGGACTCGATCACGGTTTATGGGGCGAACTGGGCTGAGGGCCAGGCAGAACCCGTCAAGATTTTGTTTGGCGCAAACACCGGATTGAGCAGTCCATACGATGTCTCGTTTGACGATATTGGGAATATGTATGTCGCAAACAGTCCGAATGACAACGGTGCAGATGTTTCTTCAGTCACGGTGTATGCGCCCGATTGGTCGGGCGGAGATACCGCGCCCATCAAGACTCTGATTGGCAACAACACGGGCCTCCTTGATCCAGTCAGTGTTACCTTTGACAGCGACCACAACATGTATGTCCTGAATAATTCAAGTGATTCTGTGACGATGTACGCCGCTGGTTGGGCTGGTGGGGATACTGCTCCCATCAAGACTCTGAGAGGGGCGAACACGGGCCTTGAAGGTCCACTTGACTTTGCGTTTGATGCATCTGGCAACTTGTATGTGGTCAATGAAAATAACGCCACTGATAACGGCAATAACACGATCAACGTCTTCGCATCAGATTGGGCTGACGGCGATAACGCACCTATTGCAACCCTTCGTGGACCTGCGACAGGCCTCGACGAAATAGGAAGCGTGGCAATTGGTCGTAACGGGAAAATCTATGTCACCAACATTCAGGGCGACTCAGTCACTGCGTACGGCGACTTTACGACGTGGGCGGCCGATGGAAATACTGCGCCCATCAAAACGCTTAGCGGAGCAGACACTGGTTTAGACGCACCCTGGGGAATAGCGTTTGACGCCTTCGGAAACATGTACGTCGGAAATGTTGAGACCGTCACCATGTACGCGGGCGAAATACCCCCGCCCGTGACAACGACGACGACAACTCCACCGACGACAACAACTCCACCGACGACAACAATTCCACCGGCCCCAGAGGTGTTTGTACTTCCTGCGACTCTGTAGTTAATCGGCTGCAGCAGTCGGGGAGGCTGGCATTTTCGCGACCGGTGGTATTGGTGGTGTGCGCCGTGGATGTTGCTGGGAAATAGATATTGAGCAAATAAGGAAATCTTGCCAAATATGGCCAATGTGTATGAACCCCTCTAGGATCACTGGCAACTAAGCCTCCTAAGCGCGGTTTTGTTGTGAGCGTGGAGGCGGTATGCGGACTATTCGTCAGAATGCAAAATGGGTTGGACTCATTGTCATACTTGCTTCTATTTGGCCTTGGGCCCGAGCAGCGGCTTGGGACGACGGGAATACTGCTCCTACCAAAACCCTCACTGGAGATACGGGTCTGGTCACTGCCGTAGATTCGGCATTTGATTCGGCTGGGAACTTGTATGTTCTCAATCTTGACATGCCAAAGAAATCTGTACATGTCTATCCGGCGGGGCGCTTCAATGGGCACACTGCGCCGGTTAAGCACATTGATTTTGACTCTCCGGGTATTTCGTTATCGATTGCAATTGATAGCGAAGACAACTTGTACGTCGCGACCTACCCGATCAGTGGAATCTCGGTCTATGACGACATCAGCACTTGGGTTGCCGACGGTAGTACCCAACCAATAAAGACGCTTGATGTTTCTGCGCCACTGGGGATCGCTGTCGACGCTACGGATAATTTGTATGTCGTTGATTCTGAAAAAGTGCGCGTATTTGACGACATCAGTACATGGAATCAAAATGGTATTTCTCAACCCATCAAATCTCTTGTTGGCAACACCACCGGCCTGAATTCTCCAGCGTCGGTCGCGTTAGATGAATTCGACAATATGTACGTGAGCAATAACGGTAACAACTCGATCACTTTTTACGCTACGGGTTGGTCAGGCGGCAATACTGCTCCAACCAAAACACTTGTCGGAAGTGATACGGGACTTGATGCTCCTGGGTCCATCGCGTTTGACGCGAGCGGAAAAATGTTTGTGGCTAGTGGATGCCTCATTTGTGGGATTTACCCGACTGGTTCGCCGAAAGTGCTTGCATTTGCGACGAATTGGCCAAGTGGTAACACTGCTCCGGTCAAAACACTCATCGGAGACCGTGCAAGTCTTGTCAGTGGAGCCAGGATTGGATTTGATAATGGCGGGCTCATGTATGCCTCCATTCAAAACAGAGGCGTAGCTCAATTTGCCGCCAATTGGGTAGATGGAAACACGGCGCCAATTGGATTATTGGCTAACTTCGGACCTACCGGGATTGCCTTTGATCAACAGGGAAGAATGTATGTTGCGAACCAAACACTCGACTCCATCACGGTTTATGGGGCGGACTGGGCTGAGGGTCAGGCCGAGCCCATCAAGATTTTGTTTGGCGGAAATACGGGTCTGAGCAGTCCGACTGGTATCTCGTTCGACAATGTCGGGAATATGTACGTTGCAAACAGTGCCGGTTATTACGGCGTGTCCACCCCTCCGTCTATCACGGTGTATGGGCCCGATTGGGCGAGCGGAGGTACTGCGCCCATCAAAACACTGATCGGAGGAAACACTGGGTTAGTTGCTGCGAGCAGTGTTGCCTTTGATAGCCACAACAACATGTATGTGGCCAATTATTCAAGTGACTCCGTGACGATGTACTCCGATGGCTGGGCTAGCGGAAATACCGCTCCGGTCAAGACTCTTGTCGGCAGCAACACTGGCCTCGACATGCCAATCGACTTAGAGTTTGATAGCGCCGATAATTTGTATGTTTCGAATGATAACTATGGTCGTCCTAGTGATCCTGAAGACGCTGTCAACGTGTTCGCACCTGGTTGGGCAAATGGTGACACTGCGCCGATTGCATTCCTTCGTGGACCTGACACCGGATTGGATATGCCAATGGGCTTCGCAATCGGTAGTAACGGGAAAATCTATGTCACCAACATGCAGGGCGACTCAGTCACTGTGTACGGCGACTTCACGACGTGGTCCGCCGACGGAAATACTTCTCCGCTGAAAACTCTCAGTGGAGCTGGCACTGGCCTTGACAATCCTTGGGGAATTGCGTTTGATGCCCTCGGAAACATGTACGTCGCAAATTCCGACTTAGTCACTATGTACGCGGGCGAAATTCCCCCGCCCGTGACAACGACAACCACGACGACAACAACAACCACGACGACGACAACTCCACCGACGACAACAACTCCACCGACGACAACAATTCCACCGGCCCCAGAGGTGTTTGTACTTCCTGCGACTCTGTAGTTGCTCGACTAGAGCTTTCGAATTGTTTGTTCAACGCGTCGCAGAAATTTCTCGCGTTGCGCAATCGTTGACGAATCAACATTGAACATGCGCAGCCAAGTAGTTCGACAACGACGATGACAGATGGCGCGCAACGAACGCGTCACGATCTTGCTTCCATTGTCTCGCACAACTAGCGAAGCTAAACGAGGTCCACCAAACGTGGTGATTCCGATGAGTCGTCGCACGTTGGTGAGTTCGGGCTGCAACTTCAACGTTGCTGGATCAACCGAAAACGCGATTCCGAGCAACATTGTTCGGTCAATCCAACCCTTCAGAATCGCCGGCATTGAACTCCACCACGTCGGGTACACGAAGACAATCGTTGAACATTCTTGAATAAGTCGAGTGTGTTCAACGACGACGGTGTCAATCGCTGGCTCGGTTGTCGGGTATGCCGCTAGTTCGGCCCGAGTCAGAGCGGGGGAATAGTCGAGGCCATAGAGGTCGATCACTGACACAGCGTGGTCTCGATTGGCGAGAGTGGACTTCAACCGATCAACGATCGCATGACTGAAAGAGTCGGGGTTGGGGTGGGCGAGGACAACGAGAACCTTCATGGCTTGTCCTCCCAGGAGCAGGGGGTGAATCCCTGAAATGAGCAGTCAATGGTGCACCCCCTGGGATTCGAACCCAGAACCAATGGATTAAGAGTCCACTGCTCTGCCATTGAGCTAGAGGTGCATAACGAGAAGACGCATTGTAGATCAGTCAACGCAGCGGTCGGGGTATCTGACCGATCTTTGGACTGGCTAACCAGCGACTTCGTATGTTTTGGGTGAGCGAGGGGTCTCGAACCCCCGGCCTTCAGTACCACAAACTGACGCTCTAACCAACTGAGCTACGCCCACCATGTGACCCATCTATTCTGCCATATCGAACACGGAATCGCACCGTTCATTCGCCCGAAACTCTCTTGTTACGCCCTGTCCATTTTTGGTGTTAGGGTTGGGGCAACCGTAAAAGGGGTGTTTAACCGTGTCCTCCACGGAATCTGCAGTAACCAATGCTCACAGTCTTAGCTGGAGAGCCAAGGAAATCACTCTACGTGAGATCGCGCTGTACGCACAGCGAACTCAAGGCTCGCAAAAAGCAACTGAGCGAGCCAGAGTTGTCATGCCACTCGGAGTGCCGTCAAGTTTTCAGGCCTACGATCCGCATCCGATCGTCGTTAAAGCCGCGCGTGGGGCCTCGATGTGGGATGTTGACGACAACGAATACGTTGACTACGACATGGGCTTTGGTGCGCTCTTCAGCGGCCATATCAATCCGGTTGTACGACGCGCTGTCGACGAGCAACTCGACAACGGCACATTGTTCGTGACGCCATGTGAACTCAATGCCGACGTCGCCGAACTATTGGGCGAACGCTATGGGTTGCCGATGTGGCGCTTCACCAACTCGGGAACCGAAGCAACGATGGACGCCATTCGTGTCGCACGTGGTGCAACGGGTCGCGACAAGATTGTCAAAGTTGAAGGTGGCTATCACGGTCATCACGACGAAGTGATGATCTCGATGAAGCCGTCGCTCGATGTGGCTGGTCCGGCCGATCGACCGAACTCAGTGCCAGCAACTGCTGGCGTGACTCGCGCAGTTCTTGGTGACACCATCGTGATTCCGTATAACGATGCCGAAGCACTTGAACGTGTTTTGCGTAACGAAGATGTTGCATGTTTCATCGTTGAACCCGTGATGGAGAACATCGGTATTTGTTTGCCCGATGACGGTTATCTGCAAGCAGTTCGCGAAATTACTTCTCGCTACGGAACGTTGTTGATTTTTGATGAAGTGAAGACCGGAATTACTGCCGGTTGGGGAGGGGCAACCGGTGCGCTTGGCGTTACTCCCGACCTCGTTGCACTCGCTAAGTCAATTGGCGGCGGTTTGCCGCTCGGTGCCTTTGGTGGCAAGCGCGAATTCATGGATCAAATCACCATGGGTCGAGTGTTGCACCTTGGTACATACAACGGCAACCCGTTATGCATGGCGGCAGCTAAAGCAGTCTTGTCAGAGGTCTGCACTCCTCAAGCAACAGCTGCAGCTATTGGCCGAAACAAGATGTTGGTTGATGCCTGCACCGACATCATTGAAGAAGCTGGTTTGCCAGCACACACTGTGCAGTTTGGTGCGAAGGGCTGTGTCACGTGGACGCCAGAACCAATTCGCAACTATCGCGATTACAAGAAGACCGATCTTGATATTGCATTCGCACAATGGATTCACGGCATTAACCGGGGCATTTTGTTGCCGCCAGGTTTAGATGAGCAATGGTTGATTTCAATCATGCACACCGATGAGGAAGCGTTGCGATACGCCAATGTTTTCGGTGAATTTGTTCGCGAACTAACTCAATGAGTTTTCCTGTTCAGCCATTGCCGTCGAAGGGTAAAATGATTCGCCGTTCGTTGTTGCGTCATTGCCCACGTTGTGGAAACCATCGCGCGTGGTTTACGAACTGGTTTAAACAAAGTGATCACTGCATTGGTTGCGGGATCAAGCGGACGCGTGACACCGATGGGCATGAGCTTGGGTCGATGACGATTGCGTCAGTTGTGAACATCACTCTCATCGTGATTGCAATGGGCGTTGCGATTGCTCTCACCGCACCAGATGTGCCCGTGCTCACCCTGTACATCGTGCTGGCTTCGGCGGCACTCATTTTTCCGATATTGACATGGCCAATGACCCACACTGTGTGGATGGCCATTGACCTGATCGTGCGCCCGATGAGTCCTCACGAAGCCGCCGACGCTCAAGCCTGGCTCGAAAACCAGTCGTAATCGAACTTTCTTGGGGTTCGGGCACCCCCTCTGAGCAGGTCAAACACCTGTTCGTATCGACAATGCTTGACCGAACACTCGTTCGTAGTTACGCTCTTGTCATTCGCCGCACACGGGTGCCCGCACAACTACTGTGCAACACCCATTTCGTACGGTCCAAGTTATGGCAAACAAACCAACACCCACAGCAACCAACAACTCAACAGCGAAAGGCAATGCAATGAGCAACGATCGTGAAAAAGCCCTTGAAATGGCTCTAGCCCAAATCGACAAGCAATATGGCAAAGGCTCCATCATGCGGATGGGCGACAAGACCGACATGGCTATCGAAGCCATCCCGACTGGTGCTTTGGCGCTCGACGTCGCACTCGGAATTGGCGGCTTGCCCCGTGGTCGCGTCGTTGAAATCTACGGCCCCGAATCATCGGGTAAGTCAACTCTCGCCATGCACGTGGTGGCCGAGGCTCAGCGCAACGGTGGCATCTGTGCCTACATCGACGCCGAGCACGCGATGGATCCGGTGTACGCCCGAGCAATTGGTGTCGACATCGATCAGTTGTTGATCTCGCAGCCCGACACCGGTGAACAGGCTCTCGAAATTGCCGACATGCTCATCCGTTCCGGCGCACTTGATGTTGTCGTCATTGACTCCGTGGCTGCATTGACGCCAAAGGCCGAAATCGAAGGCGATATGGGCGACAGCCACATGGGTCTCCAGGCGCGTTTGATGAGCCAGGCCTTGCGTAAGTTGACCGCCAACCTCAACAAGTCGAACACCATCGCAATTTTCATCAACCAGTTGCGTGAAAAGATCGGCGTGATGTTCGGTTCACCCGAAACCACTCCTGGTGGACGTGCGCTCAAGTTCTACTCGTCAGTTCGTCTTGACATTCGTCGTATTGAGTCGATCAAAGATGGTGCCGAAGTCGTCGGTAACCGTACACGTGTGAAGGTTGTGAAGAACAAGGTGTCGCCGCCGTTCCGTCAGGCCGAATTCGACATCATGTACGGCAAGGGCATCAGCCGCGAAGGTTCGGTTCTCGACATGGCCGTCGACCTCAACATCATCAAGAAGTCCGGTGCTTGGTTCACCTACGACGGCGAGCAAATGGGTCAGGGTCGCGAGAACGCCAAGAACTTCCTCATGGAGAACACCGAGATCATGGTTGAGGTCGCCGAAAAGGTGCGTATCGCGGCCGGTCTGGGCGATGCCCCAGAAGTCGAGTTCACCGCAGCTGATGAAGAGCCAATCAATCTCGATTGAGAATGGTCTGATCGGTATCTGACCATTGGGCATTGACCCCTCGGCTGATATCCTCGGATTCGCCTTCCGAGATAGCTCAGCTGGCAGAGCAGCTGACTGTTAATCAGCGGGTCGCAGGTTCGAGC
>JBIKYT010000013.1:0-46197 GCA_044355095.1 Ilumatobacteraceae bacterium
CTGCGCGAAACATTGCACCAGTATCGAGGTACTGCAATTGAAGAGCCCGGGCGAGAGCCTTGGCAATCGTTGATTTACCTGCTCCCGCCGGGCCATCAATGGCGACGACAACTGTTCGTTGCGCTGAATGATTCACGATTTGATTACCAACTTGTACCTACGGGACGACCTTCGTCGTACCCAGCAGAACCTTGAATACCAACAACCGCTCTTTCGCGGAACTCGCTCACTGTGGATGCTCCAGCGTAGGTAAATGAACTACGAACGCCCGCAACGATTTGGTCAATGATGTCTTCTACACCTGGGCGTTCAGGGTCGAGATACATGCGCGAGGTTGAGATACCTTCTTCGAAGAGTTCCTTGCGGGCCCGATCGAATAAGCCTTCTCGACGCGTTCGGTTTCGAACGGCACGGTTCGATGCCATACCAAAGTTCTCTTTGTAGAGACGACCCTCGGGATCGCGCATGGTGTCGGCTGCTGATTCATAGGTTCCGGCCAACCATGAGCCAAACATGACGTTGCCTGCACCAGCTGCCAAAGCAAGAGCGACGTCGCGCGGGTAGCGAACTCCTCCATCGGCCCAAACTGATCCGCCGAGACGACGAGCCTCATCTGAACATTCAAGAACTGCCGAGAACTGCGGGCGGCCGACCCCGGTCATCATTCGGGTGGTGCACATTGCGCCTGGCCCCACGCCAACTTTCACAATGTTGGCTCCGGCATTGATGAGGTCGCGGGTGCCGCTTGCGGTCACGACATTGCCCGCAACAATGATCGCCTCCGGTGCGGCTTTGCGCGCTTCTTCAACTGCGGTGATCATCCGAGTCTGATGTCCATGCGCGGTATCGACGACCAAAACATCAACGCCCATAGCATGCAACTGCTTCGCCCTGATTGCTGGGTCACCGTTGACACCAATTGCTACTGCAGTCAAAAACTCGTTGCTTTTGTTGAGGGCGGGCGTATACAACGTCGACCGCAGCGCTCCGCGTCGAGTCACGCATCCGATGAGGCGGCCGTCTGTGTTGGTGACTGGAGCAGCGGTCAAACGTTGGTTAGACAATGCGTGAAAGATTTCTTCAAGATCAGTACCTTCTTGAATACACAACAATTCGGTCGACATGACATTGTGTAGTTGCGTGAATCGGTCGTAACCACCTGCGTCAGCCTCGGTAAAAATGCCGAGTGGTCGCTGATCGTTATCGGTCACGATGACAACCCCGTGAGCGCGTTTATGAATCAGGCTGAGAGCCTCTCCAACTGTGTCAGTGGGAGCCAAAGTGATTGGTGTTTCATAGACAGGGTGACGACTTTTAACAAACTTCACGACCGATTCAATGACATCGAGCGGAATGTCCTGCGGAAGAACCACGAGGCCGCCGCGACGTGAAACTGTTTCGGCCATTCGTCGTCCAGCAACGGCGGTCATGTTGGCAACGACAAGTGGAATCGTGGTGCCGATGTTGTCGGGAGTGGACAAGTTCACGTCAAGACGCGAGCCAACATTGGACATGCTGGGGACCATAAAGACGTCGTTGTACGTCAAGTCGTATGGCGGTGGAGTTTCGTTCAAGAATTTCATGGGCTGAAAACGGCTCCTTCAAAGCTCGTGCCAATGGGCTGAATCAGGCTAGGCGGTATCTTGACCTACATGGGGCATTTTTCGGAGACAGGAAAAGGCAATGCGGGACCAGTTCTTTTGGTTCACGGCTGGGGCGGTTCATTTGACTCAACTTGGCGCTCGAGTGGTTTTGCCGATCTGCTGGAAGATTCGGGAAGAGAAGTTATCGGGGTCGATCTACTAGGCCATGGCCAGGCACCTAAACCCCATGATCCAGAGGATTATGGCGACCTCACCCAGCGGGTCCTTGAGCGCATGCCAGCGACGCCCTGTGATCTAGTGGGCTTCTCCCTGGGTGCGATCACCCTGCTACAACTGGCGATCAATCATCCAGAGCGGGTCCGAAGCTTGGTACTCGCAGGGATTGGGCGCAATGTCATTGAACGTGATGAATCAGGTTCGCACGATGTTCTGGTGCAGGCGCTCGAAGGCACAGAGTTTCCCGATAACAATTTGGCGCGTCTCTTCGTGCAATACGCCGATCAACCAGGCAATGACCGAATTGCACTGACGGCGATCATGAAACGTGATCGTGCTCCGTACACGCCAGAACAACTCGCACGAGTTACTTGTCCGGTTCTTGTGGCTATCGGTGATCAAGATTTCGCTGGACCAGGTGACGGTCTCGTGAATTTGTTGCCAAATGCACGACTAGTCGTATTGAAGAAATGCGATCACTTCGCAACGACCGAGAATTTTGATTTCTTTGATGCGGCTTTAGGTTTCTTGGAAGCGTCACCGTCTTGAGGCGAGGTGTTATTGGTTCAGATGTTGGACGTGCGTTGGAGATTGTGCGAAACGGTGGTCTCGTCGGCTTACCGACTGAAACCGTTTACGGTCTTGCAGCCGATGCTTCGCAGAAAACCGCGATTGCCAAAATTTTTGGCGTGAAAGGTCGCCCGAACAATCATCCTCTCATTGTTCATGTTTCATCTTTGGATGTGGCGCGCACATGGAGTTCTCAGTGGACTCATTCGGCAGAAATATTGGGTAGCACCTACTGGCCTGGACCACTTTCGGTCATTGTTCAGAAATCTTCTCTCGTGCTTGATGAGGTGACCGGAGGGCATCAAACTGTGGCTTTGCGTGTGCCTGGACATGAATTGGCGTTGGAACTTCTTCAGCAATTTGGTGGAGGCTTAGCTGCTCCTTCGGCAAACAAGTTCGGCAAGGTGAGCCCAACTACGGCACAACATGTTCTTGACGATCTCGGAGTTGGCGTTGATTACATACTCGATGGCGGTCCGTGTCGCGTTGGAGTTGAGTCAACCATTGTTGATTGCAGTCTTGAAGTGCCAGTGGTTTTGCGACCTGGAGGAATTACATCTGAAGCAATTGAATCGCTAGTTGCCCTCAACAATATTGATTCAGGTAGTAGTCGCGCGCCGGGTATGTTGCTTGCTCATTACGCACCTTTATGCGAGGTCGTTTTGGTAGAAAATACGCCAGAAGCCGAAGAATTAGTCGGCGATGCCGAAAGCATGAAGTATCGCATTCTTGACGCATCAATTGATCCAACTTCGTTCGCTTCAGCGATGTATTCACTTCTTCGGCAATGCGATCTTGATGGCATACAAAAACTTGTTGTCGTTCAACCCGAGCCGATCGGAATAGGGCTAGCGATACGAGATCGTCTAACTAAAGCTGCTCATGGTTCAAAAAACCAATCTCGTTAATTGTGCGTACCCAGAGATCGCGAATTTCGACAGTATTCACCTCTCGGTCAACAATGAAACTCACCGTTGACGATCCCGCGTCGGGAACAATCTCTAATTGGCACCACGTCAGAGGAGGGTCCTCAAGTTGCACTTCCAACAAATACGGTGGCTCATCTGAACTCACGTCTCCCAATACTCGGGCCGCTAGAAGGATCACTTCATAGGCCACAACGGGAAGTGCGTTAATCGTGAATGATGGTCGATCAACGACAAACCGACTCGATTGGTCTGGAGCGCAAATTGGTGTCTCGTCAACTTGAGATACTTCAATCAGTGGTTCTGCTCGGCTCGCCATAATGGTGTCAAAAGCAAGGTTGACGAGAGCCATGTGTTGAGGGTCTCCGCCACGATCGGGATGGAATTCGCGAGCCAAAATGCGGCGGGCAGCCACAATCTCATGAGGTGTTGATTCACGGTTGACGCCGAGTAACTCGTAGAAGTATTCATCAACCATGTTTCGCTTGACTCCGAACTATTTCGGGCCGGCCGATGTGAATGTGGTGCCATCGGGGTCAACCGCCCATGTCGGACTACTGCCCCATTGATTTTCAAAAACCAATTCTGAGATTGGTCGACGGCGAACTGGTCCGTGCGACCCTTGCGGTTTACCAAGGGTGATACAGGCCGAGATGGCGACGTTGTCTGGAATAGCCAGAAGTTCACGTAGCTGATTTTCAACACCTTGATGCCACATCGTGAGCGCTCCCCCGTAGCCAAGAGACCGCGCTGCTAGAAGCAAGTTTTGACAAGCGGGGTAAATCGATGCCCCTTCGTATGGTGAAGCTTCGCGATAACGAACGAGGCATGCGAAGACGATGACCGGAACTTGTTCGATGTGGTCAACGTAATACTGCATCGTTGCAGCTTGACGTGACTTTGGCGAGGTGGGATCTTGGCCTGAGCCGTCTTGGTAGCCATCGTTGCGTAATTTCGAGGCCCAACCTCGACGAAAAGATTCTCCGAGTGCGCTCTTTACTTTGTCAGCAATTTCGCCATCGGTGATTGTCAGAAAACGAAATGGTTGGCGGTTTGAACCACTGGGGGCTCGTGAAGCCAACCACAGGATGTGATTGAGATGGTCAGTTGGAATCGGGTCGTTGGTATAACGGCGAATTGCTCGTGTCGAAGCCAAAACCTCAATCGCCGAAATCGGTTGCAAGTCTTCCACTTAGCGACCTTTGAAGTTTGCGGGTCGCTTCTCCATAAATGAAGCAACACCCTCCTTGAAATCTTGAGTTTTAAAGAGTGGTAATAGTTGCAAGAAAACATGGTGGATATTTTGTTCAAAAGTTTCCGTCTCCGCGGCCCGCATCATGCGTTTGATCGCTCGAACTGCCAGCGGTGCGTTGGACGCAATCTCCTCGGCGAGGCCATATGTCTTTGCGTGCAACTCTTCGGGTGCAACGACGTGATTGACCAAACCAAGCTCGAGACCTTCATCGGCGGTCAAGGTGCGACCGGTAAAGCAAATCTCCGCGGCCTTGGCGTAACCGACCATGCGGGGCAATAACCAGGTCCCGCCGCTTTCGGGAAGAATTCCGCGCTTAGCGAACCCTGGGGCCAATTTGGCAGTTGTTGAGGCAATACGAATATCGCAGCCAAAAGCCAAGTCAAGGCCGTATCCAGCGGCGCCGCCATTTATTGAACAGATGGTGGGCGTGTCGAGATTGTGCAAAACAACTGGGGGTGCAGTTCGCAGGTCAAACTCAGAACCCATGTCGCCTCCGGCATCAAGGACTCCCAGACTTTCTTTTTGACCCATCTGCGATGCGAGGTCGAGACCTGCACAGAAGGCCTTTCCTGCTCCTGTCACCACGATGCAGCGCACATTGCGGTCGCGGTCGCCCCGTAAAAGTTGATCTGACAATTCATTCAACATGGCTCCGGAAATGGTGTTCATCCGTTCAGGGGCATTCAAGGTAATGGTGGCAATATGGCCGTCAACTTCGTATAGAACTTCGCTCATATGCCAACCGTAGCCAACCTGCGCAGTGATTGGGCGATCGGGATGGAACGCTCGATCATGTCGAAACGGTTAAATCGTCGTGCCTATTGGGTTTTAGATAGATGACCGTGCGGTAACATAAAAACTTCCAAACCAAATGGGGCACCCGCCCCTGATCTCCATAGGGGGAGAAATTATGCAGAAGTCCCGCGCACGCCGCGTTGGTGCTCTTCTCGTTGGTCTTGCAATCGTGGGCGCTTCAGCCTGCGGCGGCGATGACGGCGAGACAGCCACCACCGAGGCTCCAGCAACAAGTGAAGCACCTTCAACCGAGGCTCCGTCAACGGAACTTACTGGTGGCGAACTTGAAGGAATGAAAGGCACCACGCCTAAGGGTGCAGAAATTAGTGAAGAGTGGCTTACACAAGTTTCGGATTACTGGGTATCACTCGGTAACGAAGCTTTGAAAGACTTCAACTATGCCGCTGAGGCTTACGACGCCGCCATTGTTATCGCATTGGCCGTTGAAAAAGCCGGCACCGACGGTGCTGCTCACGCCAACGAAATTGTCGGCGTCACCAAGGAAGGCACCAAGTGCACGACCTTTGCTGATTGCATGGCAATTATTGCTGAGGGAGGCGACCCCGACTATGACGGTTTGTCAGGTCCTCACGAATTCAATGGCAACGGTGAACCCCTCGAAGGTAGCTATGCCATGCTTGAATTCGGTGCCGACAACCTCATCACCGAAGCCTCAAACGAGAATTTGATTGCCGCTTCGGCTCCAGAATCAGCCATCGTTGAATTGGGTACCACCACCTCAACGCGTGCTGGCGATGGTCAGTTGCACATCGGTTCACTCCTCCCCGAAACCGGAAGCCTTGCTTTCCTCGGGGCTCCGGAATATGCCGGTCTGGTGTACGCCATCAATGAAATCAACCTCGCTGGTGGAGTTCTCGGAAAAGAAGTTCTCTACACCCCGGGTGACTCGGGTGATGACACAACCGATATCGCCTCAACCACGTCTGACCGTTTGATCAGCGAAGGTGTTGACGCCATTATTGGTGCTGCGGCATCTGGTGTTACTTTGCTCGTAATTGACAAGATTACAGCCGCTGGGATCACCATGTTCAGCCCCGCAAACACCAGCCCAGCACTCAGTGATTACGCTGACGACAGCCTTTACTTCCGTAACGCTCCGCCGGACGGACTTCAGGGTGCTGTTGTAGCTAACCAGATCATTGAAGACGGAAACGCTTCGGTCTACATCTTGAACCGCGATGACTCTTACGGTAACGGTATTGCCGCAGTCATGAAGGATGTTCTTGAGGCCGCTGGTGTTGAAGTCAAGGGTGTCAAGGCATATGACGCAAGCGCTGCATCGTTTGACGCAGAAGTTGGCGAAGTTGTCGCTGCCGACCCCGACGCCATCGTGTTGGTTTCGTTCGACGAAGGTAGCCGCATCTTGCGTACCGCCTTTGAAAACGGAATCGGACCGAAGGTCAAAATGTGGTACGGAACCGATGGCAACATGGGTAACGCACTCGGAGAAAATTTCAACGCTGGTAAGTGAACGTTGAGTTCATGAACTAGTTCGAGATCATGAACTAGTTAGGAATTGGAAAGGCCCCCGGGAAACCGGGGGCCTTTTTGTTACTTAAGTTTTGCTCAGCCGCCGGTGGCTATTAAATACGGTCAGCCACCAGTGGCTTTTGCCAACGTACCGAGATACAACTCGATCACGTTGGGGTCGCCGAGTAATTCGCGACCGGTACCGGTGTAGGCATTGCGACCTTGGTCGAGAACGTATCCCCTGTTGACAACCTGTAAGCAGCGTCGGGCATTTTGCTCAACCATCAAGATTGCAACTCCCGAAGCATTGATGGTGCGACATTGAACGAACACTTCATCTTGTAACGCCGGAGAAAGTCCAGCAGATGGTTCGTCCAGAAGAAGAACTTTGGGCTCAAGCATTAAGGCTCGTCCCATAGCGACCATTTGTCGTTCGCCACCAGATAAGGCGCCAGCTCGTTGCGCTGCACGATCGGCCAGTTTGGGAAACATCTCGGCAACGTACGCAAAGCGTTCCTTGAAAACCGATGGCTTCAAGAAACATCCCATTTCGAGATTTTCCTTCACGGTGAGACTCGGAAAGACATTCTTGGTCTGCGGAACGTACCCAACTCCTAAAGGCACCAACTCATGGGCTTTGCGCCCAGTGATGTCTTGGCCGTTCAGAGAAATTGTTCCAGAGCGGATCTTGCACAAACCGAGGATGGCTTTGAGAAGAGTTGACTTCCCTGCTCCATTAGGTCCAATAATTCCAACAAACTCGCCGGCACGAACCTCGAGATCACAGCCATTCAAAATATTGACTTCGGGGACATACCCAGCAACCAATTCTTGAGCATGAAGAACAATTGAACTCTCCATCATTCACCTTCCAAAAGCGACTGACCTTGACGAGTGCCTAGGTAAGCGTCAATCACTGCATTGTTTGACGAAATGTCATCGGGTGTGCCCTCGGCAATGATGCGACCCTCGGCCATAACTATGACCCAGTCGGAAATATCGTGAACCATGTCCATGTCGTGTTCGACGAACAGCACGGTCATTCCATCATCACGTAAACCACGAATGTGCTGGTTCAACGATTGCTTCAATGCTGGATTAACACCGGCCATTGGCTCGTCAAGCATGACGAGGGTTGGGTTGGTCATCAGCGCACGCGCCATTTCGAGCAATTTACGTTGACCACCTGATAATGAACCGGCGTATTCATCGCGCATGTGGTCCATTTTGAAACGAGTCAGAAGTTCGTCAGCGCGTTGCGTGATCTCTGCCTCTTGACCTTTCCACAAGGCAGCGAACAGACCATTCCACCATTTTTCACCCTTTTGATCGGTGGCCCCGAGACGCATGTTTTCGATGACCGACAATTTCGTCAAACTCTTGGTGAGCTGAAAAGTTCGAACCATCCCAAGCGCGGCTGTTCGATGAGATGCAACTCCGTTCATGGATTTTCCATTGAAATTCCAGTGACCCGAATTAGGTTGGTCGAAGCCAGTCAGCAAGTTAAAGAAAGTTGTTTTGCCGGCACCGTTTGGACCAATCAACGCCGTGATTGAACCTTTCTGAACTTCAAAGTGTTCAACATCAACGGCGACGATTCCGCCAAACTCGCGACGAATATTGTCGGCAGTCAAAATCGGATCTGGTTTACGAGCACCTGGAACTCGGTCAACAGTCCGAAGAGCCTCGCGTGCCTGCGTAGCGATTTCGCCATATGTGCGCTTAGTGTCCATCGAAGGCCATCTCCTTGCGATTTCCAAATACTCCTTGAGGACGGAAAACCAGGAGCAAAATCAAAAGGATTCCAATCAGAATGTAATTCAGTTGACCAACCTGAGTGGACTTCATGATCGTAAAATTCCCGATACTGACGGGATCTTGTGCAACCTGACGCAAGAAGTTATCCATGAATGTAAAGAGTCCCCAGAACATCATCGATCCAACTATTGAACCCGACACTTTGGCGATGCCGCCGAGAACAAGCGCCGTCAAAATGTAAAACGTAACATCGCGGCTGTAATTTTCAGCCTGAACACTGCCTCGATCAACCGCCAAAACCATTCCGGAAACCGTTCCGATCACACCACCAAGAATGAGTGATTGCATCTTGTATGAGTACACGCTCTTGCCGAGCGATTTGACGGCGTCTTCGTCCTCGCGAATCGCCTTCAAAACACGTCCCCAAGGCGACTTCATTAACTTGTAGACCACTAACCCGAATAGAGCGACGAGTAGCCATCCAACGATTAAGACCCACAACTCGCGTCCGGTGAACTTGAAGGGCCAAAAGCCATACTCGTCAGACTCTTGAATTCCAAAGTCATTACCAAGCGCACGAAAACTTGAAGAGAATCCATTGATTCCATCGCTACCACCGAAATACGTTTTGAAAGTCACCGAACGGACAACGAGCCGAATGATTTCGGCGCTGGCAATGGTGACGATGGCGAGATAATCGGCTCGAAGCCGCAATGTCGGGATTCCCATCAAGAGTCCGAGTGCAACTGAAAATAGGATTCCGATCGGGATTCCCCACCAAAAAGAAATATCAAAATAGTGGGCCGTCATACCGAGTCCGTAGGCACCACAAGCCATAAATCCGGCTTGGCCGAAATTCAAAAGACCGGTATAGCCAAACTGCACATTCAAACCCAGCGCAGCGATAGCGAAGTAGACGGCGTTAATGCCGACGAAGCCCTTGAGGCTGTTCTCGAAGATGAGGTTCCAATCCATACCTAACCAACCCTCTGCGCTCGACCCAAGATTCCTTGGGGTCTGAGTAAAAGAACCAAGATCAGTACCACCAAGGCTGGGGCAGATTTCAATTCGGAGGGAACCACCAGGCTTGACACTTCAACCATGATTCCAATCACGAATCCGCCGACAAGAGCACCGAACGCGCTGCCCAGGCCGCCAAGGGTGATTCCCGCAAACAAAAGGAACAGCAAACGCCCACCCATGTCGAAACTGACTTGCTCATCGAGACCCCTGAAGATTCCGCCAGCAGCCGCTAAACATCCACCCAAAATCCAAACCAGACGAATGACTTTTTCGGAGTCAATTCCAGTCGCCGAAGCCAGGTCGGGGTTGTCAGACACTGCACGAGTGGCCTTGCCAAGTCGAGTGAATCGCAGGCCAAGTGCGGTGACGATCAAGATCACCAAACACAAGATTGACACGATGAAATCTCGTGGCGTGATGTTGACTGGGCCAAGATCCCAAACCTTTTGTAACGAGAAATCAGAGAAGGGTCGAGTGCGGCCTTCAAACCTAGAAAGAAAAAAGTTTCGTAACGCGATTGATAATCCGACGGTTAACACCATTTGGGTGACCATGCCGATCCCGCGTTGTCGTAGTGGCCCGAAAATCCCTTTATTGAGGGCCCAACCGAAACCGCCACCCAGAATGATGCCTAACGGCGCCGCCCAAAAAATATGGAATGTCCCGTCGTCGCGAACACCAGGGATGAAACTTAAGAAGCCGAGAAAGGTCAACCCTGTCACGTTGAATACAAAGGCCATGATCCCACCGAAGGTGACCATTTCGCCGTGGGCGAAGTTAGTCAGTCCGGTCGTTCCGAAAATCAGTGAGAGTCCGACCGAGCACATTGCCAAAATCAGACCCAACCGAATTCCGTCGGAAAATCTTTGAGCGACGCGTTCAAAGCCAGACTGAGAAACGTTTTGTGATTCTCCGGTGAAATAAGTAATCACCTTGGTTTTGGTGATAAATGAATCAGTGAGGACACTTTGAACAGCGGGAGTTTTGGAAACAAGTTGTTCACCAGGCGGCAAGGTCTCTTCGTTCAATGAGACTGTGTAGTCAGCGCGAGTTGGCACCGAAATGATGACGATTCCTTCGGCATCAGTGACTCCGGTTTCAACCACCGAACCGGTTGAATCGGTGACTGTGATTTCAACACCGGGCACTGGTTGATTGTCAGTTTTTCCATCGCTGGTTCGAACTTGATCCTTGACTTGAATCCGCAGCGCATATTCGCTGTCTTCGGCTTTGGCAGGACTCAGGGCGAATCCGAGAACTGAGAAAATCGCCGTTGCAAGAATGAGCAGACGTACGAACGGAGAAGATTGCATCGGTGATTTCACTTGGAATTCAGCTCTCCCCAGACAACACTGAGCGGAGTTCGTGCTAGACCGCCCGCCATTCGCCTAGCGTAGTGCAGGACCTATGCCTGATGGAACTCCCAAAGCGACAAAAGAACCTATGGTGAGGTCAATTGGTTTGATCTTGGTTGCAGCGGCTTTGTTCGGAACGACGGGCACGGTTTTGGCCAACGGTCCAGTAAATGTTGATGCGGTAACCGCTGGCGTAGTCCGCCTCCTTGTCGGCGGTCTCGGCCTGGTGATCTTGAGTTGGCGTTACCTACAGGAGGTGGCCAGCCACACCAAGGTCGCATTCTTCGGTGCGATCGGGGTGGGTTCGTATCAACTGTGCTTCTTCTATTCGACCCGCCATGCGGGTGTGGCCGTGGCGACCGTCATCACCATCGGTAGTAGTCCCCTATTTGCCCGAATTATCGGTGCGTTCCGTCGTCGCCCAGCTCCTCATCGACTGTGGTACGTGGCCGCGTTGATTTTGGTCGCTGGACTGATTCTTTTATCGGTTTCCCCCAACTCTGGAGACAGCATCGAGATCATCGGAGTATTGGCAGCCTTGGTCGCCGGGCTGTCCTATGCGGCGTATACCGAAAGTGCAGCGATACTTATCGGGCGCGAACTGAACTCAACCGCAGTCATGGCGGCCCTCTTTTCCGGTGCGGGTATCGTGACGAGTCCATTTCTCTTCTTCCGCCCCGTGGCGTGGATTTCCACCTCGCGGGGAGTCGTCATGATCGCCTTCTTGGGATTAATGACATTGACTCTTGCCTATGTTGCCTTCGGAAAGGGATTGCAGAAATTGGTACCAACAACGGTCGTCATGCTGACCCTTTTGGAACCAGTCGTGGCGACATTGCTGGCGTACCTAGTACTTCATGAAAATGTGTCGGGGCAATCGTGGCTCGGCATGTCCCTGGTTTTAGTTGGGCTTCCAATCGTTGCGATATCGGTTCAACGACCTACTACCGTCAAGTCATGACGAATCTCCAGGTTGCTCCTCTACCCATCACTAACCGAGTCACACAGATGCTCGGCATTGACTACCCGATTGTTCAAGCACCAATGGGATGGATCGCTCGTTCGCAACTCGCTTCAGCAGTGAGCAATTCTGGGGCACTCGGAGTTATCGAAACCTCTTCAGGTGAACTTGACAATGTTCGACAAGAGATCTTGCGTATGCGCGAGTTGACCGACAAACCGTTCGGTGTGAACATCGCGCAATTATTCGTTCGTGATCCTTCAATTGTTGATTTTGTCGTTGAGCAAGGTGTCAAGTTTGTGACGACCTCAGCGGGCAACCCCCAGCAATACACCAGTCAGTTGAAGGCAGCAGGTCTGACTGTTTTTCACGTCGTCCCGACACTGGCTGCTGCTCTTAAAGCAGTTGATGCTGGGGTTGATGGGCTTGTGGTCGAAGGTGGCGAAGGCGGTGGCTTTAAGAATCCGCAAGACGTCTCGACAATGGTGCTGTTGCCTTTGATCGCATCGAAGGTATCACTACCGATTATCGCTGCGGGCGGTATTTGCGATGGCGTATCGATGGCTGCAGCTTTTGCCCTTGGCGCCGAAGGAGTGCAAATGGGAACGCGAATGGTGTCAGCCGCAGAATCACCCGTTCATAACAACTGGAAGAACTCCATCGTTAATGGTGCAGAAACGGGAACTGTTTTCTTGAACCGTCTATCTCGTCCAGGTTTGCGGGCATTACGCACTGAGAAAACAACTCAGTTGGAAAAACAAGACCACGTCCCGTTAACGGAAATGTCACGTGCCCTCGATCTGTATTTTGGCGGAGATATGGAAGCGGCGATTGCACTTACTGGTCAAGTGATGGGACGAATCGAGTCAGTCAAGCCGGTTCAAGAAATCATCTATGAGACGATCGCAGAATTACGTTCGGTCATTTCAGGATTGGCATCAGCAATCTGATTTGAAACCATCCAAAGGTTGACGAGCGACAAGAAAAACATCGTTGCTCCGAATATATGGATACCAACAAGTAACGCAGGAATGTCGTTGAAGTATTGCACGTAACCGACGGTTGCTTGCAAGATAGCGATGACAAGAACCATCTCAAGCGGCCCAAACAACTGTTGCGAGCGTTGCTGTTTCATCTTCCAGGCAACGATCAACAGAAGGGCGAGCGCTATGAGAACCGAAATACCGTGAATGCGCGCAACTGTGGTGATCGCTAAATCAAATCGGCGGGCCTTTTCGTCTCCCGCATGAGGACCTGAACCAGTGACAACCGTTCCGGTAAAAAGAGCCATGCTTCCCATGACAACTGTCAACCGAATCAGTTTCTGAAGGCCAGACAGAGTCGATAAGCGATCAAGCTTGCGGTCCGTCTTCGCACGCTGGTGCAATATCAACGCATTAGCTACCAGAACCATAGAAAGTATGAAGTGACCTTGATTGGCGAGTGGATGCAGATCGGTGAGGACAACGATTCCTCCCAGCACGATCTGACCGATGACACCTGCAACCAAGCCCCACGAGAGCATGACCAAATCTTTGCGGTAAGGAACACGAAACCGCGCCGCCAAAACAGCAGCGATGACGATGGCAGTAACAAGACCTGTGAACAAACGATTGATCTGTTCAATGGCCCCGTGAGTCGTGGAAACATCGATGAACTTCTCTGAGTTACAGCGAGGCCAATCCGAGCAACCCAAACCCGAACCGGTGAGACGAACAGCAGCTCCGCTCACAACAATGACACACAACAAAATCAGTGCGAAGCGACTCACCCAGATGTACCCAGCAGGGCTGATCTGCCGTGCCTTTCGGGCTGACTCTGGAGAACTCATAGACCCACAGTAGGCGCATGGGTTCGTCAGCGCCACCCGTTAGGACTACGGTCACATCATGCTCACATCTTTTGACGACTACCCCATTCACTCAGGAAGTGTTCCAGTCAACGAAACTGGAACAAGCGACCCCAATCATTACGACCGTTATTTCTTTAACGGATATCGCGCTGATGCTTCGTTGTACTTCGGTGTGGCAATGGGTTTGTATCCCAATCGTCATGTAGCTGACGCTTCTTTTTCGGTCATTGTGAACGGCCAAGAACAGATTTCGATTCATGCATCGTGTCGCGCTCACCCTGATCGAGCGAAAACAAATCATGTGGGACCTATTCAGGTCAATGTTCTTGAACCTATGAAACGACATCAGATCATCGTTGATAGCACCGAGCACGGAATCAAGGCCGAATTGATTTTTGTTGCTCGAAGTGTCCCAGTTCAAGAACCACACTTTTTAGTGAAGGCTGGGCAACGCACGCTGTTTGATTACACCCGTCTGACGCAGTTCGGGCACTGGAGTGGATGGGTTGAAGTTGACGGGGTGCGTCACGAAGTGGATGCAAAGACCACGTACGGATCGCGTGATCGTTCATGGGGAGTTCGCCCGGTTGGACCAGCAGCTGAACTAGGCGCTCCGGTGGGTGAACGACAGTTCTACTGGCTGTGGGCGCCGATCAACTTTGAGAATTTCGCAACCCACTTTGATGTGAACGAATACGCTTCGGGCAAACGTTGGCATGAGACCGGGTTCATCATTCCTGACGGAGATCAAAATGCTCATGAAATGGAGCGAGTTGAGTATGCGACCACATGGCGTCCCGGAACTCGGTGGGCGCAGGAATTTTCCATTGATCTGATTGATGATGCTTCAGCGACTCATTCAATTGTCTTGGAACCGCTGTACGAATTCCACATGCTCGGGATCGGGTACGGCAACCCCGATTGGGGTCATGGACATTGGAAGGGCGAACTCGCAGTCGGTTCGGAACGTTGGAGCCTGCCCGTTGACAATCCCTGTGATCCACGAAATATTCATATCCAGGCTTTGTGTCGCGCCGTGATGACCGATGCGCAGGGAATCACTCATCAAGGAATTGGCATTCTTGAACAGTTAATCCTTGGTCCACATGAACCAACTGGTTTAACTGGGATTATCGATCCAGCGCGATAGTGGGCCGTATTACTGATTGTTGATTGAGTTTTGCTTCGTCGCTCAGGTGTGACGAATCGTCATGCCGCCATCAACCACGATTGACGCGCCCGTAACGAAACTCATCGCTGGCATACACAAACTCACCGTCATATGGGCGACTTCTTCTGGCTCTCCGTAACGACGCAAGGCCACATGGCGCTGGGCATACTTGCTCTTCATATCCGACGGAATCGCCTCTGTCATTCCAGTATTGATCGGCCCAGGACAGATGCAGTTGACAGTGATTCCGTCTTTGCCCAGTTCAACCGCCAAACTTCGTGTGAGGCCAGTTACGCCGGACTTCGATGCCGAGTAAGCCGACAGTGTCGGAGTCGCAACGATTGATTCAGTCGACGCAACATTGACGATTCGACCAGATGAAGATTGCTTCAAATGTGGAAGAGCAGCACGAACAAGGTGAACATAGGCCGACAAGTTGATTGCCAGAGTGGTATCCCAAGCACTCAGGAAATCATCATTTGAAGAATTTGCTGGTGAAGACAGAGAAATACCAGCGTTGTTAATCACAATGTCAAGGCAACCGAAAGCAGAGATGGTTTTGTCAACGACAGTGTGAAGTTGCTCAGTATGACGCACATCAATCGCCAAGCCGATCGCCCGTTGTGCACCATATTCATTTTGAATTGATTGCACGACTGCATCAACCTTGGCCTGATCAAGATCTACGACAGCGACGCGAACTCCCTCGTCAGCGAGAAGAAAAGCAGTTGCTCGGCCCATTCCGCTGGCCGCGCCAGTCACAATGGCAACTTTGCCGTTCAGGCTTCGGGAGAGATTGCTCAATCGAGTCATGATCGCTCTTTCTATGTTCGCGAGTAGCGCTGCATGCCACCCATGCCGTACATCTTCATGACAAGGGCTCGTTCAACAGTTACCTCCATGAAAGCGGTATCGGGGCTGTTATCGGGTCCCCCAGGAGCGAAGCCGTTGAGGTCGTAGTCAAAGACGCCATTCCACAAACGACGTTTTGTTTCAATGTCACTCAGTACTCGCGCAGTTCCCCACACTTCTACCCCATCGCCATTTTCGGTGACTTGCCAATGAAGAGCGACGCGAGGGTTCTCTGCGACATTTCGAGTTTTGGTTGATGTCAATCCCACCATGATCCACAGCGTTTCTCCATCCCAGCAGGGATGCACTGGAACGACGTCTGGCTCTAGGTCGGCACCGACAGTGGCGATGTGTGCCCACATGCTGAGCGCAGAACTGGCGGTCTTTACTTCTTCAATCGTGATGTCACTACTCATGATTCCCCCTCAGGACAGTTTTGAATTTTCTGATGCTTTATTACGGTCGTACTTCGTAAAACGCGTTGAGTGAATGTTCAATGTCTAGTTTGCGAAAACGAGAAAATCCAGCAGCGCTAGCCATTTCGCGAGCCTTTGATTCTGGCAACCCAAGAGTTCCCAAGCCGGCCCCGCCCACAGTTGACATCGCCGATGACATGCAACTCATCACACTGATGCCGTACATCAACGAAGCCATGGGATTCTTTGCCATGTTTTCACCGAAGGTATCGAGCGCCTTGATGTCAACCAGTAGCCAGATTCCGTCTGGCTTCAAAGAACCACGAATTGCTGCCATGACGTCTTGCGGATGGGTCATATCGTGAATGCAATCAAAGGCCGTTACAAGGTCTAAGGATTCGTCACCAGGTAGAGGTGAAACTCTTGGGTCAACGAAATGCACATTTGTGGTTTCGTCAATAGATTTCTTTTCAAGGGCACGATCCAACGCGTAACGCGAAATGTCGTATCCAGTGACTGAACTCTTTGGGAACGCCTGCGCCATGCGAAGCGCTGCTCCTCCGGCCCCGCAACCAATATCGGCGACCAGTGCGCCGCTCTCCAAACGAGAGACCGCTCCGTCAAGCGCGGGAAGTACTACTGGGAGCAAATACGAACGACTCCAAGGTTCAAAACTTCGTTCGATACCGACGGCCCCTTCGGGACCGTGACTGTCGTAATCAAGACCGATACCAGTACGGAAACTCTCGGGAAGTGCAGTGAGACCCGCCATTGTCTGGGGCAATCGATGAAACATTCCCATTCCGAACGCTGGATGGAGTTCGTCTGCTAAGACGACGATTGCTTCGGGCGTCATCGAGTACGTCTCAATGCCTTGTTCATCAATACTGACTTCAATCAGGCGTGCCGCTGCTTGATTATGAATCCATTCTTGAACCCAACGGGGATGCAGTTGAAGTGAAGCAGCAAGTTCATCTGATGTCACAGGGTGAGCAAACGACGACAGACTTTGGTACAAACCGAGACGATCACCAAGATGAATCATTCCGGAAGTCACGGCACCTTCAAGTTTTGAAAAAACCAAGAAGGAATACATCTTCAGCAAATTCGGATCTAGATCACGCTGGTCACTCATCAGAAAGTCCTTTGATCATGAGCCATGTGTTCAACATCGCTCAATTTTGTTAACCCGAAAAAATGGCCGTCGCCAATTTCAAATGATTCAAGCCGACTGATTGAGGCATGAGCAATGACAAAGCGCTCCCACTCCCATGGCGTCGGAGCTAATCCTAAAATATGCCCAATAAACACGCTGTTCGTGCCTGCATGAGCAACACACAAAATCTTTCGATCTGGATTCTTGATTTGCCAAACCGGTAAATCTTGCGGACTGGCAGTTACTCCCCGTTCACCCAAAAAGGTTTCCGCACCTTTGTGAATGCGTGTGACAAAATCTCGAACTGGTTCGCCGTCGGTTAGACCATCCCAACGCTTTTCGGCAATGCGACTCCGTTCCTCACGATATGCGGCATCGGCCTTCTCGCGCGGCGTACCGTGCCACAACGGATTACGTATCTCTTCCAGCCAATTCTGAGTGACGCTAGATCCAGAAGCAATCTTCCGCTGAGCGAGAAGTGGTGCGGCAGTTTGTTGTGCTCGAATGAGAGGAGACACCCAAATTTCGTCAAAATGCTCACCTTCTAATGCCTTAGCCACACACTCGGCTTGCGCAAACCCCAAATCAGTGAGGGGTGGATTATCAACATTGAGATCATTTTTGATCCATTCAGGTTGCCCGTGTCGGACCAAAACTATTTCCATACGCCTATTGTGGCATTTAGCAGAGGGTCATTCAGACGTATGGTGCGACGCTTCCCAAGATTTAAACATCTCGGCGTAGATACCAGGTTGCGTGACTAGTTCTTGATGCGACCCGTCCTGAACCAGCACGCCTGAATCAAGAACTAAAACTCGATCGGCTCGAACCGCAGTTGACAGGCGATGAGCGATCGAAATTGTGGTCCGTCCCTGTGAGATTTTGTCTAGTGCTCGCGTCAGGCGAACTTCGGTTGATGCGTCAACTGACGAGGTGGCTTCGTCAAGTATCAAAATGTCAGGGTTGATCAGCGATGCGCGAACCAAGGCGATGAGTTGACGCTCTCCGGCTGACAGTTGTGCTCCACGCTGACCGACAACTGTTTCCAAGCCGTTAGGAAGAGCTTCAAACCAATCCTGAAGATCAACATGGGAAAACGCGTCGATGAGATCTTGATCGGTTGCCTCTGGAAGCGCAAAGCGCAGATTCGCGGCAACAGTGTCAGAAAAGAGAAATGGTTCTTGGGGAACGACAACCAAAATTTTGCGAAGTTTTTCATTGGCGATGCGATTGATCGGCACTCCACCTATCGAAATGCCACCGACACTCGGGTCAGAAAAACGCGCCAGCAATCGGCCAAGGGTGGTCTTTCCCGATCCCGTTTCCCCGACGACTGCTACCTGAGTTCCAAAAGGAATCGTGCATGTCAATCCGTGCAGCACATTGTGTTGATCTCTCTCGGATTCACCGTCTCGCGGTCGATATGAAAAAGACAGGTTCTCGACCCTGATGTCCAATGGACCCCCGTCGATCGAAATTGGGTATTGCGGTGCGGGAGGTCCAACAGGAATCGCCAAAATGCCCAATATTCGGCGCATTCCTGAAACTGCAGTTTGAGTTTGGTCTAGGACTTCGGTGAGCTCAGCAATCGGTTCAAGAAAGCGGTAAGTCAAAAAGATAAAACCAACGAGCGCCCCTGCCGACAATCCCGATTCTGCTCCACGCCATAGTCCGATGAACACGACCGCTGATACTGAAATTGCGCCGAATATCTCACCGGATGGGAAAAGTAACGCTCCGATCAAAGTCGCTCTCGTTTGGGCATCGCCTCGCGATTTGGCTGACTGCTTCACGCGTTCACCAAAGATCTGACCTGCTGAGTAAGCGTGAAGAGTCTCTCCCCCAGTGATGAGTTCTGCTGTTGATCCGAGCACCTGTGAGTTAGCCAGACGCGAGGCATCGTACGCTGCGACCAGTCGTGACTGAACACGACGTAAGACGTAAACCAACGGAGCAGATATGAAAATAACGACTAGCGCAAGGAGCCAGTCGTAGGCAAGCATGACACCAGAAACAATGATCATGAGCGCACCATTTAGCAAGTACGCCAAACCTCCCCAAGAAAAGAACTGTGAAAGAGTTTCCACGTCAGATGTCACTCGTGACACCAAGGACCCACGTTGCTCATCGTTGTGGTCTTCAAGACTTAACAAGTGAATATGTTGAAATAATTGCACGCGTAACTCGTAGAGCGCCGATTCACTACGTTGACCCAATCTTGAAACCGCAGTTCTTTGTGCTACTCCGGCAATCATCAGATAAATCGCCGCTCCAATACATAACTTGATCACTAAAGCCACATCAACATCTTGGGGGTTGCTGGACGTTGCCTTTTGTAGACCGTGATCAATTGCGATTTGGATGACGACTGGAACAACGACGCGCCCACTGGATCCGATCAGGGCCAAGAAGATGGTCAATCCGATGCCGTGGCTAAGACTGGGTACGGCTCGAACACCCTTATTCAGTGTTGTGAGGGCACCTCCGGTGGAAATAGTCATCCTTGAACACCCTCAACTTGATCATCAGAGGCAGATTGTGGTTTCTCGTACGCTTGCATCAACAATCTGTACTGGTCACTCTGAATCAGAAGTTCAACGTGACTGGTTGGTCCATGGATTTCGTCAACATCAAAGAACATCACTGTTTCGGCCATTCCGATGAGAGACGGTCGCGAAGCAACAGCGATGACGATCGTGTTGGACAATTCGGTTCTGATGTTGTTGAGAACATTGATTTCGGTGTTGGGATCAAGGGCACTCGTCGTGTCATCCAAAAGAAGCACGTGAGGTCGTCGCACGATAGCCCTGGCTAAAGCGATTCTCTGTCGTTGACCACCTGATAAACCAACGCCGCGCTCGCCAATCACAGTGTCAATTCCTTGTGGAAGTTGGAAAACGAAATCAGCCTCGGCCACCTTTAACGCCCAACTGAGATCAAGATCAGAGAAGTTCAGTCCCATGCACATGTTGTCGCGGACCGAAGTACCAAACAGAAAAGGTTCTTGGAAAACCAAACATACGGATGAATCTGGGATCAAGATGCTGCCTTGCAAAGGTGGGATAGTTCCTGCGATGGTTTGAAGCAACGTTGATTTTCCACATCCGGTATATCCGACAATCGCATTGAATGATGACGGCTCAAAAGATGCCGAGAAATTGTGAGTGAGTGGGTGATCTATGTCGTGTCCAATAGACAACGAACTAATGACTAAAGATTGACCAGCATGATGTGACATTTTGCGCGGATCAGCGACAATCTGGCTATGTCGCAGTTGTTGAATACGACCGAACCCAGCTTGTGATCGGGGCATCTCGGATAAGGCGTATCCAATCAGTCTTAAAGGAAAAACCAAAAGCGTGAACATGTATATGAAACTGGCCAACTCTCCTACCGTCAGGTCACCGCTTCGCACTCGAAATGCTCCACCAATAATCAAACAGATATTGGTCAAGTTAGGAACGAAATCAAGGGCAGCCTCAAACAATGAACGTAATTTGATCGCTTCAATTCGAGCACTCTGTACCCGCGATGCAATAACGGCGAGTCTCTCAGTCTCCCGATTTTCGGCACCGAAAGCTTTGACAACAGTGACACCTTCGAAACTTTCGTGCACGGCGGCCGAGAGTGATCCGAGCTCGCCTTGGGCTATGTCAAACCACCGATCGACTTTTCGTTGATACAAAACATTGAGCGCGATCAATAAAGGAAACACAGCCGTAGCGGCTATTCCTAAAGCGATGTCGTTCGAGATCAACCCATAAGCCGCGATCACCATCATGAGGATCACGCTGCTCGCATATGGCAACGGAGCCATCACTGCCACACTGGCATCAACGTCCACTCCGGCACGAGTAATGAGATCCCCTGTTGATTGCTCGCGCTGCCATTGGGGTGGCTGTTGAACTAGTACGTCTACAACCTCATCAGTCAAACTCTGGGCTGTTCTCCATTGAGCGCGGCCAGCAAACGACCGACGGACAATCACTCCACACGCTCGAATAAGCGATAACCCCATCAATAGTGCCACTGCAGTCAAAGTTTGAGATAGAGAAAATTCGTCGGTATCAAAGCGCTGGACGATGACTTCGTCGATGATCCATCGCAGCAACCAAGACGACGCCACGGTACAAACAGCAAAAACCGCGGCTCCAACCATTGAAACGGTGAATAGCACGGGGTGATACGCAACGAGGGAGCGAATTAAGGTCGTGGCACGACGAAACCGTCCAGAAGATGTTGGATGACCGTGCACACAATATTCCTAGCAGTAATCTGATCTCATGCTCAGCCTTGATCACGATCAGTTCGGAATCAACCAACTAAATTTTGGCCTCTTGGTTCTCCGTTTAGTTTTAGGACTTTTTTTGGCCTATCACGGGTACAACAAGGTATTTGGTAAAGGTGGTCTATCCGGAACCGCATCGTGGTTCGGAAGTATGGGCATGAAATGGCCGAAGTGGCAAGCGCGTGCCGCTGCTGCTACCGAAATCGGAGCAGGCGTCATGTTGGCCGTGGGTTTACTCACTCCGCTCGCCGCAGCTGGTGTGATCGGAGTCATGGTCGTGGCCATCTACACATCGCACCTTAAAGTTGGGTTCTTTGTTTTCCTCCCCAACCAGGGTTGGGAGTACTGCGCAACGATCGCATTGGGAGCGCTTGCCGTTGGAACGATGGGACCAGGTGAGTGGTCTGTCGACAACGCCATTGATTTTTCTCTTTCAGGCTGGGGAGCATCGATCGTGACACTCGCCCTTGGTGTCGGTGGAGCTGCCGTTCATCTCGCCACCTCGTACCGCCCCGTGAAGAAATCATGAGCGAATCAATCAATCAGGATGCGATGAATCAAGGCGAGATGAATCAAGGCGAGATGAAGGCTCCGATTTATCGGCGTCCGTTACAAGTGTTTCTTGCACTCATCTGTTTGGGAATTGGCATTTTCTGGATCTATGCGTTTTTCTTTGCGTCAAAAGTAGGCATCAACGTTCTCGAGGACAAGGCTTGGACAGTTCGAGCCGAGGAGATTTGCCGTAACGCAAATCTTGAAAGAGACAAGTTGGTCGATTTACGCCGTATTGATTCGGTGGAAGGTGACGCCCTCGCTGAACGAGCCGACATCATTGATAAGGCAACGATCATCATTCAAAAGATGCTCGATGATGTCACTGTTCTAATCCCGACTGGAATTGACGATGCAAATTTGATGGAGATTTGGAGAGGCCTCTATCAAGATTGGATTGATGGCAGAGTCGTGTACACAGCAAAGCTGCGTGCGGGAGAGAATGCACCATTCGCCGAGTCCATGCTTGAAGGTTCGCCGGTATCCGATTCGATCAATGACTTCACTACTAATAACCGCATGAAGTCATGCGGCGCGGCGATGGACTTGGCCGTTTAGTTTCTACGACTATTTAGTTGTCCGCGTCTTTTAGTTATCAATGTCTATCCAGGCGTTGTCTACGAAACGTTTAATGACTTTCGCCGGAGATCCAACTGCCACGCTGAATGAAGGAATCACTCCGGTGACGACGCTGTTCGCACCGATCACCACATGTTCTCCGATGTCGGCACCCGGAAGTATGACGCTGCCATAGCCAAGCCACGAACCATTACCGATACGTACGGGCTTTTCGGGCATCGTCTGGACAGAGATCGGAAGCGTGACATCTTTGTATCCGTGATTTTGGTCGGTGATGTAAACGTTGTGACCTGTCCACACGTCATCACCAATCTCAATGGAAAAGTGCCCCACGATGCCGCTCCCCTTGCCAATGAGGCAACGATCGCCAATGGTCACAATGCGTTCTGAAATGCATTGTTGTCCGGGAACCATTCCGGCCGACAAGGTGCACTGGGGACCAATCATGGTGTTGCGACCAATATGGATGAAGTTCTCATTGAAAATTGTGTTCGGCGGAAAACAGATCACACTTTGTTGTCCAAAAGACCCAAACTTCTGACCTCGGCGAGTGGATGCTCCGATAGCTCCTGCTTCAACCGCCATTTCCCACAGGTAATGAACTACCCGCGCAAAGAAACGATTACGCAACGCCCGAGTTTTTGTCATAGCTACAGGAGCGTATGCCGGTTCATCCTTCACGCTTTGAGATTATCGGTCAGCACTTACTGGCACGGCTGAATCTGTCAGCATGGACGTATGGCTCGTTCCGATCGATCTCCATCAAGTGTGAATGCCCTGAGAGGGTCTTTGACTGACGTCGGCTCGGTCAAGGTGGGACATTTTGCTCGAAATTCCCGCGGTTGGCTGACTGGGACAACTGTGATCCTGACACCCTTAGGCGCAACGGCTGGGGTCGACGTACGCGGTGGTGGACCAGGAACACGAGAAACAGATCTTCTGCGACCCGAGAATCTGATCCAGAAGGTGCACGCAATTGTTTTGAGCGGAGGAAGTGCCTACGGCTTGGCTAGTGCTCAGGGGGTTATGGAATTCCTCGAGGAAACGGGCAGTGGTTTTTCAGTTGGACAAGATCCATCATGGGTCGTTCCGATCGTTCCAGGTGCTGTGATCTTTGATCTAGGTCGTGGGGGAAAGTTTGCCAATCGCCCCGATTCAACTTTTGGTTATCGTGCCGCGAAGTTGGCAAAATCGGTTTCTTCTGACGTGGGTTGTGTCGGGGCCGGATTGGGAGCGCGCTCTGGAGGACTCAAAGGCGGATTAGGAATGGCCAGCACGCGTCTCGACGATGGACATGTTGTTTCAGCACTTGCGGTTGTGAACTCGATCGGGTCTTTGATTAATCCAGATACATGTCTGCCGTGGCACGAGTCCGCAACGCGTCTGCGTCGACCAAACGCCAGCGATCGTAGGGCACTGCGTGATTATTTGTCACAACTCGCCGCGCCAGTTGCAACTCCAGAGACTTCTTTAAACACCACGATCGGCGCGGTTGCAACGAATCTGCGTTTGTCTAAGTCGGAGTGCACCAAATTTGCGGCAGTGGCGCACGATGGTCTCGCGCGTGCCGTGCGCCCAGCGCATCTCATGAATGACGGAGACACGATTTTCGGACTGTCAGTGGGTCCAGGCGATTTGGTTCTGTCCGAAAATGAGCCAATTTTTAGCGATCCAGTAGGTCGTCCTGCTCTGCTGAACAAAGTCCTGGCCGCCGGTGCTGACATGTTCGCCCAAGCCTGCACAGAAGCCATTTTGCGGGCGTCTTCCTGTGGTGGAATGTTGAGTTATCGCGATCTGTGCCCCTCAGCATTTGTGAGCCAATGATGGGCATGCCCTAAATCACAAAAAATCAGACCCCGAAACAACAAACTGGGGACCTATCTCGCTAGGTTTCGCTCTGCTGTTTTAGTACCTGTTCCCCCGTGTCGACCCTAAGAGGTTCTGTGATGCCATCGCTGCCCAACGATCGTAAGAAAGTTCAGGTTCCCGATCTCGCGGTGTGGAAGGCCGAAGGTCGTTGCATGACGATGATTACGGCATATGACGTCACCTTTGCTCGCCTCGTGGATGAAGCAGGAATTGACATGATTTTGGTCGGCGATTCAGTTGGCATGGTTGTTCAAGGAACAAGCAACACGATCCCAGTCGATCTTGAAGAAATGGCGTACCACGTGCGCTGTGTGGCACGAGCAAATACCAAGGCACTCGTCATTGGCGATTTACCTTTTGGTTCGTATCAGATCAGCCCCGAACAAGGTGTCGAGTCATCAATCGTGCTGATGAAGAATGGCGCTCAATGCATCAAGCTTGAAGGTGGCGTTCACATGGCCGACACCATTGCTGCGATTACTCGAGTGGATATTCCAGTTATCGGACATATCGGATTGACACCTCAGAGTGTTCATCGCATGGGTGGATTCAGAGTGCAAGGACGTACCGAAGGTTTTGAAGCCGGTGGGCGTGAACGAATCCTTGAAGACGCTCACGCGGTTGAACAGTCAGGCGCTAGCGCGATTGTTATTGAGGGCGTTCCCATGGAACTCGCTCAAGAGATTACGCAAAAGGTGAGTATTCCCACTATTGGTATCGGTGCTGGGATCAATTGCGACGGACAGGTTTTAGTTCTCCATGATGTTCTTGGTCTGTGTGATTCGAAATATCGCTTTGCCAAGCATTACGCCGACTTGCGTACTTCAACCATTGAGGCGACGCAGGCTTTTATTTCTGAGGTACGTAGCGGTGCTTTCCCCGATGACGCTCACTCTTTCCATTAAAGATTGTGCACATTGTTCGAACTCCCCAGCAACTGAGTCATTCCGTTGGTGTCTGCCGTGCCAAGGGGCAAGTTGTGGCCATGGTCCCCACGATGGGCGCACTTCATCTAGGTCACACTTCCCTCTTTGAAATTGCGCGTCAACAAGCTGACGTAGTTGTCGCAACAATTTTTGTGAACCCTTTGCAGTTCAACAACTCAACTGATTTTGAAAAGTATCCACTTCAAATGGATCGTGACATACAGTTGCTCGAAGAACATGGAGTGCATTTTCTGTATTCCCCAACCGTGGAAACTATGTATGGATCAGATTTCTCGACCAGTGTTCACGTTGAAGGAATTACCGATCTCTTAGAAGGAGCATCACGACCAGGGCATTTTTCTGGCGTAGCAACTGTGGTATCCAAACTCTTTTCGGCGGGCCAACCAGATATCGCTGTTTTTGGTCAAAAAGATTTCCAACAGTTCGCAGTTATTCAACGAATGGTTGCAGATCTAGACATGCCGATTCGACTCATCATGGCGCCAACGATTCGTGAACGAGATGGTCTGGCGATGTCTAGTCGCAATGTACGACTTTCAGCTTCGGCTCGACTTGATGCGAAAGCGATTTCACAAGGACTTAGTGCCGCTCAATCTCTATTCTCAGCGGGCATTCGGGAGTCTCAGCAATTGGTTGAGGCAGTGGAGTCGGTCATTGCTCCAACTTCGGCGGCGATTGATTATGTCAAAGTCATTGATGCTGCGTCTTTGCAAGATCTTTCATCGGCATCACGAGGCAGCGTCATTGTTGTCGCCGTGAATCTTGATGGAGTCCGTCTCATCGATAATCACATCTTGGTGTGAACAATGTCGATGACGACCATTCCTGAGAAATGCCTGTGGAATGAGATTGATGATCAAGCATTTTCGTATGGTGTTGACGATGATGGACACGACGAGTTTGATGTTCTGATCATTGGAGCTGGCTACACGGGCCTGTGGTCTGCCTATTACATCCACCTCATTGAACCCTCTGTAAAAATCGCCATCATTGAAAAGAATTCGGTTGGATTTGGTGCAAGTGGTCGCAACGGCGGTTGGTGTTCAACGATCATGCCAATGTCATTAGATTCAATTGCTCGCCGACACGGACGTGAGCAAGCTATCGCCATGCAAAATGCCATGTTCGCTACTTTGGAGGAGATTAAGACTCGTACTGTCGCTTTGGGTATTGATTGCGATTTTGCGCTCGGCGGTTCAATTCAGGTTCTGCGTTCTGCGAATCAGTATGAACGAGCGACCAGTCAAATTCGCAATCTTCGTGAATACGGATATGGCGAAGATTTCTACCATTTGTTAGATCGAGAAGAATCGTTGAATCTTGTGCAAATGTCTGAAACGAACGGTGGGTTTCTTGATAAGCACAGTGCAGTACTACATCCGAAAAAGCTTTGTCTTGGCCTAGCCGCTGCTGTTCGTTCCCAAGGCACAGCGATTATCGAAAACTCACCAGTTCTGTCGTATGCGCCGGGCCAAGTGCAAACTCAACAGCGCACGTATCAGGCCAAAGTTGTTCTTCGAACAACTGAAGCCTTCTCCTCGGGTTTTTCGCAGGATCAGCGATCAGTGATTCCGTTGTATTCAATGATGGTCGCAACCGAACCTCTTTCGGCTGACGTCTGGTCCGAGATCGGATTAGATCGACGTCCTTCATTCAACGACGGACGAAACATGATCATTTATGGTCAGAGAACAACCGATAATCGGTTGGCGTTCGGAGGTCGCGGTGCTCCGTATCACTTCGGTTCCAAGATCTTGCCGAGTTTTGATTTCAATCAAAAGGTTGCACACGAGTTGCGCTCCACATTAATTGAACTATTTCCAATTCTTGATCGGACCGAATTCACGCATCACTGGGGTGGGCCTCTTGCTGCACCTCGCGACTGGACCTTTAATGTTTCGTTCAATCCTGAATCCGGTCTTGGATCTGCAGGAGGCTACGTCGGCGACGGAGTGGCCACGTCCAATTTGGCGGGGCGAATTCTGGCAGATATGGTTTGCGAAAGGTCATCCGAAATAACGCGACTTTCATGTGTCAATCACTTCTCAAAGAAATGGGAGATTGAACCGTTGCGTTACGTTGCAGTGAACTCGTTAACAAAATTGGCAATGTTGGCTGATCGGAAAGAAGACAAAACAGGCCGACCGGCACGGATCATCAACGGAATCATTGACAAGATCTCTGGAGGTTGATGTTTAGCGATGCTGCTGAGGATCGGACTGTTTCATCACATAGCGAGTCGTGAATACCCCATCGCCTGACAAAATTCCGCCTCGAGCAAAGAGACGTCCGTTTTGCCAGTTTGATAAGCCGAGTTCTGGTCGTTTAAGTGCGTACTGGCCATCTACCCAGCGTGTAAATCCGTTACCGAAAAACGGCGATTCGGTGGTTTTGTACGCGTGATCAACTTCTACTTGGTTGGTGCTGATCACCGAGAGTACGAAATGCGGGCTGTAAGTGTTGAAAAGTTCAATTGCTTCATCAAGATCTGAAACAAGTCGCAACGTGAACTCTGGATGATTGTCCCACTCCCATTCGGTGGCTAACACATCGTCGTCCTCGTGTTCAACGAGGTCAAAGAGGAAGGTAGAGGAATACATTTCTCGGAGAACCTGAGATGTGAAAGTTCCAGCTGCGTGAACGATCAGCTTCGCCTGACGGGCTTTGGCTGCTAAGACTGCACCATTCAAAACTGATAAGAGCAAATCATGGCGATCGAGCGGCAGGCAACAAACGTTCAATGTGTTGCAGACCTTGCGGTCTAGTGAATGGCTGATCACGTGAGCAAGATCCTGAGCGTCGGCGGTTTGTCCCACGATGCTCCACGCTCCCCCGGTTCCATGAAGGCTGACCGGAATACCAGATTGACGCGCTACTGCTCCAAGTTGAGCTACGGCCTCTCCGCTGCCTCGGGCGACAGCTAGTGAAAGATCGGGGTGCGAGAAGAGGGCATATCCGGCTGAACGTTCTGGTGAATCAACGAGTTGTACACAACCAAGCGGCAAGTCGTTTTCTTTGAGTGCCGGAACCAAAGCAAATTCCATGATTGCGCGAGCGGTGTTTAACGCATCACTTCCGATTCGAAAGACCACCGTGTTGCCTGAACGAAGAACACCGGTGGCATCAGCAAAAACATTTGGTCGACCTTCAAATACAAACCCGACTACTCCTAGCGGGGCTTTGTGTACTTCAACAGACCAAGAATCGTGCGACACTGTCTCGATACTTCCTGATGAAGAATCAGGAAGATCGCGCCACATGTGGAGGGCCGCGACCATATCAAGGCGCATCTTTTCGTTAATTTGCAATCGCGTCGTTGACCGGCCTCGCTGAGTGGCGCTTTCTACGTCGCTGTCATTAGCAATCTTGATCTGGTGAAAGATCTCCTCATTCTCCAAATTGGTGGCGAAGGAAGCAAAAAACTTACTGATTTGATTGGCTTCGATTGCCGCTAGTTGGGTAAATGCCAATTGAGCATTTGTCACTGCGGTATTGGCAATCTCAGCCACTGATGCTGGAATGTGCAAAAGGTCGCCGCTGTCTTGAACGACAACCAGGCTGTCTCCAGGACGGAATTCCTGAGCAAGCTTTGCCGAAACTGCTGACCAACGATTTCCACCGAACGGGATCATTTGTCCTTCGACGAGCGAATCGAGATCACCCTGATTGAGATGCTCGGCCATAAGTGTCATGTTAGGAGACGGGGTCCTGCCTCCTGCAACGCCGCCTCCATGAAGCGGAAGATTCATCAGAGCGTCTACCCTAGAAACGTGACTGCCAATTCCGATCATCAGGTGTACTTCAAACAATTGCTTTCCGGTCGGGACTTCGCTGTCGGTGACCCGCTTGCGCAACAGATGGTCAACTTCGTTTACCTCATTGGAGACCGTTCAACTGGCGAGTGCATGGTGATTGACCCTGCTTATGCCGTTGATGACCTGATTGCTGTGGCCGCCAGCGATGGTATGAGAATTACTGGTGCGTTAGCGACTCACTATCACCCCGATCACATCGGCGGTTCAATGATGAACTATCGAATTGAAGGAATCACCCGACTTCTTGAACATGAATCAGTCGGCATTCATGTCAATAAGGAAGAGGCTCCTTGGGTGCTGCGTACAACTGGTGTTTCTGAAACCGATCTCGTTGCTCATGAGGCTGGTGACATTGTCAAAGTTGGCAATATCGACATCACCTTGGTTCACACACCAGGTCACACTCCCGGTTCACAGTGCTTCTTGGTCAACGGATGTTTGATTTCTGGGGACACGCTTTTTCTAGATGGTTGTGGTCGAACCGATTTACCCGGAAGCGATCCAGAGATGATGTATCACAGTTTGCAAACTCTCAATAGTTTGCCAAGCTCGACAATCATTTACCCCGGTCACCAATACTCACAACCAGCTCATGAAACTCTCGCAGAGGTGCAACAGCACAACTTTGTTTTAAAGCCAATGACGAAAGATCAGTGGACGACGATTTTTGCTGGGTGACGAGAATTGTTCCTTAGCCCACGATTGCGCCAATAAAAGCTGAACAACCAGCAGCCAATAAGAGTAAGAGGACGAATCGACGAGCGTTTTCTTCGTTCAGTCGTGGCTTGAGTTTTTGCCCGAGCAGAATTCCTAAACCAAGTATGGGCAAACTCATCACGACGCCTTTCAGCGAATCCGAGTTGACATCACCCATTGCGATAAATGACGCAAGAGTGATCACACCCGAGATTGTGAAGATTGCACTAATCGTCGCTCGAAACTGAGCAATTGGTAACCCACGTCCTTGTAAAGCAAAAACTAGCGGTGGGCCATTGGTTGACAAAGACGACGACAAAGCCCCACTCAGGAACCCGGCGACAACTTCGAGACGATGGCTGGTGTTCCTGAACTGTGAGTTGCGGGCCAGGAAAAGCACTGCCAAAAAGATTCCAGTTGCCAAGCATCCCTTGAGAACCCGTTCGTCAACATGGTTAAAAACCAAAAGTCCGAAGGGAATACCAACGAGTGCTGAGACTGACAATCTCTTCACCAGTGACCACTGAGCGTCGCGACGGCCGTTAAATGCTTGAAAACTTGAACTTCCCAGTCCGAGAAAGGTTGAAATGATGACAGCGTCATGGGGATTGACCGCCAGAACCATCAGTGGGACGGCAAGAAGCGCAAATCCAAAACCCACAATGTTCTGCACCACTGCTGCCACCCCGACTGCCAGCAACAAAACGATGATTTCGTTGCCAGACATTGTTTCCGATTCTTGTCGTTGGGCCGACCTATGGTCATCGGCATTTGGCTTTACAAAATGTAAACTTAGTCCGTGGCATCCGCAGTCCCCTTTCTTGAACTGAATCTTCCCTCGTTGCAGGGATATTCCATTTCTCAGGACCGTTTATTGGGACGCCTCGATGAGTTGGCGACCATCGGTCCCATCGATGGAGGCGGTTCGTGTCGTTTGGCCCTGACCGACGCCGATCGCGATGGACGCAACTTGGTGATGACATGGATGAAAGACCTCGGTCTCGATATTTCTATTGATGGTGTAGGAAACATCGTCGGCACCTGGAACGTGGGAACAGGATTGCCAGTCATGACAGGTAGTCACATTGACACTGTGCGAACAGGCGGACGTTATGACGGAAACCTCGGGGTCATCGCTGGTCTTGAAGTGATTGAAACTTTGATGTCCGCAGGTGTAACTCCGGCTCGTCCATTTGCAGTTGGAGTCTTTACTAATGAAGAGGGCGCGCGCTTTCAACCAGACATGCTCGGCTCTTTGGTGTACGTCGGAGGAATGTCTCTAGAATCCGCTTTAGACACAGTCGCGATTGATGGCGCGATTTTGGGTGAAGAACTGCAACGCATCGGTTATGCCGGTTCATCTCCATGTCCGAGCGCTGCTCCACACGCATTCGTTGAATTGCATATTGAACAAGGTCCACGACTCGAAGCCGAAGAAGTACAAATCGGTGCCGTGACTGGGGTGCAAGGGATTTCGTGGCAAGAAGTCACAATCTCGGGCCAAAGTAATCACGCTGGCACGACCCCGATGTCACTTCGCCATGATCCGGCTTATATCGCTGCAGAAATTGCGGTGTATCTACGGCAAATCGCTCGCGAGTACGGCGGTAATCAGGTGTGCACGGTAGGCAAGATTGATCTGCAACCGAATCTGATCAACGTGGTTGCCAAGAGTGCGACCCTCACTCTTGATGTTCGCAACACTGACGAAGAGATCTTGTGCGAAGTTGAAGTCAGGATCGCCGAGAAAATTGCCGAACTTGCGGACACTGAAGGTGTCACTATTTCATCGCGAGTTCTGGCGCGCTTTGAACCAGTGGAATTTGACGAACAGTTAACCGGGCTCATTGTAGATTTGGCCAATCACCACAATCGTTCAGTCATGTTGATGCCGTCGGGTGCAGGCCATGATGCGCAGATGTTGGCTCGAGTGTGCCCCACCACAATGATCTTTACGCCATCGGTTCAAGGCATCAGTCATAACCCAGCTGAATTTACACATACCGAAGACCTAGTAGCCGGAACCAATATTCTGATGGACACGATGTGGGCTCTCGCCCATGTAGATCTTTCATCGCAGACTGGAATGAACTGATGTCTCAACAATCTCGTGTCGTTGTTGTCGGAGCCGCTCAACTTGGACCAATTCAGAAAGCTGACTCTCGGGCCAGCGTTGTTGAGCGTTTGATTTCATTGCTGCGCCAAGCCAAAGAACGTTCGTGTGACCTCGTTGTTTTCCCCGAATTGGCATTAACGACCTTCTTTCCGCGCTGGTTTGTTGACGACATCTCTGAGGCCGATCATTGGTATGAGAAGTCAATGCCAAGCCCCGAGACCCAACCCCTCTTTGATGAGGCCAAAAAACTAGGCATTGGCTTTTCATTGGGGTATGCAGAATTGACCGAACCTGACGACCATGGTGTCGTTCATCGCTTTAACACTCAGATTCTGGTTGAGCGCGACGGTTCAGTAGTCGCCAAGTATCACAAGGTGCACATACCTGGTCATGAACATCACGAGCCGAATCGCCCGTTTCAACATGCCGAGCGTTATTACTTCGAACCAGGGCCAGAAGGTTTCGGCGTTTGGGCAGCATTCGGTGGACTATTCGGAATGATGATCTGCAACGATCGTCGCTGGCCAGAGTCGTATCGCGAAATGGGTCTTCAGGGCGTCGAGATGATTCTTTGCGGCTACAACACGCCGATTCATTACGTGCCAGACCCCAGTCAAGATATTTTGCAAGGTTTCCATAATTCGCTGGTCATGCAATCAGGTGCTTATCAAAATGGAACTTGGGTTGTGGGCGTCGCCAAAGGCGGCGTTGAAGAAGGCGTCGATTCTCTGGGTCAAACATGCATCGTGGCACCGAGCGGGCAGATCGTGGCCCAAACGTTGACGACAGCAGATGAATTAATCGTGGCTGCTTGCGATCTTGATTGGTGTGAACGTTACAAGGGAACACTTTTCAACTTCGATCGTTATCGCCGTCCCGAGGTCTACACGCGTATCACGCAACAACGCGGGGCGATCGTTTCACCGGAAAACCAAGCAGCGATGAAGGACCAGACTCATGACTGATATCGCACATAATCCGCACCGTCTTTCTACCCGGCGTGTGACGTTGCAGGTTAATGGTCAGGAAGTGAATGTCAGTGCCGAGCATCCGCATTTACTTGCAGCTCTGCGAGACGAACTTGATATCACGTCGCCGAAGGATGGATGTTCGCCTTCTGGTCAGTGTGGCTGTTGCACTGTTCTCATAGACGGCAAAGTTGTTGTGAGTTGTCAGCAGTCCCTTGAGAAAGTTGCCGGCAAATCGGTTGTCACTCTCGAAGGCCTAGAGCAAGCAGAACGTGACTCTTACGCAAATGCGTTTGCCGCTTGTGGAGGTTTGCAGTGCGGTTTTTGTATTCCCGGCATCGTGATGCGGGCTAAGGGTCAAATTGACAAAAAGGGAGCAGCACTCACCAAGGCTGATATGAGTCGCCATCTCGGCGCCAATCTGTGTCGCTGTACCGGATACGTCAAAGTGCTTGACGCAATTGAGGCAGTAGCACAGGGCAAACAACTCGTTCCCCAGCAACCTACTGGTCTCGGTTCGGGTGGAATGAAATACGAAGCCAAAGAGTTAACCCTGGGTGATCGTGGATATGTCGACGATATTCGTATTCCCGGAATGCTTCACGCAGCGCTCGTTCTCACAGAACACGCACGGGCAGATATCACGGCCATCAATACCGAAGCCGCGCTAGAAGCCTCAGGAGTAGTTGGTGTTTTCACCGCAGCTGATATTCCTGCCGAACTGCGAGTTGGTCTCATTTACAAGGACTGGCCGGTGATGATTCCGGTCGGAGGCCGAACCAGTTACGCCGGTGATGTTTTGGCGGTTGTTGTAGCCGAAACCCGCATTGCGGCCCGCGCGGCTGTATCGCTTGTTGAAGTGCAGTATTCCCCTCTCAAGCCGATCACCGATCCCCTTTTTGCGATTACCAACCAAGAATTAGCCGTTTGGGGTACTGATTCAAATGTGTTGAGTATCAGTAAATATTCGCGTGGCAATGTTGAGGTTGCTTTGGCGGCAGCGCCTCATGTCGTGCACGAGATGTTTGATACTCAGCGCATTGAGCATGCCTTTTTGGAGCCCGAAAGTTCACTCGCCGTACCTTCAGTGATTGATGGTGTTCGTCGTTTGCACGTGTACTCCGGTGGTCAAGGCGTGTGGGACGACCGTAATGACATTGCGCGCGTTCTCGGTATCGACAATTCACAAATCACCGTTGAGCTTGTCACCAACGGCGGAGCATTTGGCGGAAAAGAAGACATGAGCAATCAAGCGCATGCGGCGCTTGCGGCTTGGTTGCTTGATGCACCGGTGAAGTGCACGCTGTCGCGTGAAGAGTCATTCTTGATGCACGCCAAACGTCACCCTATTCATATGGAGTACACCGCTGGTTGTGATTCTGATGGTCGTCTCGTTGCCCTGAAAGTGCGTGCACTTGGTGATAGTGGAGCCTATGCAAGTGTCGGTATGAAGGTGCTCGAGCGTATGGCTGGTCATGCCAGCGGACCGTACGCAACGGAAAACATTGATGTCGAAGCGATCGCTGCTCGAACCAACAATCCAGTGTGCGGAGCATTCCGCGGTTTTGGTGCCAACCAAGCGCAGTTTGCCATGGAAGGCATCATGGATCGATTAGCGCAAAAAGTTGGTATTTCTGGTTGGGAAATGCGCAAACGAAATGTCATCAAGCCAGGCGTCGTGTGGGGCCCTGGTCAAATCATGGATGACGGATGTCTAGGCGCTGAAAGATGTCTTGATGAAATCAAACCTTTCTATGACGCTGCTCTTGCTTCAGGCCAAGCAGTCGGACTCGGCTTAGGACTCAAAAACTCAGGTCTTGGCAATGGCTTTAAAGAAGTCAGCGGAGCCGTGGTTCATTTTCGTCCCGATGGAATCATTGAAGTGCGTCACGGTTGGACCGAAATGGGGCAAGGAATCAACACCGTTGCCTTGCAGGTTGCGGTTCATGAACTCGGAATAGATCCCGAAAAGGTTCGCGTGATTGTCGATACGACTCGTGAACTTGGTTTTGGACAAACCACCGGTTCGAGGGGCACCTTGATGGGAGCAGGCGCTGTGAAAGCGGCTTGTGAAGCGGCGCGAGCAGCAGACTGTGCCGTTGGTGTTGATCACTATGGCGAATACCGCGTTGATTGGACCCAGAAGCTGGGTGAAGTGGAAAACCCCACTATTCATTCAACATTTGGTTACGCAGCACAACTTGTCACGGTTGATCGTGAAACCGGAAAAGTTTCCGAAGTAGTCGCGGCCCATGACGTAGGACGTGCTGTCAATCCAACATTGTGTGAGGGCCAAATCGAGGGTTCGGTGCACATGGGTCTTGGTTATGCCCTGTCAGAGAATTTCCCATCTGATCCCGAAACAGGTTTCCCGACCAATACAACGTTGCGTTCGCTCGGAATCATTCGCGCCAAGGACATGCCGCCCGTGAAGGTTGTGCTTGTGGAGTCGCCTGAGCCGAACTCGCCGTATGGCATTAAGGGAGTTGGCGAAATTGGATTAGTGCCAACTGCAGGCGCTGTAGCCGCTGCGCTTTATGACTACGACGGTCAATGGCGAACTGTTTTGCCGATGCGTCCGATTAATGAAGATAACGACTGAGATGACGAGCACCACGCCTGGTCTTGTTTGCGGTCACCATCATTTGTATTCATCGTTGGCCCGAGGCATGCCCGCGCCACCTATTCAGCCCACCAATTTTCTTGAAATCCTGCAGCAAGTTTGGTGGCGTTTAGATTCTGCGCTTGATCTCGACATGATTTATTGGTCGGCCAAACTAGGTGCCATCGAAGCATTGATGAACGGTACGACCGGAATCATTGATCACCATGAAAGTCCTAATGCTATTGAAGGCAGCCTTGACGTCATAGCCAAGGCCTGTGCTGAAGTCGGAGTTCGCGTCAATTGCTCATACGGAGTGACGGATCGACATGGCGTTGAAGCAGGACTTCGAGGACTTGAAGAGAATCGTCGGTTTATCGCAGCGGGTGGACGCGGAATGGTTGGTGTGCACGCTGCGTTCACTTGTTCTGACGAACTACTTGAAAGCGCTTCTGGCCTTGCAACCGACCTTGGTGTCGGTGTGCACATACATGTTGCAGAAGGAATTGATGACATCACCGCTGGTGCTCGACTTGAAAAACTCTCTCAAGATGATTGGCTACTCGTCCACTGCGTCCATCTTGATCGAGAATTAAGCGGAACGATTGCTCACAACCCCCGAAGCAATATGAACAATGGTGTTGGCTATGCGCACCCCGCTCGGCGGTCAAACAAAGTCATTCTCGGAACCGATGGTATTGGTGCTGACATGCTTGAAGAAATGCGCCTTGCTTATGTCGCGTATCGATCCGACGATGTCACGCTCTCCCCTGACCTTGCTTGGTCTTGGCTAGAGAACAGTTACTCATTTATTCCCGAATGCCAAGGCGATCGTGTGTCTTGGAGTTATGACCACAGCGATAGTCCATGGCATGTTGCATTCACGCCAGGAATCAGGGCTATCAATGTTCAGACAGCAAGCGGTGAGACTTTGCTTCGCGACGGATTACCAACCCGAGTAGATCTCGATGAGGTGCGAAGTAAGGCATCCGAATCTGCGCAACGACTTTTTGCCAAACTGTAAACCAACCCAATCACCTAAAGGCGCGAAATATCATGAGCCAAAACCAACAGAATCAACCCGTTGCTATCTACCTGCAAGACGCGCACCCGATTCGTGAAGGTATGCAATTTGCTCAATACGCAGAAAGCAAAGGCTTTGACGCAGTGTGGCAGGCCGAGAGCCGATTAGTACGTGAAGCAACGGTTCCGATGGCCGCATTTGCGAGCGTTACCGATCGAATTAAGATTGGCAGTGGCGTTGTCGACTGTTGGAGCCGTAATCCCGCTCGTCTTGCAGCCACCTTCTCAACACTCGACGACCTTGCTCCTGGCCGAGTTATTTTGGGTATCGGTGCATGGTGGGATCCGTTGGCACAAAAAGTCGGTATTGATCGTGCCAAGCCACTGCGAGTCATGCGCGAAATTGTGACCACGGTTCGAGCACTTCTCAATAATGAAACGGTCACGTTTCATGGCGAATACGTTCACTTAGATGGTGTTGAACTGGATTACGTTTATCAAGATCGTCGGCCAAAAGATGTGCCGATCTATATCGGTGCAACCGGTATGCAAATGATGGAACTCACTGGCGAAATCGCTGATGGTGCAGTGTTGAACTATTTAGTTTCACCCGACTACAACGATCAGGCTCTCGAGGCTCTCGAAAAGGGAGCCGCTAAGGCAGGCAAAACGTTGGACGACATTGACCGTCCGCAACTTGTGGTGTGCAGCGTTCATGAAGACCGTCAAACTGCCCTTGATATGGCGCGCCTGATGGTGACTCAATATTTGGGCCAACAGCCGCACATCATGAAGGCCTCTGGCGTCCCTCAATCGTTACTTGACAAGGTCGGCGAAGTTCTCACTTGGCCAGCCAGTCACGAACAAGTTGTCGCGGCGAGCAAACTAGTTCCTGATGAAATCGTGCAAATGCTGACTGCAAGTGGCACGCCCGCAGAAGCCCGAGCCAAGGTCAAGCATTACATTGATCACGGGTGCACCTGTCCAATTCTGTATCCGCTTGGCGATGTTAAAGCCATGATCGATGCCTTTGCCGGCTGGGATGGATCAGCGAAATAGTTGGATATCGCGCGTCAATTGAACGCGCCGCGCCACTGTCGCTACCGCGACCATGACTGGGCCAATAACGACTAGAGCTATTACTAATGCTGGTACTTGTGGCGACCAAATAGTTCCCAGCAGAACTCCAATCACCCAAACGGAAATTGCCGTCATATTCCAGATACGCCATTGAACAACCCGAACCGGATGAGCGAATTGCACATTGGTCATCGTAAGAATTGATAAACAGGCCACGACAACCATGGTGACTGTTGGCGAACTATCCAATAGCCACAAGGTCGGCACAACCATATTCCACGCCGCTGGAAAACCATGAAACCAACTGTCGTCATCTTGTTGGTCGGTGCGACTGAACCACAAACTTGAGAACATGAGAAGCGCAGCGATAGCGATCATGCCCGAGCGATCATGATTGACCATTCTGAATTGCCATAAGAAGGCAGCAGGCACGAGGACACAGGTGACGAAATCGATAACGAGGTCAAGCACGTACCCGTCAAACTTGGTTGTTGCTTCATCGGGCAGTAGACGACGCGCTAGTGGTCCATCAATTCCGTCAATGAGTTGCGCTACCAGAAGCCAGATAATCGCCATCCGAGCTGAACCATCAAGTACAGCCACCAAGGCGGCCATACCGACAAGAACACCCGTTGCGGTAAACGCGTGAAGCGCTAACGACATGTCTCGAGGTGATGAATCCTGGGACCGGCTTTTAATAGGGAATTTATTAAACACAACGTCTTGACCTTATGCCCCTTTAGCCTCTAGACAGTGACAAAGAGGCAGATTTCACTTGAACGAGCCTGGTTTGGGGCCGTGATGGTCTGGAGTGTCGTCAGAATCATCTTTGCCGACGTCTTTTTCGCTAAATATGGCGTCAATATTTGGATTTTTGCCGCAGTTGAGTTTATTTCCTGCCCAATATTTGCTCGTGCGACCGCAAAGATGATCGATGCTTTGGTTCAGCATCGTTTCCAAGACTCGGTCGTCTGGGGACTAGTCACGCTCGTGACTTTCGGAGCGCCCGATATTTACCTACTCACGACCGGTAAAAACCTTCCTTGGTCGGCATATTTCGTGGTGATCGGGATCATGTTGATCGCTGGAATGGTTTCGATCGTCAAGTTGCGAAGTAAAACGCTGATTTTGCGGCGAAGTATTAGTTGAGATCTCACTCTCATACTTTGACAAAATGTAAACTGACCGAGTGCCTGTTTTAATCCCTCGCAACGTTGACGAACTTGTCGAAGTATTCCAAAATCATCCCTCGGCGAAATTGCTTGCTGGTGGAACTGATTTCATGGTTGAGGTCAATCTGCATGGTCGCAAACCTGTCACCATGATCAGTTTGCGACAGGTCAAAGAGCTCTCTGAGTGGTCTGTCCGTCCGTCGCAGGCCCGGATCACCATAGGTGCAGGTGTCCCCTATGCAGAAATGGAAGTCGGCGAAATTGCTCGTCTCGTTCCCGCTCTCGCCCAAGCTGCCAGAACGGTTGGCTCCCCTCAAATTCGCGCCGCTGGAACTCTTGGTGGGAACCTAGGTACTTGTTCGCCTGCTGGAGATTCACTTCCCGTTCTGGCTGCGCTGAATGCGACAATTCATGTCATCGGTCCCGAGGGAAATCGCGATATCGACTTCGTCGATTTCATGGTGGGTGTGAAAAAGAATTGCTTGCAGCCCTCTGAGTTTGTGCATTCGGTGTCCATGCCCATTGTTGACGGGTGGCAGGGTTATGCAAAAGTCGGAACGCGTAACGCGATGGTGATCTCGACCGCATCGGCCTGCCTCGTGCGAGATAGTGATGAAGGTTTCGTATCAATCGCTTTGGGTTCTGTCGGTCCAACAATCATTCGTGCTCACAATGCCGAAGCATGGTTAATGAAAACAACTTCGTTACGGGCTGGTGCGCAATTAGAAGCATCTGTTGCTCAGGAGTTCGGTCGTCGCGTCTCTCTTGAATCGCGCCCAATTGACGATCATCGTTCTACTGCCGACTATCGCCGACATGCAATTGGTGTCCTGGCTCGACGACTATTAACGAGGTCTTTCTCATGAGTATCAATATCCCTGTTTCGGGCGCCTCGCAATCAAATGAGATCTATTCATTGCGGGTCAACGGCCAAGTCCACGAAGTCAAAGATGCATGGATAGGCGAAAGTCTTTTGTATGTGTTGCGTGAACGTCTCGGACTCCCAGGTGCAAAGGGAGCTTGTGAACAAGGCGAGTGTGGAAGTTGCACCGTCATTGTTGACAAGCAGGCTGTCTGTTCATGTTTGGTGATGGCCGCGGCAGCAGTTGATACCGAAATCTTGACGGTTGAGGGATTGGGACCTGATGGATCACTCACCGATGTTCAGTCAGCGTTCCTTGCTGAAGGCGGAGTTCAATGTGGCTTTTGTACTCCAGGGTTCATTGTCGCAGTGCATCATCTTTTAGAAAACAATCCGAATCCGTCCGATGACGAGATTCGTGAATCTTTGTCTGGAAACATCTGTCGCTGCACCGGTTATGGACGAATTTTAGAAGCAGTGCGCACGGTTGCCGATCAACGAAGGAATCCCTCGTGACATCAACAATTTCTTCAACTGGCCAACGTCACGGAACCCTCGGCACAAGCGCTAGTCGACCTGATGGCGTCGCAAAAGTTCAAGGAGGTTTCGCATTCTCCAGCGACATGTGGGCCGACAACATGTTGTGGGGTGCCACCTTACGTAGTCCGCATCCATACGCCCGCGTTTTGGCGATTGATGTGTCCGGCGCTTACGCAATTGATGGTGTCGCCACGGTCGTGACTGCGGCCGATGTGCCCGGGAAGTTGACGTACGGACTGATCGTTCAGGATCAACCCGTCTTCGCTGCGATTGGCGACACTGTGCGCTACAGCGGAGAACCAATTGCTGCCGTCGCGGCCGATCATCCAGAAACCTGCCAGCGAGCCTTAGCGGCGATCAAAGTGACTTATGAAGTACTGACACCAGTGACCGATCCCGAGGATTGCATCGCCGGTGTAGCCGAGCAGATTCACCCAGATGGCAACATCTTTCGCCATCAGCGAATCGTGAGTGGAGATCCATCTGTCGTCGGAGCCATTCAGGTCGAGGGTGAATACGAAATTGGCATGCAGGATCAAGCGTTCCTCGGTCTTGAATCTGCGCTAGCAATTCCAGATTCGGGTGGTCAAGGCTTAGAGATGTACGTGGCCACTCAGTGGTTGCACGAAGATCGCAAGCAGATCGCCGATTGCTTGAATATTCCCGAAGAGAATATTCGGTTGGTGTTGGGTGGAGTTGGTGGAGCATTCGGTGCTCGCGAAGACATCAGTTTGCAAGTTCACACAGCATTGCTCGCTATGAAGGCTGGTCGTCCCGTCCGAATCTCGTACGGGCGGGAAGAAAGCTTCTACGGACATGTGCATCGCCATCCAGCGAAGATCTGGATGAAGCATCACGCTGACGCAAACGGCAAGATCGTCAAAATCGAATCACGAATGGTGTTTGATGGCGGTGCCTATTGCAGTACTTCCCCAGCGGTGCTAATCAACGGCATTACCCATACACAAGGGCCATACAAATGTGAAAATGCAATTGTTGATGGTTGGGCAGTTCGCACGAACAATCCCCCTTGTGGAGCAATGCGTGGATTTGGCGTCGTGCAGGCCTGTTTTGCTCATGAAAGTCAAATGGAGAAGCTGGCTGCTGCGATTGGAGTTTCCCCGGTTGAAATCAGATTGCTGAATGCCATGGAAACTGGCGATCGAATGATTACCGGTCAAATCATGGACAGTGTTGCACCAGTGGCCCAGTGCATCCGAGAAACAGATGCAATACCAATGCCTGCGCCACTCGAAAACAATGCCGACCTCCGCACTATTCCCGGTGGCACTGGCTTGACGGCACAACCTTCAAATATCCGCCGTGGAGTTGGCTGGGGTGTGAGCATCAAAAACCTTATGTACAGCGAAGGCTTTGATGATTTTTCTACTGCTCGTTGTCGAATCAGTAATGGTGTTGTGACTATCAAGTTCGCAACATCTGAAGTTGGTCAAGGGTTCACGATGTTGGCCCAACAGATCGCTCGAACTGTGCTCGGTGTCGACGAAGTCATTCTTGACACCATCGATACTCAAGTTGGCTCCGCCGGATCAACTTCAGCAAGTCGCCAAACGTGGATGAGTGGTGGAGCAGTTCAAGTTGCGTGCCAAGCAGCACTTGCTCAATTGTTCGATCATGTTGCGACAAAGTTTGTGATGACTCGTTCCGAACTTGAAATTGACGGAACTGACATTGTGGATCGCTTAACTCAACGTCGCGTGCCAGTGTGCGATGCCATCAGTGAGATCGATATCGATTGCACGGAGGAATACCATCATCCTCCCACCGAAGATCTTGATGAAAATGGTCAGGGAAATTGCCATGTTGCGTACGCCTTTGTTGCGCATAGAGCAGTCGTCGACGTCGATCCTGAGCTTGGTCTGATCAAAGTGGTACAAATCGCCACGGCACAAGATGTCGGTCGGGTGTTGAACCCACTAGCTGCCATGGGTCAGATTGAAGGCGGAATCGCTCAAGGTCTTGGCTTGGCGGTCATGGAAGAAATCATTGTTAAAGATGGCAAGGTCCGTAATCCGAGCTTTACGGATTATTTGCTTCCAACTTTCCTTGATTCCCCTACCGTCGAAATGGTTTTCATCGAAGAGCATGAGCCGAAGTCGCCTCTCGGCGCCAAAGGTATCGGTGAACCACCTTGTATCTCGGTCACTCCGGCTATCGCCAATGCCATTCGTCAAGCAGTCGGTCGTGAACTACCCCGAGTTCCGATTCGCCCGTACGACATTTGTCTATAACTAGCTTAGTCCTGAAGTCCTAAGCGTTCGAGAACGTCATCGGGAGCATCGATTTCCAGTAGCGCTTCTTTCAGTCTGCGCACGAGTTGTTTCTCTACATCTGTTTGTGAGGCGCCATGAGCGGCCGCGAGATTGTTGAGTTCACCCGCATCATTTTTTCGATCAAACAAAAGATTCTCATTCTTCAGGCCACCGTAAGCCCAAAAGGGTAAGAAATCACCTTGCATAAATGGCTGTCGGATGACCGGGACTGAACTACCAGGCATCGCGTCAAGATAGGCACGTTGATCGGGGCGGGGTAAACGAATATGGGGCATTGAGTGCACAGGCATTGTGCTCCAACGGTTGGACCACATCGACAATGGAAAACCGTCGCCCACCGAACCGCGCGTATACGTGTGATCCTTGGTTATCAATTGCACTTCACGTCCCCAATAACCAGACAAACAGTGGTCGCGAACACTGGATGCATTCTGTTCAATCAGAGGAACTAGGGAGTGACCATGCGTGCGGTGTTCAACCGAAATTCCGTATACGTCGCACAGAGTTGCATGAATGTCAACCGTGGTCGTCAGTGCATCTTCTCGTCGTGGTTTGATGCCGGGCCAACGAATCATCATCGGAATATGTCCCAAGGTGTTGTGGATCGGAAAACCAGGTTTCCCCCATACGTCAAACTCACCAAGGTAGTGACCGTGATCGGTGCAGATAATGACCGCTGTTTCATCAGCGTCAGGCGAGGCATCAATTGCATCAAGCAACTTGCCAAACCAGTGATCAATCATTGAAAGTTTCGCGCCGTACGCGGCTCGCAAAGATCGCCCTTCTGCTTCTGTGATTAACCCGTTCTTCAGACCATCAATGACATATGGCGGCCAAATCATCCATGGATGTTCTTCTTGGGGATCTTCACCTTGCTCGCGGTACATCGACGCCCAAGGTTCAGGAGTATCGAATGGTTCGTGGGGATCGAACTCATCGATGACAAGAAATGAGCGATCATGATGTCCAGCATTGGTACGAACCCATTGAACTGCTGCCTGCATTGTTTGTGGGCCCGGAAAATCTTCTTCCGACTTAAACCATGTACGTGAGTCTTGGTACTTAAAGTGCCCGCGTCGGGGCTCATCAACAGGCAACGCTGGTGTCCCAACCCACGAAGGGTCAGGACGGGTCTTCCACGGATCGTTCTCGTGCCCACGAACATATTCCCAGGCATCGAAATCAACGTGATAATTCTCGCCGCCACATTCAAAAAGATGTGGATGATCAGAAACCAACATCGTGGTCACGCCGGCTTGACGTAATGCGAAGGTAATTGCGTCCTCCCAAATTTCAACCGAGCCCCATGGCCGCCACGGGAAGTCAAGTGCACCAACCAATAAATCATGGCGAGCGGGCATACAGGGCAAAGAACCAGTGTGGTGGTTTTCAAAGACCACCGACTGTTCAGCGAACCGATCAAGGTTCGGGGTGGCGAATTCGGTTCCTCCATATGCCCCCAGAAGGTGGCGATTGAGGCTGTCCAGCAAGACCACGACCACATGTTTGGGATGCGAGGAGGGGTCCTCAACCTGAAGATTTTCTTGGCTATCCATACCTCTACGCTACGCACTCCGCCGTGTGGCATCGTACGATGCTCTTATGAGCGATGAATTGGGTTTCATTCCCTTTGATGCCGACAACCACTATTACGAGGCTCTTGACGCCTTCACTCGTCACCTCGACCCCAAAGATGGTCAAAGATGTGTGCAGTGGGCAGAAATCAATGGACGGCAATATCCAGTCATCGGTGGCCGTGTGAGTCGCGTGGTAGCCAATGCGACGTTCGATCCCATTTCTCCGGCTGGCTCAATGCATGACTATTTCCGCGGGAACCCTGAGAAGAAGCATCCGCTGGAATTTCTTGCCAAAAGAGAACCAATTCGTCCCGAGTATCGCGATCACGATGCGCGACTAGCTGTCATGGATCAGCAAGGTGTGAGCAAAATTTGGCTCTTCCCCACGCTTGGAATGTTGTATGAAGAGATTTTGAAACATGATCCAGAAGGCGTCGGAATCATGTTTACAGCGTTCAATCGTTGGCTCCAAGAGGATTGGGGCTTTGACTATAAGAATCGAATTTTCGCCGGTCCCTACATTTCGCTTGCCTCAGTCGAGTGGGCTTGTACCGAACTTGATTGGGCGCTCTCGCAAGGTGCACGAGTGGTGTGTATGCGTCCCGCAGCACCGACCACCATTACCGGACAGTTGTCGCCATTTGATTCGGTGTATGACCCGTTCTGGGCTCGAGTCAATGAAGCTGGCATCACTGTGATCATTCATGCCGGAGATAGTGGTTATTCCAGTAATGGTTATGCCAACGATTCATTCTCGGCTTCATTTAGTGGTTCATGGAAACCTTCGATCAAGAGTTTCGCCATCGAAAGGGCGGCACAAGATTTCATCATCACGTCGGTCTTTGAGAAGCTGTTTGATCGTTTCCCCAATGTACGTATGGCTTCAATCGAAAACGGTTCGAGTTTCTTACGTGACGCCTGCGACAAGTTGACTTCAACGGCAAAGAAAATGCCGGGATACTTCGTTGATGATCCCGTTGAGACGCTGCGCAACAATTGGTGGATCAACCCGTTCTGGGAAGACGACGTTCATGAAGTTGCCGACATCATGGGTGCCGATCATGTGCTCTTCGGATCTGACTGGCCCCATATTGAAGGTATGCCGAACCCGCTTGACTATGTCACTGAGTTAAAGGCGTTCTCTGACAGCGATCGTAAAAAGATTCTTTTGGACAACGTCAGCGCACTCAACGAACTACGTCCTGCTCGTTAATCAGTTTTAAAATTTACCAAGTATCAATATTTGATCGCTTCTTACCCGACCGCACTGGTGCTCGGTGTGATTCCAAAACTGCGTTCAGCCAGCGACGAGAATCTGTCGGGTCAATCACATCGTCGATCTCGAAATGCGTAGCTACCGACAGTGCCTTGCCGTGTTCGTACATGCGATCAACCATCTTTTGAAATGTGGCTTCGCGTTCAGATTCGTTAGTAATCGCGGCTAACTCATTGCGGTATCCGAGCCTCACAGCGCCCTCTAGTCCCATGCCACCGAATTCGCCTGTCGGCCAAGCGACGCAAGCAAGCGGAGCTTTGGTGCTGCCAGCCATCATCGCCTGTGCCCCTAAGCCATAACTTTTACGTAGAACTATTGATACGACCGGGACAGTGATGTTGACACCGGTGACAAACAGACGACTGCAGTGTCGCACCAGTGCGGTTTGCTCAACTTCAGGACCAACCATCATCCCGGGCGTATCAACGAGAGTTATTAACGGGATATCAAACGCGTCGCACAATTGCATAAAGCGGGCGGCTTTATCTGCTCCATCGCTATCAATGGCGCCAGACAAGTGATGAGGATTATTGGCGATGA